>JBDKHQ010000034.1:0-5774 GCA_039797585.1 Pseudomonadota bacterium | reverse complement strand
AACTTACATGCAATTCACCTGGGCAGATAGATAGAAGCTAGGGCATTCGCCCTAGCGGTTAAAGCATTAATGACTTAGATGATCTTCTATCTGGTGGAAAGCAGCTAGTAAACATAGCAACAAATGTATGAGATGAACCTATTAACTTATCATCTTTTCGTGAATACTTAGGAAACCTGGTTAACTTACTATATTCAATAGTGGGAATATCTAGATTCTCTTCCTCTATTCTGCTGATTAGATTTAAGTAATACATATAAAGAGGTGAGGTCATCTTAATTTTGGTCAAGAAAACCTCAAATACTACGTCTTTTTTCGACGCAGCTGATAATATTAATGATCTAACTTTAGTTTTTGGCATTTCGTTATACCAGTGATTAACCTCCTTAAGTTTCTCTTTTGCGGCCTTTGCCATCTTTTCTTGCTGAATCTTTGGTTCATTTACTAGTTGCCATGCTTCAACTTTCTTTTCATACCAATCTTGATACAGCTCTCGACCCATTTCCATTTTGCTCTGCTCAATTTGTGGGGTGATTCCTAACTCTTTGAAAGTTGGTACAACCTTTCCATTCTCATCATAAACTCTTTTTTTTCTTGGCATTTTTCCTCCTTTTTTTCATTAAGATATTACTAACGGTTCATTAAGTCTATTAATTATTTTTTAACTGGGGATTAACAGGTTAGGGAGTTTTCCTTAATGTACGAGCGTTTCCTAGGTGGTAAAACAGAACATCCATTTTTTTTTTCACTCTTCGTGATTGTATATACACAATAAAAAAAGAGTATTTTTTTTATATAGGTATTTTGATGATTAAAAAAAAAGAAGATGTTCTGTTTTGGCACCTCAATTCATTAGCAACATTAAGGAATAAGCTGTAACCCGTTAATTCCCAGTTAATTTTCACTTAACCAACTTAACGAACCGTTAGTAAAAACTTAATTGAATTATTATTGTTGACAATCGTATTCACTTATTTTATCTTGTTTTCAACGGGGGATTGATTATGAAAGGTAATGAAATGAATTTTGAGCATGTGATTAATAGAATGAAAGCTCTTATTGAGTTATTGGAAAGAATGGAGATTACCAGACTTGAAGCGTTACACTCCTTTAAGCATATTAGACACCTGATCAAATACCACAGCGCAGTAAATTGTGAAGCTGAGATGGATAATCTTGAGTCAATGGTCATGCTTGTGGTTACCGAGTCAATTAAAGAGCGTTTAGCTGTAGGTAAAATGTAATGTACTCTATAATTTTATTTAATCTGGAAAACTTGGACTACGAAGACCTTGAGCTAGCAATGGCCCATTACCGAACTATTGATTCAGCAAGATGGTTGATTAGAAATGGTGACCGAGTTGAGGTCTTGGAGTCGAGAGGTAATAATGTCGAGTAAGTCATCATGGTTTAAAAAAAGAGCTAATGACGAGAAGAGTGCTCATAAGAAGCACTACAACCGTCAGTCTGAAATCGAAATCAAGCTAGATGGCCGCATATTATTCAAGGGCCATAAAGATGATTCAGTCGTTAATGGGATTATTAGGGCGAATCCTGGGGCGAGTATTGAATGGGTAGATAAGAGTAATAAGAGTGAAATTATATTAAGGGGAATAAAATGAAAATTGTATTATTGTGTTTATTATTTACTAGCTGTGCTCATAATTCCAGGATTATTAGATCAGAGCGTCATGATACCTACTTGGTTGGATATAAATGCCCAGTAAATTATTATTATAGACTGGATGATAGGTTATGCCACGCAAGTTCAGTCAAATTAGCTAAAAATAAGCTTGAGGCTAGGGTAGTTAAGGCCAAGGCTAGAAAACCTGTCAGAATGGCTAAAATCGACTGTACAGTAGTAATGAATCAGTGCTTTAAGGGGGGTTTGTAATGAAAGCGGTTAAAATTCCAGAATTTGACCATATTAAATTCATTAGCAAGATAAAAGTGGCTAAATCTGGGTGCTGGGAATGGCAGGGCAATATATTTTATGGTTACGGAAGGTTTTCTTTCAAAAGTAAGGCATTTCTAGCTCATAGGTGTAGTTACTATTTATTTAATGGGGAGCTTTTAGATAGCCTGGTAATCGATCACATGTGTATGAATAAAAAATGCGTAAACCCTGATCACTTAAGACAGGTTACAAGAACACTAAATACGCTAGAAAACTCTGGATCAATGTCTGCTTTAAATTCTAAAAAAACTCATTGCAAAAGAGGACATGAGTTTAATGAAGAAAATACTAGATATTCGGCCCATGGGTCTAGGACATGTAGAAAATGCGCAAATAAACATTCTATATCAGGAAGAAGAAAGAAAGTATCTAAACTAAAAATGGGGTTAGTATGAGTCGAGTTAAGCATATGACACTTGCACAATGTAAGCGAATTATTGACGCTGATTTTGTTGGCGAGCATGACAGGAGAGGAAAGCAAGTTGATTATAGCGACTTTAAAAATGAGATTCTAAGTCAATTTTGGGCCTTATCTGATAGGAAATTATTCCCAGTCATCTCACAGTATGGTTATAGAGCTGAAATTGAACCCGAAGCTTTTCACGTTGGGATCCAAGATTATGTTAATAAGGCATTTAATTCGTGGCGTTATTTAGCTGATAGTATAGAAATGAGGTTAATATGAATCCAAATATTAAAATTATATGTTGGACTGGAAAAATTCTTTATCAAGGCCCTCATAACTCTCCAGAGGTGGACACAGTACTAGACGCTAATCGCTGCGCTTGTGTGGATGATGCGCGGGAGTTTTGCAAAAGTTGTGATGGTTCAGGTTATTCGGGAGACTTCCACGTTGAATGGGAAGACAGCAATATCGACGACAATGTTTATGAAGCAATTAATTATTAGGAGAAATTTATGTGGATAACAAAAAAATTCGCACTACGAAAAACTCGTATGCACTCTGACGACACAGTCGCAGATGACCCGACTGGAGTTTTGCCTTACATTGACGTCAAAGCATATGCGCCAAAAGGAACCATTTATTATCAAATAAGCAATGGAAGCATAGGACGTAACGCTCATTACAAGAATTATTCGGAACGTGCCATGCAAACTCTAATGTCGTCGCAAGCTTCAGCTTGGAAGCAAGGCATAGGTAGCGTCTACCAAGAACCCGATCAGTCTGAAAATGTCATTCCTTTCAAGCATAAAGAAGTTGAAGCATCAAAGAAGACCAGAAAAGTAGGTATAAAATGAGCGCACTAAGCACAAAAGAAAAGAAGCAAATTAAAGATTTAATAATAGCATTAAATGCCACAAATGACTTAGGTTTTAAATATCCCATAGGTAACGCTAAACTTCTTGCGACTGTTAAGGAATTTGAATCTATTGGATATATTTACTACAACGACAAAACAAATAAATGGGGTAAAAAATGATTCACGTTACTAGACCGCATTATGCAATTTCAGGCCATACTAGCGACTCGGATATGATGGAGCGTGATGGTAAAATATATTTTCAGCCGTATTTTTCTCAGCATAGTTATAATTCTTTATCCTTCGAAGATCGCAGCGAATTGCTCAAATATCTTAACAGTAAAAAAGACGAGCATGCGCATCCATACATGATTTATATCGACGATATCGTGTACCAGGAAAGTGAAGGGGACTTAACGCTAATGTATTTCGGAACAATTAGAGGAGACGAGTAAAATGAAAAATGAAACAATTAACTATTTAACTTACGACCAATCACTTGACCTTGTCGAGCGTATTTCCACGAGAGCAGAAAACTTTAATCACTTTATGTCTGAACCTGAAAAGGAAGCAATGGCACAATTATTGAGTGATATCGGAGTCAAAACAAGTGACCTGATAGATGTTAGCAATTTAGCAGATAATTACTCAATTAATGCTGAAATAGTCACACCTAATGAAGTGTCAGACTATTCGAAGTCATCACTAGATGACGCTTTATTTACTTGGAAAGTAGATGGTGAAACTTACTACTGTCTATCGTGGTGAAGCATGAAAGAAATACCAGAATTTGACCACATAAAATTTATATCTAAAATTTCAATATCCGATGGTAACTGCTGGAACTGGACAGGTTATTCCAATAGTAAGAAAAATGGATATGGCAAATTCCATATTAATGGAAAGTACTACTACTCTCATAGGTGTAGCTATTTAATGTTCCACGGAAGAATAAATAGTGGACTGGTAATAGATCATATTTGCAAAAATAGGCTATGTTGTAATCCCGATCATCTCAGAGAGGTCAGCAATAGAGAAAATGTTTTAAATAATAGTAATAGCACATCAGCAGCAAACAAGATTAAAACCCACTGTAAACATGGACACGTATTTTCTTATGAAAACACATACAGGAGAAAAAACGCACTTGCTAGGGATTGTAGAGTTTGTATGCATAATAGATATTTAAAAAGGAAGGGATTAAATGTATGAATAAACAATTATTACAAGGTCACTTACAGTCATTACTAACAGACTGTGAATCCCAAGAACTTAGTCTACGTCAAACACAAGATATTTCGTGGGACGCTTACGACATTGGTAATTGGGCCTCTATGGTTCAAAGTATATTAGAAATAGCAAAAGAATTAAATATAGAACTAGCAGTCGAGGAATATCAAGATGAACAATAAACTATTAGTGAGGATGCAATGATAGTAAGACAAGAGTTTATGGCAGGTGACATAGTTCGCTACATCCCAATGGGCGATAAGGAATATGTACTAGAGGATAATATGGGCATTACATATCCATTATTCATTAAGGACATAAACACCTTCACGATAGACGGAAGAATAAGTACAAACCACACCCATCCACTCTTAATCCTTATTCGTAGACCAGAAAAGAAAAAGAAGTGGTATCAGGTTTTTTATAAGATGCTGAATAGTGAAATCCCTTTAGCATCAATATGTCTATATGAAAATGAGGAGCATTTTTACACTGATGGAATATCTAAAGATAAACTCGAATGGATAGAACTTAAATTTGTGTGTGAGAGGTAGTTATGAAAATCAATCTAGTGCTAGCAGAAAGAATCCTAACACTTACTGAGATAAAAACTCGCTTTGAGAAAATAAAATCCTTCGTCTCTAATTGGAAAAACGTGGCCTGGTTATCAGTAGGGCTATTCACAATGAAGATAGGAATAGAACAAATAATAATGTTGATAGTGAGGGGTGGGAGATGAAGCTTCTTATACTTCTCGCCTTCGTAGCAGGTCTATTAATTGGCGAGTATCGTGGGTGTCCTAAAGATAAATATAGTATTGAGTGGGGTTGTAGAGATGAGCAATGAGATTCCAGAAGAAAAGTGGAAGGCAGAACACGCTATTTTTAGGGAGCAAATTCCAGGTTATTCAAGGTCGGGGTTTAGTTTCTTTCAAGGTGAAATGTTTTATCTCGCAGCTTGCAAAAAGAGGCAAGAAGAAATCGAAGAATTAAAATCTTTGATTAAAGAAGCTACTCCACACGTTAAGAAATCCTTAGATTCCATATTTGAAATAGATTTAAGATTCTCGCACATGATTAAAAATAAAGAAGCTTGTGAAAAATGGTTAGAAAAATCGGAGAAAATAAAATGAAAGAAATTTACTTATTCTTAACTTTACACGCAATTGCAGATTATCCACTTCAAGGAGACTTCTTAGCACAATTCAAAGGTAAAAATTGGATAGCTATGACTGCTCACTGCTTAATATGGTCTGGTTTAATTTACGCTGGTCTTATTTATCTTGGAATAGATAAAGCATGGTCGATGCCTTTTTTATTCTTTGG
>JBDKHQ010000033.1:0-5512 GCA_039797585.1 Pseudomonadota bacterium | reverse complement strand
CATGTACAATAATACTGACCTTATTTTTTTTCCAATCAACCGAGTCAATAATATCGGCGCGAAATCCAACAAAAATAATATGTGGTTTCATATTCTTATTCCTTTAAGAGATATACTTCAGCCTTAGCTGACGACGATTAAAAAGTATAATTTATATTTTAAGCATTGACTAGATATTTAAAAAAATAAAAAATAAATTAAGCACAGAAAACCAGCGTTGCGCGTTATGCCATGACGTTAACAATTTCTTGCCAATGTGTGGTGTAGCGTGGCGAACGATGTCCAGCACGCATCGTCCAAGAGGCTTGTGCACCACCTTCCGCAGCAAAAAAAAGCGTGTGCGAACCGAAGATCTGATTTGTCTCATCCAATATTTTCATTAATGTAACTGAGCGCTGTGAGGTGGATTGAATAAATAGATCATTGGTTTGTTGGTGACTCGGTATAATGTCCATTAATAAAATTCCGGCTTTTTTATAATTAAATCCGGTTTTATACAATTGTTTTAAAACCTGCTGTGCCGCGGTAATTAATACACGCGTATCATTCGTTGCCGTCACTAAAGAGCATGTTAAACCCTTCATATATTGTCGATCGCTGGCTTTATGTTTATTAGTAGTAATAAACACATAAATGGCTTGCGTTTTGCAGTCTTGTTCCCTTAATTTATACGCGGCACGCGCGGTATAGCGACTCAGTGCACTGCTTAAATCGTGCAGCTCGGTCACAGGTCTGCCAAAAGAACGCGAGCACATAATCTGTTTTTTTGGCGCTACACTTTCTAAACTCAGACAAGAAATCCCATTTAATTCGAGAATAATACGTTCAACTACCACACTAAAACGTCGACGCATGATTTTCGGATTAGCTTGTTGTAAATCAAAAGCGGTTTTTATCGAATAATGCTGGAGTTTTTCAGTCAGTTTACGTCCAATTCCCCAAACTTCTTCTATCGGCAGCGTCTTTAATAACGAATCGCGTAATGGCGCGCTACGTAAATCACAAACACCCGCTTTAATAACCCGCTTGGCATAAAAATTCGCTACTTTAGCTAAAGTTTTGCTAGGTGCCAAACCGATTGAAATCGGAATACCGGTCCACTGTTTTATTTTTTGACGGATATCCAATAAATATGTGCTTAAATCATGATATGAAAAATGATCCAGCTTAAAAAAAGCCTCATCAATTGAATACACTTCCATATCCGGACACAAGCGCCGTAATGAATTCATAACACGTTGTGACATATCGCCATAAAGCGCGTAATTTGAAGAAAAACATTTAATTTTCCCGCGTCGTATCAGATCGCGATACTTAAAAACCGGCGCGCCCATGGGAATACCTAATGCTTTGGCTTCATTAGAGCGAGAAATAATACAACCATCATTGTTCGATAAAATAATAATAGCTTGCTTTTCTAAGGCCGGATTAAACACACGTTCGCAAGAAACATAAAAATTATTACAATCCGCCAACGCAAAGTAAGACATACTTACACCGGATGAATAACGTTGGTAACAATTCCCCAGATACTGACATTATTCTCTTCATTTACTGCTATCGCCGGAAAATCTGGATTTTCCGCGATCAAAACAAACTGTTGATTCTTTAATTTTTTAAGTCGTTTTACGGTTAATTGGCCGTCGACGATTGCAACCACCACTTTGTTATCACGGGGCTCCAAGCTGCGATCGACAATTAATAGATCACCGTCGTGAATACCGGCATTAATCATCGATTCGCCTTTAACCCGAACATAGTAAGTGGCGGCGGGATGATGAATCAGATACTCATTGAGATCGAGATGCCCCTCTAAAAAATCATCTGCCGGTGAAGGAAATCCCGCGTGCACCGCCGACGATAGGTAAGGAATGAGGTAAGTACGCGAAATAATGCATTGATAAGCACTGGACATAATTTTTTAAAGCAAAAGAAAATAGCTGCGATGGATAGCTAAGCCCATCAGTGCTAAGGAACATCCATCGCCATGCAAGATGATTCTCTCACAGAAAATCTCTACATATCAAATTTATATATAGAAAATGTTATAGGTTATTTATTATATTGGAATAGAGCAAATTAAACTATCCAATATAAATATTACTATCTAGTTTTTTTACTATTTGTTTGCTCATTATCATTTGCAGAAGAAGCATTAGCCGTGTCCGCATTGGAAGAACCCGCAACAGGTTGGAAAAATGCAGCTCTGTTTTCCGGGACCTGAGCGGCTACGTTTTGTTGCGCGGGCGCTTGTGCATTTTGTCTGATTTGTTCTTCAATATGCCTAACGGGTGCAACGGGCCTATCTATATTGAGCGCTCTAAAAAATAAGGCGGCTGAAACCATTAAAAGCGACATGGATATACACGTGTCAATCATAAACCACGGATTTCTCATTATCCTACCCCCAATAAATTCACGATCGCGTTCCTTATTGTACATGGGCGATGTCATGATTCCAGCAAGCTCATCTTTTAATTGAGGCTCAACATGTAAACAATTATTTACGTAATATTTTCTCAACAAGGCACACAAAAATGATAGTAAATACAAGGCATTTCGTTCGTTCATAGACAATCTCCTTTGTTATTAGCTTAACTATTATACGCTAGTTTTTTGCATCATTTTATTACCAGAAATGTAATTTTTATAGTAAAAACATAGAACTTGGACTTTTTTTGTAATCCTTTGTAGACTGAAATTACCCAGAAAAAACAGAGGTTTGGCTCTATGCGCTTGAAAATATTGTGTACTTTTTTTTCTCTCTTCATCTTATATTCCACGATTAGCTTCGCGGAACCATCCAAACTAACGCTTGAAGTCTACAATCCAGGAAGCGCTTCCTTATTTCCGGTTTCTTCGACATTAATTTTAGGCTATAAAGAAGCCATCCTGGTTGACGCCCAGTTCCAAAAAAATGATGCCGAAAAACTAGTCGCATTAATAAAGAAATCAGGTAAAAAACTCAGCACTATCTACATCAGCCATAGTGATCCCGATTATTACTTTGCTTTAGAAACTGTAGCAGAAAACTTCCCTGACGCTAAAATTTTATCCACTCCACAAACCGCCTATTTAATTAATGCCAGCAAGAATGACAAACTAGCCGTGTGGGCAAGCAAACTAAAAGAAAAACCAAAAAAACTAATAACACCTGAACCGATTAAAGAAAATTATCTAGAACTTGAAGGCAATAAAATTTATATACGAGGATTAACATACGATCCGGATCATACTTATCTTTGGATTCCGTCCATAAAAACCATACTCGGTGGCGTGTTAGTATCTAGCGGCATGCATGTTTGGTTAGCCGATAGTCAAAGTGAACAATCAAGACAGGCATGGATCAATAAACTTGAGGAAATGCGAAACTTATCGCCCAAAAGCGTCATACCTGGTCATTTTTTAACAAAGAATCAACATCCTAATTTTTCACCCACATCGCTGCAGTTTACTCGAGACTATATCCAACATTTTAATGAATTTTTGCAGCAATCTCCGCATAGTAGTAAGCCTATCATTGCATCGATGAAAAAACTGTATCCGGGTCTTGCCGGAGAAGATAGTTTGGAATTAAGCGCTAAAGTCTTAACCGGTGAAATGCCATGGAAAACCTTGAGTTCTCCCCGACAATTATCAAGTTAAGCAATAAAAAAGAGATCCTGGTTTATTAGATTCAATACCTTGTCAGTTTTCTTGTAAAGACATCTAATTCATTATTTAAAGGAGCTAAAAATGAAACTATTTTACAGTCCCGGCGCTTGTTCGCTGTCCCCTCACATCGTGTTACGTGAAACCGGGCAAGATTTTACGTTAGAAAAAGTCGATTTAGCGAAAAAAACGACTGCATCCGGGACAGATTATCTAGCCATCAATCCCAAAGGACAAGTACCTGCACTCTTATTAGACAACGGCAATTTGCTAACCGAAGGTGTAGCCATCGTATTATATCTAGCAGACAAAGCGCCGAACTCCAATCTGATTGCACCTGTCGGCAACTTGTCGCGCTATCAAACCATTACATGGCTTGCCTATATCACTTCAGAGCTACATAAAAGCTTCAGTCCGCTGTTCCACCCGACAACGCCAGAGGAATATAAGGCCATTCTACGGGAAAAACTGGAAGCTCAATTCAAATATTTAGATGAAGCTCTAAAACAAGATGAATACCTACAAAGAGATCATTTCACGATCGCCGATGCTTATTTGTTCACTATTTTGCGTTGGGGATTTGCTATGAAGTTCGATATGAGTAAATATAAACATTTAGCAGCTTATTTCGATCGCATTGCAAAACGCCCGGCTGTTCAAGCTGCATTGGCTGCAGAAGGTCTAAAATAATAAACACCTCGTTTTAACTTTGCTTAGAAGGAAAGCATATAGATCAGGTGCAACGAAAATCGTACCCGCCGCAATTACTTAAAATATTTTTATCTGAAACGAGAACGGCAGTTAAGCTAAGGGCAGTTGAGAATATGTTAGAATGGGGTAGATACTAGCGATTGAAAATAGATAAAATGGAATTTTTTATGAAATTTAAAACACTCATATCTTTAATATTGATATCCGTATTACATATAAACTACTCATTTGCAGTAAGTAGCACTGTAGCGAAAGAAAACTTTAAATATTCAAACATTAAGAGAACAGCGTCTGCTCAAAAGGAAGTTTTTAACACAATAATAGAATATCAAAACGCACTTAATAGCGCAGACACAAAAAAAATTCTATCTCTATTTAGTACAGAGAGTTATTCACAATGGAATGAGAAGTTAACTGCGGACACTTCAGAAAAAAGAAAAGATCAATATGATGCGCTTTTCAAAAAAGAAAAGTTCACAACCAACTTTGCATTTGACACTATATGGATTAACGGGAATACGGCAGTAGTCAGAACACACCACCATAAAGGTACTGTAGTAACAGACATCCTAAATAATAAAACAATTCTCGATTTTAATAGAGAAGTTTTCGTGTTAGAAAAAGAAAGTGGAAAATGGAAAATATTCCTATATACATTCAACACAAATCCCGTACAAGGCGTTTCATAATTGTATTAAAAAAAGGTATACAAATACAGTTCACTGAGCTATTTCGAGGGAAATATCTTCTTGATGACTGAAAAACGGATTAAAATTAAAAATGCTTATTTTTTTAGCTCGCGCAAAAGTCGCGCAAGCGAATTTTCAAGAACATTTGAAAGTAGTGTAAGTGTTTGATTATACTGGTGGGCCCACTAGGACTTGAACCTAGGACCAACGGATTATGAGTCCGCTGCTCTAACCAACTGAGCTATGGGCCCTTCACACGGAAGGAGCCGAATTGTAGCGAATTTAGACTGGATTAGCAATTTCGTTTTAATCCATTATTATCTAAATATAGTGGTTTATCTGAGAGTGTTCACCAAACTGTGTCATTAATAATTTAACGTAACTGTAAATTTAGCCTGCCATCAAAAAATATCTGTAATTGAGAGGCAATTAAAGCCCAATTATGCAGGGGCTGGTACCAC
>JBDKHQ010000032.1:0-4326 GCA_039797585.1 Pseudomonadota bacterium | reverse complement strand
AATTTTCGTAGGTTATCAAAAGATTATGAAATAACGACTTCTTCAGCTGAAAACTACGTCATTATCGCTCATTCTTTGGGGCTTCTTAAACGGATAAAATAGCATGAAGACGGGTTCTAACATTTTGTTGTGGTAAAAGTGAATTTAGAGGCCAATCCTCTTTAAATGAAATTAGCATCAATATGATGTTGATTAATAATGCACAAAGTGTTTTTCAAGAAGCACAAATAACTAAATTAATTGATTTTTTGCAGGATCTTGCACAACGATATCCGAATTTAGATTTAAAAAAAGACATTGCAGGCCTAGGTGAAGTCGCAGTCCAAAATGACCAACCCTTTCCGCGCCATATTGCACCCGGTAAATTCTTCCCCTGGGAACAATTAGCCCAACAGGGTTTTGGTTTGTTTTTAGCAACCACTCCCGAGCAAAAAGCTGAAATATGTGTCTCACCGACAAGTCCTGAAGCAAAAATTTTAGATTTACAAACGAAATTAAGAGGATATGGTTATGCGATAGAGGCAAGCGGCATTTACGACGACGCCACTAAAGCCTGGGTTACGCGCTTTAATCAACGTTATGTTCCAGATGAGACTAACCAACTAGACGCTAGCCTTTGGAGCAAAGCGAGTCAATTGAGTCTCGAATATATACAACAATACTTAAATACAAAAACCAATATCGCCACTCAGTTACCTAGCTCACCAAATATCTTTTTTAATCCTAGCGCGCCGGCGGCGGCTAACACGACAGATGAAGTTCGCGTGCAAACACCCACATTAAACCTAAAATAAAAGGGTCTTTCTTATTGCCATCAGTTGTTAACAGCAATTGATGGCAAACTTTTGCGAGTATATTTTCTAGATTGCCGCGCGCCTGCGGCGCTCGCAATGACGAGATAGCTTTATTAATTTAATTGACTCGTCGACAATAGGTCTCTTTGATGCCACACGCGACGAATATAGCCAACAATAAACTGCCTAGCAAGATGAATAAGGCCGAACGAAAATCACTATTAGAATAGTACGGTAAACCTTCTACCGTCACACCATCCCAATTTTTTTGTAACAACCAACCTATCAGTGGCTGAAATCCTGCGCCAACAATAACTGATGCCATATTCGCGAATGCCACTGACGTTCCCGCAACCGATTGTGGATTAATTTCTGATGCGACAGCATAGGCCGTCGCGACACCAGTATTGGCAAATCCATATAAAAATAACAAACCAAATAAAATACCTAAGGGTAAACCAGGAACTAAAATAACCAAACTAGCAAATAATAAACTAAAACTTGCTGATAAAATGATGATAATCTTGCGTCGTTGAATTTTATCTGAAATCCAACCAATTAAAGGCCCACCGATGGTCCAACCAATAAAGATTAAACCGATACCCATCGCAGCGACTTCATTACTTAAATCGTAGGTTTGACGAAAAAATTTAACGCCCCATAATTCCGCCAACGCAGCCGTAGGTGCATAAAGTAAACCCGCCAATAAAGCATTCCACCAACTTTGTGGATTTCGCAATACACGCATTAAACCTGACCAAGGCGATTGCGTTAAAGTTTTTTTAGCTTTCGCTTGTGTAGCAGGTAAAATCGGATCGCGTACCAGAAGAGCCACCAACATCGATAGTAAAATCATCAACCCGGCAATAAAAATTAAAGCGTTGCGCCAACCGAAATTTTCTACTAAATAAGCCATCGGCATTTGACCTACTGCCGCACCCAACATGCCTAAAGCTTGCGTTAAGCCCGCTAATAATCCAAATTTTTGCGCCGGAAACCAGACCGCCGCTACTTTCAATGCACTGACAAAAGCGAATGCCGCCCCAAAACCCATCATTAAGCGCGCAAATGCAGCAATTTCCAGATGTGTGGTGCTTGCAAAAATAAGGCAAGATACACCACAAAGAAAGATCATGCTGGTCAATAGCCAGCGTAAACTAAACCGATCGACCAAAATACCGACCGGGATTTGCATGCCAACGTAGGTATAGTAGAAAAAAGCCGATAAACTTCCCAATGCTAAGGCTTGGACTTTAAAATCGTGCATCAAGGAATCTACCATCACACCTGGCGCTACTCGGGCAAAGTACTCGATAAAAAACGCGCCCGCTGCCAAACCCCAGACTAACCATGGATAATACGGGTGTTGCAAGCATCTATTGATAAAACGATTATTCGACATTTCTGTGTAATCCCAAATTTAAGTTAACTGAAACAGGATAAGTAAGCTCCTTTCTATGCAAACACATCCCTGTAGGCTCATTAAGCCTAGCATTCCCTTACTTTAGGATTTTTCAAACTGCTTTTTCATGGCAATTGCATACCGATGGCTTATATCGATAACACTTCAAGATCCAAACAAGCATTACCAGCGGTATATAGTAAACTTCGATAAAATTTTTGTCTATCTGCGCTTAGCAAATATGACCAGGACCCCAGGACTAGCGAATCACCTAACTTTACTTTGCAACCCAACGTGTATCGTAGTAGTATCAGTCTGTTTAGTCGGCTATTCTAGCCAATTAGTTATATGACCGTAAGAATAAAAATAAAGGGTTGTTTATCAATTTTTTGATAGCAACAAAAATTCTTGTTTTCTACGTACCATTAAACCCTGATAGAATTAGAAACAATATGCTAACCCGCCTTAGGATTTTTTAATTCATGAAACATTTTAAACGTTTGTTGTTTTTATTCACCATCTGCATACACATGCAAGCATACGCATTTAGCGATGCTAAAATAAACGCTTTAGCGCATAGTTTTATGGAAAAAAACCAAGTTCCAGGCTTATCGATGGCGGTTATCGATCACAATAAAATCCATTTTTATAATCTAGGCTGGGCCGACCCAATAAAAAAAATTCCGACTAGTAACCAAACTATTTATACCATAGGCTCTTTTAGTAAAACCTTTACTGCCACACTCGCCGCTCGAGCGATGGTCGAAACAAAATTAAATTTAAATGATCCTTTTATTAATTATTTTCCAGAATTAAAAAACAACACGAATTTAAATAAAATCACTTTTAATGAATTACCCGCACACGTTTCTGGGCTTCCTTTTGATTTTCAACCACGTCCGAAAAACTATGCCGAACTTATACAAGATTTACAACAATACAAGCTGCCCAGAGCGGCCGGCAGTGAATATAGTTATTCGAATGCCGGTATAGGGTTAGTCGGATATGTGTTACAAAGTATATACCATCAAAATTATCAAGCGATTTTAACCACTAAAGTTTTAACACCCTTAAATATGCATTCAACGTATTTACAAGTTCCTGGAGTAAACGAAAAATATCTTGCTGTCGGTCACGATACGCAAAATAACATCGTAGCTTACAACAAAAACATTGAAACATGGTTTGCTGCCGCTTCATTAAAATCAAGTATTTCCGATCTAGCCAAATATTTGTATGCGCAAATCAATCCGGATACGCTGCTTGATAAAAATCTGAGTAAAACGATAGCGTTAGTCCATCAAAATAGATATTGCTTCGCGGATAAGCTTTCCTGCGAACAACTGTCTTGGCAAGCGCATACCCTATCCGTGTTAAATAGTTCCAGCGGCGATACTTACTTTATTGCTTTCGATAAACAGGGTTTTCCACTCTTCCATAACAAAAAAATAATTAACGGGAACCCTTTAACGAACAGTAAAATTTTTATAGATAAAACCGGTTCCGGTTATGGTATGTCCAGTTATATGGCCTATATTCCCGAGCAAAAAATAGGCGTTGTCATTCTGACGAATAAATTCTTAGGTGCCGAAAGAATCAAACTAGGACGCGATATTTTACAAAATATCTAATCATTGCGAGCACCATAGGTGCGCGGCACTCTCGCCATGACGGGTAAGAGTTTTGGCGTCATTGCGAGAGTGCGTAGCGCGCGGCAATCTAGATACTAGAATGGCTACGACCCGCATTACCGAACGATGGTAACAAACGGTTTACCCGGTTGTAATGCCCAAGTCGCAAGAATTTTAGCACCTTTAGTACCCGCTTTAGTCCAATGGACCAAGTTGGGTAGGTTTTGGTAACTATCTCCAGCTTTGAATCTTCTTGGGGCTTGGCCTTCGACCATAAAGGTAATTTCACCTTCCAGTACATAACACAATTCAGGCCCGGTTTGTTTTTGTGCCGCTTTGGTCGCATTCGGAGCAAACTCAGTGATACCCATACCCATTTGATCAAGCGAGTCGCTATGCTCACGAAAAATTTTGGCCGTCGTGTCCCCAAAATTTGTTCGCATCACGCGACTTATATTAAGCCCCGATTCGTCCGGCGTCCGCCACGCACTGGCCCATT
>JBDKHQ010000031.1:0-3524 GCA_039797585.1 Pseudomonadota bacterium | reverse complement strand
AACTAACAGTGCATTCCCCTGATACGTTTCGGCATCTTCGGGACGTAATAATACCGCACCCGCTTGTGTCGTTGTTAACGCAGCACTGTATAAAGGATTGGCTAAAAAACTTAATTGCGTTTCTGTTGCGCTTTTTAGCGTGGCTAAGCCATCAATGGCATGATTTGCATTACCAAGTACTGCCGCTCCCACTAACTGAGCAATATCATTTAACGTCCACGTTTGCATGTTTTTTCTTCTTCGATTGATGCGTAAGGCTTAGTGATTAACTTACCTTACGCCATCTGAGCATTCAGCTAACTATTTAGAAGCATTCAATTTTTCAGTGATTTTCTTTGTTAAATCAACTGACGGATCAGCAAAAATCACATTTTTCTTTTCGATGATAATATCGTAGTTTCCTGCTTTGCGAAGCTCTTCGACCACAAGTTCAGTTTTAGGAATAAGGTTTTTTAACATTTCTTGCTGAACTTCTTGGGCGCGCTTCTGCAAGGCATCGGCCAAGGTTTTAAATTCGTTGATTTTAGCTTCGGCTTGTTTTTGTAACTCACGTTTGTCTTTGTCGCTCATCACAGATGCATTTTTTTGAAATTTTTCTTCATAGCCTGCAATATCTTTACGCAAACTATCAAGGCGATCACGTTGCGGTTTCATATCGGCATTCAGTTTATCGAATGTTTTTTTTGCGGCATCGGTTGCCATAATCGCCATTTGACTATCTGCCACAGCTACATTACCCGCAAACGTTGGCAACGACACAACCGTTAATGCTGCCACAACTGCCCATGATGTAAAACGCATAACCCTCTCCTAACAGTAAATAAAAGGACGCTTAAAGTGGCTGTCCAATGGTAAATTGAAACGATTGTTTCTCATCGTTTAATTGTGAATTAAATGGTTTAGAAACACTAAACGACAAAGGACCAATAGCGGTTAACCATGCCAATGACACCCCCGCGCTATAACGCAAATCCCCTAAATCAAAACCATAATCGGCACTGCCTCGGTCATAAACCATGCCTGAATCAACAAAAAATACGGTGCGTAATTGTCTATTATTTTTGGCAAACGGTGTGGGCACAATGAGCTCAGCTGAGTTTTCGACTACGATATTACCACCAACAATTTCAGGATCAGGATCACCGACAAATGAAGGGCTGCGTGGCCCTAAGGTATTATCTCGATAACCACGCACTGAACCATAACCACCCGCAAAGAAATTGCGATAAAACGGCAAACTATCACCAAAACCCAAGTCCGTACGTAAACGCACCGTTAAACTATCATTAATAGGTACATATAATTGCCCGTTATACGATAATTTCAAATAGCTCACATCACTCATGGGTAAGGCAAAATCTAAACTTAAACGTTGCGACGCACCACGATCGGCAAATACACCCCGATTTAATGTACTGTAATTCCAAGCCACAGAGCTGGTGTAAGTATTGATACTATTACCATATTCTTTGATAAAGTTTTGTACGACTTGTGAGGCTAGCGTCCCTTGAGTAATATCGGTTTGATCTACACCCAAAGAAAAACTAATACTTTTTGTTTCATCAATCGGATAACCAAAGGTTAAACTCGCGCCTTTAGAATCGGTCGCATAACGGCTCACATTTAATGAGTCAAGCTTGGTTTTTTTATAATAAAGATTATAACCACGACTGACACCATCTAAAGTAAAATAGGGGTCTAAGAACGATAAATTATACGAGTCACTGGTATCTGATCGATTCAAATTAACTGAGACTTTATTTCCTGTACCTAAAAAGTTATTTTGGCTAACACCTAAACTAAAAATAAAACCTGAACTGCCTGAGTAACCCAAACTTGCTGTTAACGAGCCTGAAGGTTGTTCTTCAACATTGACGTTTACATCGACTTGATCATTGCTATTAGGAACTTTAGGGGTTTCAATATTGACATCTTTAAAGAAACCAAGGCGTTGTAAGCGTAATTTTGATAAATCAATTTTATCGGTCGAGGCGAGACTGCCCTCAAATTGACGCATTTCACGGCGTAACACATGATCGTCCGTTTTGACATTACCTTTAAAATTCACCCGACGAACATACGTTTGTTTCGCTGGATTGACGAAAAAGTTAATATTAACAATTTTCTTTTCTTTATTAATATCAGGAATCGGATTCACTTCGGCAAATAAATAGCCTTCTGTTCCTAAACGTTGAGTCATTAATTTAGAACTGGCGGTAACATATTGCTGAGAGTAGGTTTTTCCCGCTTTAATAATAATTAATTTTTGCAGCTCTTGTTCTTCAACAGGCAATTCACCTAATATTTTAGTCTCGCCGAAAGTGTATTTATCGCCCTCAGAAATACTAATATCAATATACACCTGTTTTTTATCGGCACTCAGCGTAACCTGATTGGAATTTAAGCTAAAATTAATATAACCCCTATCTAAATAATAAGAGCGTAAGGTTTCTAAATCACCTGTTAGTTTTTCACGGGCATATTTATCATCACTTTTAAAAAACGAAGTCAGATGTGTCTTTTTCAATTGAAACAGCTTAATCAACTCTTCATCAGAAAAAGCAGTATTACCGACAATATTAATGGCTTTGATTGTCGCTGAATCACCCTCATCAATTTTAATATCTACGGCAACACGATTTCTAGGTTTGGCTTCATTAGTCACAACAATAGACGCATCATAACGACCTTGACCAAAATATTGACGTTCTAATTCACTTCTAATATGGTCTAAGGTCGCTCGTTTTAATACTTCACCTTCGGTTAAACCTGCATCTTTTAAGGCTTTATTTAAAGTATCGGTATCAATGGCTTTGTTGCCTGAGATTTTAATGGTGGCAATCGCAGGTCGTTCGGTGACTTTAAAAATCAACACGTCACCATCACGTTCCGACACGACATCTTCAAAATTTCCACTTTTAAACAAAGCACGAATCGCGGCAGACACTTTTTCGCCATCTGCGGTATCGCCATTGCTTAAAGGCAATTGAGCGTAAACATTGGCGGGCGAAACACGCATTAATCCTTCTAAGCGAATATCCTTCACGACAAATCGACTATCATCCGCAGACGCATTGACCGTTAATACTAAACCTACCACTGCCGCAGAAAGTTGATTGAAGATAAACCGCTTGTGCATAACAAAGAATTCCACTAGCCGAACAATCGACTTAAATCATTAAAAATAGCTAAAAACATCAAGCTGCCCATGACCGCAATACCAATTTTCAAACCCACTTGTTGCACGTTGTCAGACAACGGACGGCCTAAGATCGCTTCAAATGTGTAGTAAACAAGGTGTCCGCCATCCAACACGGGAATGGGTAATAAATTCAACACCCCTAGACTGACACTTAATAAAGCCATAAAACCAATCATTGCTTGCCAGCCTAAATCAGCAGTATGCCCTGCAACTTTAGCGATGGTGATGGGGCCACTTAAATTATCTAAACCGATTAAGCCAATAATCATTTTGCCCAGTGAACTAATCGTCATCGAGATTAAATTATAGGTTTTTTCGGTCG
>JBDKHQ010000030.1:0-5514 GCA_039797585.1 Pseudomonadota bacterium | reverse complement strand
TTAGTTTTTGGTGTATATAATCCTGATTCATCTATTCCTAATAATTCAACAGCGCGTCTCAAAGTTCTTTGTACGTTAAATACGCCTTATTATGTGACTTTAGATCAGGGAGCTGGCAATTCAGCAACCACTAGATTACGTAGAATGTCGGGACCAGAGCAATCATCTATCAAATATCTTTTAACTCAAAACCTAACACATACAGTGAACTGGGGTAATGTTGTTGGAGTCGATGCTAAATTTGGTGTAGGAAATGGTCTAAGACAAACATTAGTTGTTTACGGACAAATACCACCCAAGCAAAATGTCGGAATAGGTTCGTATAGAGATGTTGTTAACGTAGGAATTATTTTTTAGCCCCAAAAACTGGCGTCTTTTATTTTATTAACTGGATTTTAATTGTTGAGATAACCCATAACAAAAGATAGTCGCGAATGAAAGTACTAGCAATAATACTGCCAACCAAATGAGAGTGTTATTGTAAAGATGGCTGAGTACAAGGCTGCCTACTACTCCAAATATACTCATAAGGGTTCCTAGCACAGCCATACGAGCTCCCATGGGTTCAGTACAGGCTTCAATAGCGACACGTTGTAAAGGAAAAAAGGCTAAGCTGGAACCCAAAATAAAACCACTTAACGGAATTACTAAAGCAAATATATTTCTAGGTAATAGTAAGGTAAAGAAAATAGCAATAAAGCTCGCAATTAAACTCATTAGCAAACCCCATTTAACTAAACGTTTTATACCGATTGTTTCGGAAAAATACTTAATAATCTGAGTAGCGAGTATCATCGCACTAAATACGATAGCTTGTAGTAAACTGAAAATACTTGCGCTGTAATGAAATTCTTGGATAACTAGAAAAGGACCTAAGACTATCCATGCTATCATTCCTAGATAAGCAAAACAAAAGACCAGAATATTCAGCATGAACTGGGAGTTACGTATAATAGCTAGGTAATCTTTGCCTATCACATTTAATGCTAGGGGTTTTCTATGCTCAACAGGGTTACTTTCGGACATGATAAGCCATAAAACAAACAGAGTGATAAGTCCACTAAAAAATAATACGCCGAAGATCCACCGCCAATCTGATATTTGTAATACCGTACTTCCTACTAACGGTCCAAATGCCGGTCCTAAAATGACAATACTTCCCATTAAAGCCAATATCTTAATAGCATCCATGGTGTTATAGCTTTCATGAATACTTGAATAACCGGCAGTCGTGATAGAACAAACAACGCTACCTTGGAAAAAGCGTGCAATCAAAAATATTATTATATTTGAGCTGAGTGCACAAACAGCCGTTGCAATCAAAAAAATGAGTCCGTAAATAAATAAAATAGGTCGGCGGCCCCATCTATCCGACAAAGGCCCTAAGATTAATGAAGAAGAAGCAAAGCCAAAAAACCAAGCCGTTAAGGTGAGCTGAGCCATATGTTGATTGATGGCTAAATCGTGGCTAATTTGTGGGAGGGCTGGCAAATACATGTCATTAGTTAAGTAGGCGAGCATCTCGTAAATAACTAAAGCAATAGGAAATAGCGTGTGGGGTTTGAAGCTGGTTTGCATAAATAATAGTTTAGGAAGGTCAACCGAATAATTGCTTATCGATTAAATCGCACAAGCAATGGATGATTAACAAATGGGTTTCTTGTATGCGTGCGGTAGAGGTACCTTGAACGCGGATTTCAATATCAGTGGAGCTCAACAATCCGGCTAAAGCTCCGCCTTCTTTACCGGTGAGCGCAATAATTTTGAGATCTCTACTTTGCGCGGCTTCATAAGCTTTTAATATATTCTCCGAGTTACCACTGGTTGAAATAATTAATAAAATATCGCCAGCTTGGCCTAAGGCTCTAATCTGCTTGGCAAAAATTTCACTATAGCTATAGTCGTTGGCAATAGAGGTAATGGTTGAAGTGTCAGTAGTTAAGGCAATCGCAGGTAGACTCGGACGTTCAGTTTCAAAACGGTTAATCATTTCTGAGGCGAAATGCTGTGAATCTGCCGCAGAGCCGCCATTACCACAAACCAGAATTTTATTATTATTCAATAGGCATTCAACGAATAGTTCACTGGCCGCCAAAATTATTTCGGGCAGTGTTTCTGCAGCATCAGATTTTGTACGGATGCTCTCAGAAAAATGGGTCTTAATACGTGCTATTAGATTCATAGATTACCTAGAGAATGCGTTTTTTATCCATTCTACTTGAGCCGAGTCCAGTTTGGAAATACTGCCTAATTTTTGCATAATGGGCTTAACGCCCACCACATCAAAACGACAGGTCATATTTCCGGATAACGGGTGAGATAATAAGTAATATTCTGCAGTTTTGATGATTTTATTTCGTTTAATTAAATTGACTGATTCTAAGCTACTACCAAAATTTTGATGTTGTCGATAACGAACTTCTATGAAAACTAATATGGCTTGATCATGCATAATCAAATCAATTTCACCCAAGCGACACCTATAATTACGCGCAATTAATTTAAGTTTTTGCTGTCGTAAATAATCACAAACTAAACCTTCGATTTGATTACCTAGTTTTTTTGTATCGATAGATATCGTCATTAATCGATAGGGACTAGATTTCCATTACGAAATTGTGCGCAGGGTAATTGGCGCGAGATGCGATGTTGACTATTTAATGAAAGTATTCCTGTTGTCCCTGGTAGCGTTTGTTGTGGGGTTTGATTTAAACGTCCTAGTTGCTGAATAATATGAAACGCATCAATACCTAAAGCATAATACTTACTATTGCGACTAAATCGTTCTGGTGATGCCGATTTTAATTGTTGATAAAGATTAGGTTCAATTGTGTTGTTAGCTAATGACCAGGGAGCAGCGCAGAAAATAACTTGATTCAGGTCTTTATCAAAACGCTGGGATCTGGGTATCCCACTATAGATCGATGCCGTCGCATAAACAGGTATATCACCGGCATAAAAGAATTTTAGTAATGGTTTGACTTGGCGGCCTATTTGCGGACTACTCGCTAAGAAAATCACATCAAAATCGGTACGCCTATCATGCGGAGGTTTAAAATGTAGAAAATGACTGATTTGCTTGGTGATATCAGCAGGATTTTGCGATAACGACAGTTGACCGACAACGGTTCCTCCTAAAGCTTGCCATTGTTGTGCAAACGCTTCGCCTATTTGTGAACCCCAATTGCCATTGGCGGTCATGATGAGTGCAGAACGTTTCCCATTTTGCCAGGCATGGTTGGTAGCTTGTTGTGCTTCGTCGATGGGGGATAAACCAAATTGGTATAGCTCAGGAGGTGTACTAATATCAGAATTTAAATAGTTTAGCGCTAAAATGGGAACATTGGTTTGTAAACCGGCAATGCTTTGTACTTGAGGTTTCAGTAACGGACCGACAATTATTTGTGCATTCTTTGCTATAGCTTGCGTATAAGCCGCTTGTATCGAAGATTCCACACTGGTGTCTATCAGGATAATACGCGGTGATGGCCCACTCTCCTCAGCAGCAGCCAAAAAGCCCTGTTTTACGGATAGTCCAATATTTGCTAAGGGCCCTTGTAGGGGCAGAAGTAGGGCAATAGGTTGTATCACATTATTGCTAGGAACTGCTGAGATGGATAGTGCAGAATTTTGGTTGCTCGATAGTACTGGATTAGGCACACGGCTAGAATTACTAGCGCAGGCGGTAAGACCTAAACTTATCAATAATAAGCTTATGGTTGAACGTAATCGATTCATCGATGAAAAAAACACACACTTTCCAGTCAAATTCTAAACGACAGTGTTAATAATAGTTTATTCTATTACTTTTACGCAATGCTTCAGAAAATTTTTGCTTATCTAGGTACTTCCTTATGAATAAACCTGCTCCGCCTGATAATGAGGATCTGGCATTTTTTAGGGAAGCAATGAAGGATGTGAAGCGTACTAAGTCATTCCATGCAAGAAATAAACCAAAAAAAATTATTACTCGGGTTAATAAAGCAAAATTAATTAATCTAAAAGATGAAAATCAACAAATCTCGATAGCACTTTTTGATCCAACAGAGTTAAGTATAGGATCTGAAGATCGATTATTCTTTAGTCGGCCGGGTTTGCAAAATAAACGTATTAAACAATTAAAGCATGGGGATATACGCCAATCAGATTGTTTAGATTTGCATCAAATGACTGTAGAGCAGGCACGAGGAATGGTGCTCAATTTTTTGTTACACAGTCGCGAACACAGTTATAACTGTGTTCGCATCATTCATGGTAAGGGGAAGCTCAATCTATCGGGAGCCAAACTAAAAAATCATGTGAATTGCTGGTTAATGCAAATTCCATGGGTATTAGCTTTTTCTTCCGCGCAAGCACGGGATGGTGGGGCAGGGGCACTCTATGTGCTCTTACGCAGAATTCGTCACATGTAATGAATATACACTCACTCACAAAAAGTTAATTGCTGAGAGTATTATTTGGCGGTTAGTTTGGCATAACTTGCCACCAACCATTTCGTACCGGCATTGTTAAATTTAACCTGTAGGCGCATATGTTCGCCGCGTCCCTCTGCATCGATCAATGTTCCTTCGCCAAAGGCAGCGTGCGTGACGGTTTGTCCTATACGTAATCCAGTATCACCTATCGAATCTCGAGCGGAATTTTTGGCGGGTTTTAATGTTTGCGTAGGTCTAATAACAGAGGTACGCAAACGAACTTCCGCTAATAACTCCTTGGGAATTTCTGAAATAAACCGAGAAGGGCGATGATGACTTTCGGTACCATGTAAACGTCTGACTTCAGCATAGCTAAGAAATAACTTGCGCATGGCACGTGTCATTCCTACATAACAGAGCCGACGCTCTTCTTCTAAGCGGCCGGGTTCTTCATGAGACATATGATGTGGGAACAATCCTTCTTCCATTCCACATAAAAATACCCAAGGAAATTCTAAACCCTTAGCAGAATGCAGGGTCATTAATTGTACGCACTCTTGTGTCGTGTCGCCTTGATGTTCACCTGCTTCTAATGCGACATGCGCAAGAAAGGCAGATAAAATTGAAATACTACTGTCTTCAGGAACAAATTGCCTGGTAGCATTGATTAATTCTTCAAGATTTTCGATACGTGCTTGACCGCGTTCGCCTTTCTCTTTTTTGTAATGATTAAACAAACCACTGCTATAGAGAACTTGCTCTGTTTGTTCTGCCAGCGTTAACGTCTTAGTATCTTCATCCATTTTGTCGATCAATTGGATAAAAAGAGTTAATGCATTGGCTGCACGCGCGGCTAAACTTTGGTTAGTTAATAAATGTTCAGCGGCTTGCCATAAAGAAATACCTTGAGCGCGCGCTTCTAACCGTAACATTTGTAAGGTCTGATCACCAATCCCCCGTGTCGGAGTATTGACGACACGTTCGAAAGCGGGATCATCATTGCGATTAGCCATTAAACGTAAATAGGCTAAGGCATCTTTGATTTCAGCACGTTCAAAGAAGCGTAATCCACCGTAGATACGATAAGGGATTTGCGCTG
>JBDKHQ010000029.1:0-5737 GCA_039797585.1 Pseudomonadota bacterium | reverse complement strand
AAGGTCAGTTAAAAGGTTGGAAAAAAGCTTATGTAAGCTTAAAAGATGGTTACGACATTGATTTTACCGGAACAAAATAGAGAGAAATAAGTTTTATGCCTAGTAAAAAAGCAAATCCTACCTCACCAGGCCGTCGCTTTGTCGTTGAGATCTCCAAAGTAGGTCTACATAAAGGTAAACCACATAGTAGTTTATTGGCTCCAAAACCTAAAAAGGGTGGACGCAATAATCAAGGAAGGATTACGACTCGTCATCAAGGTGGTGGTCATAAACAGCAATATCGATTGATTGACTTTAAGCGAGACAAAGAGGGAATAGCAGGCCGTGCTGAAAGAATAGAATACGATCCAAATCGTACCGCACACATCGCTTTAATATTGTACCCGGATGGTGAACGGCGTTATATTTTGGCACCCAATGACCTTAAAGTGGGTATGCAAGTAACAGCGGGAGCTGAGGCTTTGATACGACCCGGTAATTCACTGCCTTTACGCAATATTCCTGTTGGAACGGTATTGCATGCTATCGAACTGAAGCCCGGTAAAGGAGCTCAGTTAGCACGTAGTGCTGGCGCGTATGTACAGCTCATTGCGCGTGAGGGAGATTATGCTACTATACGGCTGCGTTCGGGGGAGCTACGAAAAGTGCCCGTCGAATGTAAAGCTAGCATAGGTGTTGTCAGTAATAATGATCACAATCTGCGTTCTTTAGGGAAGGCAGGTGCATCCCGTTGGCGTGGAATTCGTCCTACCGTCCGAGGTGTGGCAATGAATCCAGTCGATCACCCGCATGGTGGTGGTGAAGGTAAAACTTCAGGTGGACGACATCCTGTGAGTCCTTGGGGTCTTCCAACCAAGGGATATAAGACTCGCCGAAATAAACGTAATGCAAAAATGATCGTACAACGACGTAAAAAGAAATAATTTAATTTGATGAGGTGATACTAGTGCCACGCTCAGTAAAAAAAGGTCCATATATACAGGGACATTTAACGAAAAAGGTACAGGCAGCCCAAGCCGCAAGTGTTAAGCGACCTATTAAAACATGGTCACGTAGCTCTATGATTTTGCCTGAAATGATAGGTTTGACTATAGCGGTTCATAATGGTCGTGACTTTGTTCCTATTTATATTACAGAAAATATGATAGGTCACAAATTGGGAGAGTTTTCTATTACGCGAACTTTTCGTAGCCATAGAGCAGCTGATAAGAAAGCCAAAGGCGCAGATGAAAAAAAATAGTTAATGAGGTATAGAAAGTGGAAGTTGCAGCACATTTAAAATACGCACGGTTGTCACCGCAAAAGTGTCGATTAGTGGCGGATCAAGTACGTGGTTTAACCGTGGAAAAAGCACTGCAAATCTTGACAATTAGTGTCAAAAAAAATGCTAAGGCTATAAAAAAAGTTTTAGAATCAGCCGTAGCGAATGCAGAACATAATGCGGGTGCGGATATCGATACACTGAAAGTATCGACTATTTTTGTAGACCAAGGTCCTACTTTAAAGCGTATGCATGCCAGAGCAAAAGGGCGTAGTAATCGCATATTAAAACCAACTTGTCACATTACAGTAAAAGTGTCAGATGATAATGGGGAGAAAAACTAATTATGGGCCATAAGGTAAATCCTGTTGGAATTCGTTTAGGTATTACCCGAACATCGACAGCAAGATGGTATGCAAAAAAGTCCCGTGAGTATGCGGATAATCTTTACAGTGATTTATGTGCACGTAAGCTGATAGAAAAAATGCTATATCAAGCCGGGGTTTCATCTATACAAATAGAGCGAGCGGCTAGAAAAGTAAAAATAACTATTTACGTTGCAAAGCCAGGTATAGTGATAGGTAAAAAAGGTGAATACATCGATCGTTTAAGAGAACAATTAGAAAAAATTATGCTGGTGCCGGTTCGGGTTTCGATAGTAGAAGTAAAAAAGCCTGATTTGGATGCAAAATTAGTTGCAGAAAATATTGCGCAACAATTAGAGCGTCGTGTTATGTTTCGTCGAGCGATGAAACGTGCTGTGCAAACGGCCTTACGCTTAGGTGCACTTGGAATTAAAATTAATGTGTCCGGACGTTTAGGTGGGGCTGAAATTGCACGTAGCGAACGCTATCAAGAAGGAAGTGTTCCATTGCATACTTTCCGAGCGGACATCGATTACAGTTTAGCGGAAGCGCAGACAACCTATGGAAAATTAGGTGTAAAGGTTTGGATTTATAAGGGGGAAGTTTTTGATCGCTCAAAAATTTCGAATTTAGAAACTACAGAAGCTAAGACACAATTCCTTGATGATCGAAATCAAAAGCATTATAGTCGCAGACGTCAACCCGCTACAACTAAACATGCTGCTGTGAATAAAGAAATTGTAGACGAAGCTACGCGTTAAAATAATAGTGAAAGAATAGGTAATTTGGGAAAAGATTATGTTGCAACCCAAGCGAACAAAATATCGTAAGCAGTTTAAAGGGCGTAATCGCGGTATTGCTACACGAGGCACAGAAGTTAGTTTTGGACAATATGGCTTGAAAGCAACCGCTGCAGGCTTTATTACTTCAAGACAAATTGAAGCAGCGCGTCGTGCTTTAACGCGACACATAAAACGCGGTGGAAAAGTTTGGATTAGGATATTCCCTGACAAACCGATTACTAAAAAACCTCTAGAAGTACGTCAAGGGAAGGGTAAAGGTAGCGTCGAATATTGGGTAGCGGTCATACAGCCCGGACGTGTTTTATTTGAAATGGAGGGTATATCTGCTGAAACAGCTAAAGTAGCCTTAAAATTGGCAGCAGCAAAATTACCTATGACGACTAACTTTGTAACGCGGACGGTACTTTAATGAATAAAAAAGAAAAAGCTGAATTGCGAAAATTATCAATAGAATCGCTTAGGGAAGAGAGCTTTAAGTTAGGACAGGAAAAGTTTAAATTAGAAGCACAACATGCGACACATCAATTGACTGCGACACATCGATTGAGAGCAGTGAGACGGTTGTTAGCAACATCATTAACTATTTTACACGAAAATATAGGCCGGAAAGTATGAGCCAAGCTAGTAAAGTAAAGCGGACCTTAACGGGACGTGTTATCAGTAATAAGATGGATAAAACCATCAACGTTTCTATAGAACGTAAAGTGAAACATCCTAAGTATGGAAAATACTTAAAACGTAGCAGCAAAATCCTTGCCCATGACCCAGAAAACCAGTGTCAAGAAGGGGATACTGTTATTATTCAGGAAGGACGTCCAATATCAAAGCGTAAAGCCTGGTCGCTCGTGCAAGTGGTAGTAAAATCGATGAATCAGCAACCCGTTCCTGAAGAAACGGCGGGATAGGGGAAGTTATTTATGATACAAATGCAAACTGTGCTTGCTGTAGCAGATAACAGCGGCGCCCGCAGTGTAATGTGTATTAAGGTATTAGGCGGATCAAAACGACGCTATGCCGGAGTGGGAGATATCATTAAAGTTAGCGTTAAAGAAGCTGTTCCGCGCGGTAAAGTGAAAAAAGGTGAAGTTTGGGATGCTGTTGTTGTGCGTACTAAAAAAAGAGTGCGTAGAGGTGATGGTAGCGTGATTCGTTTTGATAGCAATGCGGTTATTTTGTTAACTGCACAAAAGCAACCATTAGGCACGCGTGTATTTGGTCCTGTTCCTAGAGAATTACGTACCGAACGCTTTATGAAAATTATCTCATTGGCATCTGAAGTATTATAAAGGTAGACCATAACATGCGAAAAATTAGAAAGGGTGATACCGTCATCGCTTTAACCGGTAAAGACAAAGGTAAACAAGGAAAAGTGTTGAACATTAGCGTGGCTAAGAATCGTGCGCGCGTTGAAGGCATTAACTTAGTAAAAAAGCACGTGAAACCTAACCCGCAAAAAAATGTTGCTGGTGGAATTGTCTCGCAAGAAGCGGCGATTAATTTAACGAATCTGGCTGTGTATAATCCAGTAACGAAAAAAGGCGATAAAGTGGGGATAAAAAAACTTGAGGATGGAAAGATGGTACGCATCTTTAAATCCAACGGTGAGCTGGTTGATATCTAATAATTAGGTGAGATTTGATGGCAAGGTTAAAAGAACATTATTTAAATACGGTTATGGCTCAACTTAAGCAAGAATTTGCCTATGGTAGTGTCATGGAAGTTCCGCGAATTACAAAAATCACACTCAATATGGGTGTGGGCGAAGCCGCAGCAAATAAGAAAGTTATTGATGCAGCTGCGTCAGATATGACGTTGATTGCTGCGCAAAAACCAATTATTACTAAAGCTAAAAAATCTAACGCGGGCTTTAAAATCCGTGAAGATTGGCCTATCGGCTGTAAAGTAACGCTGCGTAAAAATCGTATGTATGAGTTTTTAGATCGTTTAATCAGTGTAGCGATACCGCGGATTCGCGATTTTCGAGGATTTAGTCCCCGTTCATTTGATGGGCGCGGGAATTATAGTTTAGGAATCCGTGAGCAAATAGTTTTTCCTGAAATTAAATACGATACTATTGATGCTTTGAGAGGTATGGATATCACGATTACTACCACTGCAAAAACTGATCGGGAAGGCCGGGCTTTATTAGCAGCATTTGAGTTTCCGTTTAAAGAGAATTAATATTTATGGCAAAGAAAAGTGTAATTATGCGCCAGAAAAAGCGCGAACTCATCGTTAAAAAATATGCGGTAAAACGTGCTGAGTTAAAAGAAATTATTTATAGCATAAGCGCATCTGATGAAGATAAATGGTTGGCGCAACAGAAAATTCAATTATTGCCACGTGATTCATCTCCCGTGCGATTACGCAATCGTTGTCGTTTAACAGGACGACCACGAGGTGTTTATCGACATTTTGGATTGTCTCGAAATATGCTGCGGCTTTATGCTATGAAAGGTGAGCTCCCAGGATTAGTAAAATCAAGCTGGTAAGGTAAAAAAATATGAGTATGCAAGATCCTATCGCAGATATGCTCTGCCGAATAAAAAATGCCCAAGCTATTGAAAAGCCAACGGTATCGATGCCTTCTTCAAAAATAAAATTAGCTATTGCTAAGTTGTTAAAAGAAGAAGGTTATATCACTGATTTTCAATGTGAAGAAAAGGGTTTTAGATCCTCGCTGACAATATTTTTAAAATATTATTTGGATAAGCCCGTTATCGCTGCATTAAAACGTGTGAGTCGTCCCGGTTTGCGAATATATCGCTCAGCGACTGACTTACCTAGAGTGGTAGCAGGTTTAGGAGTCGCTATTATTTCTACACCAAAAGGGTTAATGACAGATAGAGCGGCTCGAGCTTTAGGTCAAGGCGGCGAAGTTATTGCTATCGTTGAATAAACGTTAAGATAAAGGTTGGTATGTCAAGAGTTGCAAAAAATCCAATAAATTTCGGCGATGCGCAAGTCACGCTGGATGGAAAAATATTAGTTGTTAAAGGCAGCAAGGGTGTATTGAATTTAAAGTTGGCTGACCAAGTTAACATTGAAATTAAAGACAAATCTTTGCAGGTTAGTCCTATAGATGAAAGTACTATGGCCGATGCTTTAGCTGGGACTACACGTGCCAATATAGCAAATGCGATAGTTGGTGTAGTTGATGGCTTCAAGAAAGTTCTGCAATTAGTGGGTGTGGGTTATCGTGCCAATGTGCAAGGTAAAAAAATTAATCTTACTTTAGGATTTTCGCACCCTAGAGATTATGAAATCCCAGAGGGAATTACTATAACGACACCGACACCGACTGAAAT
>JBDKHQ010000028.1:0-5462 GCA_039797585.1 Pseudomonadota bacterium | reverse complement strand
ATGGGCCAGTGCGTGGCGGACGCCGGACGAATCGGGGCTTAATATAAGTCGCGTGATGCGAACAAATTTTGGGGACACGACGGCCAAAATTTTTCGTGAGCATAGCGACTCGCTTGATTTACAATCCATTAAAACCAATCCGGCTTGGGTTTGGCGTATTGATAGTGTTGAAAGTCTAAAAGATGATAAAGGTAATCGTTACATTACCGATGAGATGATTGATGAAGACAGAAAAGCCGGCATGCCTGAGTTTCTAATTCAGCAAGAATATTATTCGGTTATTACGGTACAGCATGAACGACTCTACTTTTCTAGAGAAATGCTAAACATCGATGAAAATAAACGTATTATCCCTGAGCTTATTTTACCCAACACCTTAGTTTATGCATTTTATGATTTAGGTGTGAATGATTCGACCGTGGTTATTTTGGTTCAATTTGATCATCTCCATAACCCGAATATTATTTATTATCTTGAAGCCAATAATCATCCGATACAACACTATATCGATGCAGCGCATCGCTTTTGTAATAAGCATTATCTGAGGTTACATAGTCATTATCTACCGCATGATGGCAAGAATCGAGACAAATCCACCACTAAAAGTGCGCAAGATATCTTTCAGGAACTCGGCGAGGCGGCTTATTGTGTTCCTAAGCCACACCGTAAGATCGATGCGATAAATCTGATGCGCAGAATGCTTTATCGCACCAAATTCAATAAAGAAAATACCGAGCGATTAATTGATTGTCTTTCCAATTATTCCAAGATCTTTGATGAGAAAAACAATATTTATAAAGATCATCCATTACATGATTGGACCTCGCATGCCGCCGATGCCTATCAAACCATGACCTTAGCCATTGAACATCAGCTTATCAACGAACGAGACTCAGAGATTGTTTACTATAGTTAAAATAAAAAATCAGGATACACAGATGATAAAAAAAATATTAATACTCTTATTCTTAGGAAGTCTAATTGGCTGGATAGCCAGTTGTGCCTGGAGGGCTCCGTTACAAGTCAATGTACCCGTTTCTTGGCATGATTCACATTTTAAAGCAGAACAATGCAGTACTAAATAAGTGAAGTACGATCTTGAGAAATAAGCTTCATCTTTAATGGTTAAGAATTTTAGAGTTTTAGATAATCTTCGCAAACTTCTTTTGCAGTTTCCATTTCTTGAACCAATTGTCGATAAAGCGTATTAGTTTGTCCCTTAGGACCATTTTCGCGTATATAATCATCTATTTGCTTACAAGCTTGTTCTAAACGTTTTGCTCCGCAATAGCTAGCTCCCCCTTGCCGTTTATGCGCAATTTCACGTATGGCTTGCCAGTTAGCAGATTGATGTAATCGGGGCAATTCGACCAGATCTTTTTTTAATCCAATTATCATTAGATGAATACAATCCTTAATCAATTCTTTATTTTTTAATATGGCTTTCATCGCATCAATATCTAGTACCGCTCCAGTAATTGGACGTATCTCAGTAACAGCGGAAACTTGATTTACGCTGCTATCTGGCACAAAGGTCTTCAATAACTCTACGGCAGTTTCTTTTCTGAAAGGTTTTAACATAACGGTATTCATACCCGCATCTAAGCAGCGCTGTTTATTCTCAATATCAATATGAGCTGTTAACCCAATGATCGGAGTAGTATCGGTTCGCTGCCATTGCTGTAATCGGATACGATGCGTTAACGCAATACCATCCATGTCGGGTAAACCAATATCCATCAAAATGAGGTGATAATCTTGCTCTTGAATTCGTTGTAAAGCAGTCTTCGCATCAGGCGCTACATCGATCACACAGTTTAATTCAGTTAAAATACTTTGTGCGATTTTAGCGGCTAATTTATCATCTTCAACCAATAAAATCCTTTTTTGATCAGCACTCAAACCTTGATGGCTTACGGCAATGTTCGGCATACTTTCCAAAGTATTTTTAAATATCTCACTTTCAGTTGGTAAAGGAATATCTTCGACCTCAACGTTATTCATGACTAAGGGCACTTGAAATGGAATGAGACAAGTAAAGGTAGTTCCTTGCTTTAGTTGACTTTTAACATAGACCTCCCCACCCAGATCCTCGACAAATTGTTTAACAATAGATAGCCCTAAGCCTAGGCCTTTGTAGATACCTTGATGAGCGGGTGTTAATCGGGTAAATCGAGTAAAAATCTCGTTCTGTTTATCTGCTGCTATCCCATTACCGGTATCACTGATCTTTACCTCAACAACGGCCTGCTGTGCTTCATGCTTCTTTAGCTTTACCTGTATATTGATACTTCCATGTTGTGTAAACCTTAGAGCGTTGGTCACTAACTCCAATATAATTCGTTGTAGTCTTACCGGATCCCCTATCAAATAGGGAGGGATTTCTGCGTCAACATCTAGAGTTAATGCCAGATTTTTTTTAGAGGCCAGTGATTTATTTAGATCGATAATAGCTTGAATATTTTTCTTAAAATCAAACTTCTTTTTTAAGAGTGGCATTTCTCCAGTAGCCACCTTTATTCCTTCTAAAACCCTGTTAAGAAAATTTAATAAAGCTTCGCTAGATTGGATAAGATCTTCTGCATATTCTGACACTTGCTCTGGGTCGTTCGGTTCTGACTGAATAATCCGTGCACATCCCACAATACCACTCAAAGGCGTACGAATATCATGTCGCATGTTCTCTAAAAATTCGGTTTTAGCTTGACTGGCTGCTTCAGCAGCCTCTAAAGCTTTTTTTAAATCTACTTCCGTCTTTTTTAATCGAGTAATATCAATTGAAGATCCAATAATACCTATTATTTCGCCAGATTTATTAACTAATGGCATTTTATTGCAAATAACAGTAACGGTACTACCATTACTTAATTTCCCCGTTTCTTCGAAGCTCTGTAATTTTCCAGCTTTAATAACTTCCTGATCATTTTTCTGTAATATCCCCGCAGATTCTTTCCAAGGCAGATCATAGTCGGTTTTTCCAATTACTTCTTGAATAGAAGAAAGCCCTACCATGTCCAGCATAGATAAATTACATCCCAAATAAACGCCATTAAGATCCTTCCAGTACACGCTACTAGGCGTCAGAGTTAGCAAATAATCAAAATAATCTTTTTTAGAAAAATTATTGTGGTGCTCCTTCTTTTTTTGCATGATTGAACTCCCTAATTATTAAATATTATTTTCGGAAAGAATTCCCATCTTTAGAAGTAGATTCAAAAGCGTCAGGAACGGATGGTCTTAAGAAAAAAGCTGTTTTACAGGTATAGATAGAAAGCATATCTAATTGCTCATCTTTTGATAAAGTTGGATAGGTTGTCAATATACTAGTACATCCAGCTAATACAGCTATGAAAAAATACTTTTCTTGTTCATTACTCGGATGCGTAAATGCTACTTTCTCTTGAAAATTAAATAAAGCGCTATTATTCTCCGATAGAGAGGTTGTTTTTTTGAGAATAAACTTATTCCATTTAAATAAATTTTTCTCTACTACCAATTTTTCATAGGTATAAGCAAGAGCCTTGGTCATTTTTCCAGGATAAAGCAGAAATTCACAATGACTGACTCTATTTATGGGCCATAATTTCATAATAATGGCGCATTCTTCCAATAAATAAGCACGGCAACTATCTACTAAAATTTCTGGATCAATCACCTCCGCACTAAAACCAAGCTCTTCATGACGTTTCCTGAATCGTGAGGAAAAGGTCTTTATGGAACATTCAACTTCCTTTTTAAACTCAGGATCTTTATCGAACAAGGTGGAAACTTCTGTAAAGGCATTGGCATATCTAGAATCGTTTAACCATTCATTCCATCGAGTTGTTTGATAAGAAATTTTCAGTTTTTTTAGAATAGGGGTGTTTCTTTCTATCCATTGATCTCCTGCTATCTCAGACATGGTATAGGCATCTTTTTCACTCGTTTTGCCATCTAATCTATAATTATGACGCTGTAACGTATCACAGATAGCAATTGTACAATGCGTTACTTTTTCGGATAGCATATTAATAGCATTCACGAGGGAGGAAAGTCCTATGCCTTCAAAATGATCGGCCCCCACACTAACGCCAACAATCAAGGAGTTAGTTTTGCTTTGAGACTTCCAAATAGGTTCAAGGCCAGTGATTTTTTGCTTTTGTTCTTGTTTAGGGTACACTTAAATTTTCCTCAATTCCTCTAAATTAGTAGTATAAATTTTATCACACAATTTTTAATAATTAACATTTGAAAATTTGTAGATTATTAATGGCCGCAATAATAGACAATGGGTCACAATTAATTAATTTCAGGAGTTAGTACATAAGCTTGTATTTACTTTTCACTACCATTAAAGCCTAACCATTTCTGATATTCTTCTATGGTTAATAGCGTTTCATATAAACTAAATTTAAATTTATTAATACATTCACTATCTTTTAATTTTTCTGTTTCGTTGACAAAACGTTCACATTTCTCTTTTAATTTCCTTAAATGATAATACAACTTTCTATAAAATCTAGTTTTTAAAAAACATCTTTCTATTGCTCTTTTTAATTCTTTAATTTGACAAACCTTGATTAAAACACCATCTGCCCCCCCAATCTAGATATTTCTCTTCGTCATTCTTATTGGCATAAGCGGTCCATACTATTAATGGCGTACCTACATTCAGTTCACTTTCACGTATTGTACGAATAACTTTTTCGCCAGATATACTTCCATGCAAGTTTATATCTTTTATAATTAGATCGTAAGTTTTACTCTGTATATTTTCAATTGCAGTGAGACTATCATCGACTAAATCAACTTCATAATCCAGTTTATTTAAATAATGAGTCATTATTTTCTGACAAGGCATGTAATCTTCTACTAATAACGCCCGCTTAACAATGTTAATCTCTTGTTTTAGTTCTTCCGGCTGTTCCATTATGGCTCCTTGTTGACCCCGTGAAATGAATGTGAAGTAAGTATTTTTACCCTGTCCATATGGGACAGGGCAGCTAAGTTAAGGTGATATCTGATTTGCGGCGGCCAGTGCTTGGCTAATCGCATCAAGCTGTTTGGCACTATCGGTTTTTTGAAAAAAGAGAAAATGGCCATTAACAACTTTATTGACAATAAAGGCTGCTCCTAGGGTTGAGATGAGAAAAATCAAATTACCTAGTATTTCTTTATACCCGCGATGTTGCTCTAACTCGGGCCGAGCTTGATTAACGATATCTAAAGCTTTAGATTTATAATCGTAGTATCCAATTCTTTTCTCTTTAAAATACATGTGATTTAAGCAACGCAGTAATGTAACCATATGCTTTGCTTCACTAGCTGCTAAGGTATGGCCACGATGAGTCAAATCATCTGCTTTCTTCTCTAAGGAATCTAATTGCAACTCAATTTCGACATACTTTATAAAATCTGAGCTAATGTGTGACTTATAGACTGGAAATTTAAATTTTTTTAGTCCCTCATTTTCTAAGAAAAAT
>JBDKHQ010000027.1:0-5040 GCA_039797585.1 Pseudomonadota bacterium | reverse complement strand
ATCTCAGCGCTCGGTTTGCTAATACTTATAACTATCAAAATTTCTTCTAATAGCCCTCATATCGGCTCTTGCCAAGCGCCCACACACTTTGCTTACTGCTTTACTTTGTTAATGAACTTTTAAGATTTTTTAGTCGCTTCATAGCTCTTACACTACTTCACTACTTTCTCTCTTCTCTGCTCCCTCAAGCCAAAAACTCAAGAGCTCGCGAATTCTACCTCATACATTTTTTCTGTCAAGCGGAATGTTAGTAAAAAATATTTCTCTGGCACACTCTTTCATTTCAATCGTTTGTTTGCCTAGGCTGGCAGGCCATTGGCAGTATAAAAGCCGAAAACTCTCGTATTTTAGATAAAAAAATAGTTCATTAATTACTAATATGATCAGTGCTATAATTAATTCATTCTTAAAAATGAGTATGTTTTTTATTCCTATTTGTAAAATTTATTAAGCGAACTTTATGGGACCTATTATATTGGATTTAGCAGGCTTAGAACTGAGCTCTGAAGAACGTGAACTAATAAAACATCCTCAGTTGGGTGGAATTATTTTTTTTCAACGTAATTTTGAATCGACTTCTCAACTTACGAATTTAATTTCGCAAATTCATCTGCATAGTAAGCAACGACTTTTACTGACTGTTGATCAAGAAGGAGGAAGGGTTCAACGTTTTCAAGAAGGATTTACACGGCTACCCGCTTTAGGATTAATTGGCACTCGTTACAAGCAAAACATTGACGAAGCTATTCAGCTCGCAGAAATCCATGGTTGGTTGTTAGCCAGTGAATTACTGGCCGTAGGCATCGATCTTAGTTTTGCACCCGTTTTAGATTTAAACAATAATTTAAATCAAGTCATAGGTTTACGCGCATTACATAGTGACCCTGCTATTGTGACCAAACTAGGACGAGCCGTCATTACTGGTATGCATCGTGCGGGCATGTGTTCCGTAGGTAAACATTTTCCTGGACATGGCTCTGTCAGTGCTGATACGCACACGCACTTCACTGTAGATGATAGAGATTATCAGATCATTGAAAGACAAGACTTAATTCCTTTTGCTCAATTAAGCCCCTACTTAGATGGCATAATGGCTTCACACATAGTCTACAATCAAGTTGATCCGTTACCCTGCGGTTTTTCTCCCTATTGGTTACAATCTATTTTGCGTAAACAGTTGAATTTTACGGGCGCAATCTTCACCGATGATTTGTCAATGAAAGCAGTACAACATATGGGCACTATCTCAGAAAGGATACGTCTTGCTTTGCAAGCAGGATGTAATGGGCTATTAGTTTGTAATTGCCGAAAAGATGCAATTTTGGCATTAGAAAATTTAGAACGTTCTCCAGAACTAACTAAACAATATAATTCTCAGTACTTGCAAAAATTATTTCCTCGTCGCACACTAACGCTCCCCGCCCTACAACAAACCGACGCCTGGCGTAGTGCGGTCAATCTATTAAAACCTCTATTCGAACATTAGGATGCATTCATGTTAATTCCAAGTCACATACAAGAAGTCGAAAGAAAAGCGACTCGTCTTTTTACTAAAGAAGAAATCGAAAAAGGTTTAGATAACGTGGCTAAGGCGATTAGCGATAAATTAAGTGAAAGTAATCCAGTAGTCTTATGTGTTATGATTGGGGGCCTTATCCCAGCGGGGAATTTACTCCCACGCCTGGATTTTCCTTTAGAACTCGACTATGTTCATGCTACTCGCTATTCACATGAAACCGTTGGGCAAGCTGAAATACTCTGGATTGCTAAACCACGCGTGTCTCTCAAAGGTCGTAATATATTGATTATAGAAGATATTCTAGATGGTGGCTTGACATTAGCCGCCATCGTTGATTATTGTCATGAGCAGGGGGCACACGCGGTATATACCGCGGTCTTACTCGATAAGCAAAAAGCTGAACGTTTACCGGGAGGCACAACTTCCGCAGATTTTACGGCTATTACCATGGATCATGGTTTTGTTTTTGGGTATGGGATGGATTATAACGGATACTTACGGAATGCTCCGGGTATTTACGTTGTAGCTCCTGAGCATGAATAATATACTTTTGGAACTTGAACTTTTGTCTATTGCTGCTCAACTCGCAATCCTCAGCATCATGTATGAACTAAGGTTGCTTTTTTTCGCGACGTCTTGCCAAAAATCCAATTGCTGAGAGTATAACTTGTCAAATACTTTTTTTTGAGGTCAAATAGGTTACTATCATGAATAACTCATCCATTATTACTCTTAACGATGCTTCCTTTGAAAAAGAAGTATTACAAGTTGGTTCGACACCTGTACTCGTTGATTTTTGGGCAGAATGGTGTGGACCCTGCAAGATCATCGCCCCTATTTTAGACGAGCTTGCGCCAAAGTATCTTGGAAAAATAAAAATTGGTAAATTAAATGTTGACGAGAACGCCTCTACCCCGGCAAAATATGGTGTACGCGGAATTCCTACATTAATCCTCTTTAAAGATGGAAAGGCACTAGAAACCAAAGTCGGCGCCTTGTCGAAATCACAGTTAGAAGCATTTTTAGATAAACATCTTGCTTAAAAGCCAATGCATTCTAATGCAACTATTTTTCTAAGTAGGTAAGCTTTAAGATAAATACTACTAGCACTAATGCTGCTTTGGGATTTCAGGTAACTTTTTTCGCATCATTTACTTTAACCTATGCGTAGGAGCACTATTTGTATCTCTACTCGGATATAACATTATAAAATGAATTTATTTAACACTCTCTAAATTCTTGATACTCATTCTTTATACTAATATTCCAATTAAATACTTAATATTCACTCAATTTTTTACACTTCCTTTTATGAAAGAAACAATACTATGAATTTAACAGAACTCAAGAAAAACTCCCCAGCCGAATTGGTTGCCATTGCTGACGAATTAAAAATAGACGGCCTAGGGCGTCTGCACAAAAAAGATATGATCTTTTCTATCCTCAAAGCATTAGCAAAAAGAGGAGAAGACATTTCTGGAGACGGTGTATTAGAAATATTACCCGATGGCTTTGGCTTTTTACGTTCTGCAGAAGGATCTTATCTTGCCGGACCTGATGATATTTATGTTTCTCCTAGTCAAATTCGGCGCTTTAATCTTCATACTGGTGACACTGTTTCAGGAAAGATACGCCCACCTAAAGAGTCTGAACGTTATTTTGCTTTACTCAAAGTAAGCGAAATTAATTTTGATGCTCCTGAAAATGCTAAAAATCGAGTTTTATTTGAAAACTTAACCCCTTTGTTTCCCGACGAACGAGTCACACTTGAGCGCGGGAACGGTAGCACCGAGGATATCACTGCTAGAATTATTGATTTAGTTGCTCCAACCGGAAAAGGACAACGAGGTTTAATTGTATCTCCTCCGAAAGCCGGTAAAACGATGATGATGCAAAACATTGCGCAATCGATTTCGCATAATTGTCCAGAGTGCTATTTGATCGTTTTATTAATTGACGAGCGTCCTGAAGAAGTAACTGATATGCGACGTTCTGTTCGTGGTGAAGTCATCGCAAGTACCTTTGATGAGCCTGCAGCACGACATGTACAAGTTGCAGAAATTGTTATTGAAAAAGCGAAGCGCTTGGTCGAACACAAAAAAGATGTGGTTATTTTATTAGATTCTATCACCCGTTTAGCACGCGCTTATAATACTGTTATTCCCTCCTCAGGAAAGGTATTAACCGGTGGTGTAGATGCGAATGCACTACAACGACCGAAACGTTTTTTTGGAGCTGCACGTAATATAGAAGAAGGTGGGAGTTTAACCATCATCGCAACCGCACTGGTTGATACCGGTTCAAAAATGGATGATGTTATCTATGAAGAATTTAAAGGAACCGGAAATATGGAAATTCATCTTGATCGAAGAATAGCTGAAAAACGTATTTATCCTGCTATCCATTTAAATCGATCCGGTACTCGACGTGAAGAATTACTGGCTAAACCTGATGTATTACAAAAAATGTGGATACTACGGAAAATTTTACAATCCATGGATGAAGTAACCGCCATGGAATTCTTAATCGAACGTTTAAAAAATACCAAAACCAATGATGAGTTTTTTGATTCGATGAAAAAATAATCTTTTCTTCAAATACAGATGTTAGATTTATAATTGCGAATTGAGCAGCAACAAGCAAAAATTCAAGTGCGAAGAGTTTTAGCTGATTTAAGTTGTTTTTCTAGATCAGCTAAAACATCAGGAAGCGTATTTTCAATAAGAGTCGCTAATTTTTTGCAACAAGGCTCCAAAGCACTATCCTTACGCCATAAAATTCCTATTTTTCGTTCTGGTACAGGAGCAGAGAAAGGTTCATTCACTATCAAAGGATGCTCTTCTAAAGCTAATAAAGGTAGCAAAGTAATTCCCGCGCCACTAGCCACCATATTCCGCAAAGTTTCTAAACTCGTTGCGCGATAATTCGTCTTTTCTTTAAGATTATTTTTTTTACGACAAACCTCTAATGCCTGATCTCTAAGACAATGTCCTTCTTTTAATAGCAGCAGATTATCGTGGTTTAAATCTTTTAAATGCAATTCTTTTTTATGATGTAACAAAGGCGAAGCTGGCATAACCAGAAAAAAAGGTTCTTTAAATAAAGTTTGTACCGTCATGCCTTTATGCTCAACCGGTAATGCTAATATAATGGCATCTAAGTTACCCTGATTCAATTGTGTTAAAAGAATCTCCGTTTTATCCTCATATAAATATAATACGAGTTTAGGTAATTGCTGCTTAATGACGGGTAAAATATGTGGGAGGAGATAAGGACCCAAACTAGGAATCAGTCCTAAACGTAATTCAGCAGAGAATGGATCTTTAGCTAATTTTGCCAATCTCTCGAGTTCGTTCATCGCGCTCAACACATGCTTTGCTTGTTCAACAATACTCAGACCTGATCAAGCGAGTCGCTATGCTCACGAAAAATTTTGGCCGTCGTGTCCCCAAAATTTGTTCGCATCACGCGACTTATATTAAGCCCCGATTCGTCCGGCGTCCGCCACGCACTGGCCCATT
>JBDKHQ010000026.1:0-9157 GCA_039797585.1 Pseudomonadota bacterium | reverse complement strand
TTTAAATATTGAATAAAATAGGAAAGCAACTCGATCGTTACTATTTCATTCGTTAATTTAAAAAAACCTGTTTCTAGAAACCTGTTCAAAACGGTATCAAAGGACGAGTTTGGTTTCTCTTGATGATTATAATGTTTGGACTTAGTAGTAGCTTTTGGCATAAAACACTCCTTTTATTGTAGTTGTTTCCAATTCTTTTTTTATCTTTGCAAGAATAATTTATATTTCAATTATTTAACAGATCAATCTTAAAAAATTAATTATTTTTTAAGAAAAATAAGCTTCGCCCTGAATCTGTATTTTATATATTGTTGCGGAGATATAGATTTCGCTAGGACTATCTACGATAATAAAGTTTATCGGATTTAATGTCCTAAAGTGACGGACGCATTCCGATCGTAAGAGCAACACTATTACTACTTTCAGGCATTTTCGCATCCGATGCGGAGGATGTTGTTGCCGCTTGTTGTGATTTAATAAAATGCATAAACTCGGTTAATTCTTTTATTTTTTCATCAACAGCAAATGAGAGAAGAAGAAATAGAAAAAACTATTATTGATCCTGAAAAACCAAGGACAACCATGCCCTATAATCCAAATGAAGGTTGGAAAACTAAAAGTATCGGTGATTTTTTTGGTTGGTAAGCCTGCAGTGAGCAATTCTTCTAATTGGTCAATAACTCAACCTAATGTAACGAGAAGAATGAGTTTTTAAGTCTTTGCTGCATCCATACATAGATCCCTTATCGCGGTCTCAAAAGCTAGGGGGCCTGTGTCAACTATGGCCATTTAATCTTATAAAAACCAATGCTCCGGTTTATTGGCCATTAAATAAAAAACACCTATTAAAGCGATAAAAGCGGGAATACCTAATATCCACCATATCCTAAAATAATGTTGATATTCTTTAGGTAAAGGGGTTTGATTTATTGATGCAGCTAATGCTAAATCACGACAACGCATTTGCAGCCAAACTACAGGAGCCCAGCAAACAACCGCAATAATGTAACCTAATATAGATCCTAGTATCCAGAAACTGGATAATGAATATCCTTTTAAATAAATCAAAATATATCCAGTAGACGCTTGCATTACACCTGATGTTGCAGTAAAAAGCCAATCTGCAATTACTACTGCCGAGGTTGCCTTGGCAATAAGTGTTATATTTTTCTGCTGGTTAACATAAAACATGTAAAAAGCAGTTCCTAGACCGGTACCGAATAGCACCGATGCACTGATGATATGTAGTATTTTAATCCATGCGTATAACATTATCGCTCACTATTTAAAGCCATCATAATCAGTATGGCTACAAACAAAGGAATGTTTTTTGCGATCGGCGCAAAAGGATGTAGCCAATAGATCGGGAGAGAAAAAGAAATTATCGTGGTATAAAATAAAATTAGAACACATTGGAGAAATCCCATAATTATTAAGCGATAATTAAATAGCGTAGCTAACCCTAGTAAAAGATCTACTGTACTTAACCCATATAAAGCAAAAGTCTGGAATGAATGTGGAATTTTTGCTTGTGTCAATGTATCAAACGATAGTGGAGATGAAACAGGCAACACACTTATAATCGCTGAAAATATCCAAATAAACGCAACACTAATACGTAACAAAGGTCTTAGAAAATATAATCTGGCATGCCATCGATCCTGTACGCTGCTTACCATGCCATTGAGGCCACGACTAAAACTTCGTGGCTTGAAGCCTATACTATTTTCTAGATTTTTTACCTCCATGTCATCCGCTATATTATCAACAGCCATCATTTTAATACCCGTTTCACTGATGGGAGAATTAGGTATCCAATTTCCAATTTTAGCACCTAGCCATATAAACATATCCGGTATAGCGATTGGCCATGCTTTTCTAAAACCCAACCATGCACGCAATTTAATCAGTATGTTTTTTACAGAAAATTTTTCACTTCCTACCGCGTAAAGTATTTGCGTACCAGGAAGATCTAACGTTTTCTCAACTATAAGCGTCAAATCATCTATATGGATAGGTTGTTGCAATTGTTCCGCACGACCTGGCGTTGGAAGAATGAATGGCAGGCCAGCAAGTCCACGAAATAATGAAGAACCACCATAAGAACCTTTACCATACACAAAGCCTGGCCGAATGATGGTTGAGTCAATATCTAAGGTTTGCAAATATTTATCGATAGCTAATTTACTTGTTGCATAGGGTACATCTACTTTATCAATCCCTAACGCCGAAATTTGAATAATTTTCTTTACTCCTTGTTTAGCACAGGCTTCAAATAGCGCTTTGGGTGCTTCATAATGGATATTCCACATGGTCGTTACTTTAGTTGTTTGAAATACACCGACACAATTAATTACTACATCAATATCCTTTAAGTGCGGTAGCCAATATTCAGGAGTAATTGCAGTAGTAAAATCAGCTTTGAATGCATGGACATGAGGAATATTTTCTAAAAGTCTATTGTGTACGCAAGCAATAATATCGTGACCGCCTGCGGCCAGACGAGCAATGATTTCCCGCGCTATAAAACCATTAGCGCCTGTTATTAAAATACGCATGTTTTATTTCCTAAATAGAAACTCTATCCAGGTGCTTTTCATTACCGCATCATGGATTAAACTAATAAAAATTAATATCATAGCAATATTCAAATAATAAAAAGCTTTTAAAGAATAAGAGGCTATAACCATTCTAGATAAATAAACTTTTTTAATAAATATATTGAGTATCCAAAATATTATAATTAAACCAAAAGCATGATAAGCCACAAAGATCCACGGTACTACTAAAGTAAAATTTCCCGAAAAAATGAGTGGTATAGAGCTTGCCATTAGAATAAAAATGCACAGCAAAATTATGGCATCCCCAAAATAACTTGCTCTTATGGAATAATCAATTAGGGATCGATCATTCCTATTGATGCTCCGCGCAATATAAAAAAAGCCAGCAATTGTTATGCCAAAAAACGATACACCACTAATGATATGAAAAAATTTAATAATTGAAAGCATCTTAAATTACAGTTAATTACTAGGTAAGCTCATTACTTGTCTTATTGATTTACGCTTCAGTAAGGTTTGAGGATATACATCTTGAGGACAGGTAGCTTGTGGTAAATTAAAATAACTTGTCGCGACAAATGTAACTGTTTTGTTTGCTTCATCGACATTTATATTGCTGTAGACAGTGTTTGGTTTTTCTGCAAGTATTCTCTTTTTAGTAGGGTATAAAAAATTACGATAATAAATGATCGCATCATTCGTGGGCCCAGGTTTGCCACACGGTGGCGTTTTACCACCCTCATCAATATAGATTACCTTACTAAAATGATCATAAAATACCGCTTTTCGTGTAGCAATGGCTCTCAAGATATAGCTGTTAATCGCCTTGTTCTTACTAGCTATTCTAATTGGCATCAACGCATAACCATAGTCAATCATGCTACCCCCCGCCGCTGGGCTACCCATCCAAGCATCAAGTATAATTGCTTTATTATCACCTCGAATCGCATAAGGGACATAGAGTGCACCCGAGTTTCCAGTTTGCGATTCTGTGTTAATTACGCCAAGGAAAGTTGATGAGTTTCGTTGTGGATTGTAGACAAAAAGATAGGCTTTATAATCAGTAGCATCGAATTCTTCCAAATTCCTTTTTTTGAACAACTCAACCATGGATTCGTTGTAATTAGATGATAAATCACCTTTTACTGGAGCCAGTGGATTGACGTAAACACGTAGCACCTTATTTTTGTTCGGAAAAGATAGTGAGAAAATATGTGCATGATTTTTTGGTAATAAAGGTGACGTGTCATTATTACCTTGATCAACCTGATTGGGGAAGAAATAGGAGGAATAATGATCGTCCAAATTACTTGCTAAGAGGATGGGCGAAATAAAGCACATTAATAATATATACAAACAATTTTTTTTTATTTTTTTCATAAATAACCCTTAGTTTTCATATGCGACCATTGGTTTCTTTCGTGACTGCACATAGTCACTTCCACCACAACTCTTTACGGCATGATGCTTTTTTCCTCCAGTCCTCGCTCCAACGCTACAACTCGTTTACAACATACTAAAATTACCAAAATAAGTAGCGCGCACTAAGAAAAACACTGCTCGCGTGCAGATTAGCATTTTTTAACGTGCCAATAGGTGTGAAAGTACTATTTGTAAATACATTATCTACTTTATTCTTTCCAAAATTATCATAGAAATAACCTAACGATAACCAAAAATCATCTTTGACCTGATAGTCTACACCCGCACCCACATTATAACTAAAATCACCGGTCAAATTAGTCGAACCTCCGAGCTGATTAGCAAAAGTCGAAGAGTTTACGAAGAGCTGACTAATTCTATTAAATGAAGCGCCCAAACCTAATGCAACATAAGGCATGAATCTTTGCCATTTATAGATATCTGCTTTGGTCATAAGCAGCCAACTTTCCTGTTGCAATCGATAATTATAACTGGTTGGAGCCGGATCGACACTATCTGTCTGTGAAACACCGAAGACATTTATTGGCGAAGTATAGCGATGCTGCAAGCCCATATTAATACTAGGAAACCATGGATTGTTATCCTGAGCCCATCGATAGCCTATTCCGACGAAGAAAAAAGGTGTGCTGTAAGAATTACCCGTTTTTAAGTTACCCAACACACTCCCATTTGGAGCAAGCAAAAAGCTATTGCTACTTGCATAATCATAGGCTTTACCGACACCTAGATCAAAATATAACCGGTGAGGATGATAACAATGAGATTTAGAATATGGAGTAGATGCTGCGTAAAGTGTACTCGCGACTAAACAAAGTACTACGCTCAAACCCATTCTAATAATCTTAGAAAAATTCATTCCGCCTCCCTGGCAATCTATCGCTGAAGTTTCAATATAGCTTAAAGTGATATAAATATGAATTTACTTAAGAGAGACGCTATGTTCCGAAGCGCCTTGTATGAGAAGAAGAGGGATCACTAGTTTGCTGTCTAGCTGTTGAAAAGAAAGTTTGACTACTACTTGGTCTATCCATTTTATCTGTTTTTGCAACAAAATCGTTTTTAAATTCTTTAAATCTGATGCGAATCTTATCTTTTAGATCATTCGATTCAATTTCTTCTACTAAAACAGATTTGCCCATGGTTTTAAATGAGTTTAGATAAGGTATATAACAAGAGCGAATATCGTGTTCAGCTTGTTTGCTCCCCATATACAGATGGAAACTTTCAACTTCTTGTACAGCTTGTATAAGCTGTTGCTGTCTTTCAATAAGAATTTTGGCTGCTTTTTTAGCCAATTGCATGGATTCTTCGGAGTAATCAGGAACATAACACAGTGAAAATTTCTCTATCAAACTCTCAGGTAGCAATATGATACGGAGAATCGCTTGATTAACTTCCTGCCTAAAACTTTCCAATTCTGCGATTTTAGAGGCATTTTTTTGCATAAGATCTAATTTATGCTGCAAATTTTCAGGAGTTCGCTTGGCCAGAAAAAATCTTAATAAATTATATACGGGAAACTTATCCTTAACTTTGCCGATACAATCGGCAATTAAATATATTTTTATCCTTACTTCTTCATCGAATTCTTTTGTTTTGCGAGACCCGACTTCAAGAGATTTATCAAACTGCCGTTGAGAAACATGCGGATATTGGTAACCTAACATAGGGGCTGATTCAATGATTATTTTCAAGATCGTTTCATTACATCCCTCGGTAACAAAACTCAGCCATTGGTAAGCATGAAAATTGACAATATTGGGTAACGATTCGATATCTTCTGCGGTAATCATTCCCTGTGGATCAGAATTAGGTCCAGTTTTATGCATATCTTTAAGCGAACAGTCCCAATCAATTTTTACTACTTGACTAGAAGCATTGACGCCAATATTACCACGCTGCTTTACATCAGTATCATCTAGCCATAAAGAAAGCACCAACGCGCCACCAAGCCCGCTAATTTCCTTATTCTGAATGGCCTTATAATATTCCTTTTTTTTAGAGAAATAGAGCTCGTCAAACTCAGGTATTTCTTTAGAAAGGACAAAATAAGCAGTGTTATTCTCTACATTTTTTTCCATTAGTCGAGTTTTTGGTTGCGAGCTGCCTAGTACTAAACGAGCAAATTCCCCCGCTATGGTTTCAATAAAACCTGTTTTGATCTGCTCTTCCTTTGGAATAGATCGTTGCAATCGAGCCTCTAGAGACTTAACGGCCCAAGAACTTTTATTTTTGTCTTTTATGTAGAAGTTTACCGAATGTGAAACAGTAGTTTCTCCAGGAGGGAAATAGCCTACGAAACTAAAATTATCTTTATTTTTTAATGGCATTTTTTTATTATTAGTATTAAGAATTTAATTCTAATATATATTAAAAATTGCTTCCTGTTAATATAAAAATTAAGCTTCTCTTTAAGATAAAACAAAATCACAGCAACAGATATATGCTAAATGGTCATTGTCTATTTCTTACCTTCTTGATACAAATAAAAACATTAAAATTATTTTCTTTTTGGATATTAGCTAATTAAATTTTATTTAAAAAATTTTTATCGAAACTTCAAACAATAAAAAGAGACTATATGAAAAATCAACAACAAAATATTTTGTGCGAAAAAGGAATTGACATCTCACACTGGCAAGGAGAAATTGACTGGGAAAAAGTTGCAGCAGAAGGAATTAAGCATGTGTTTCTCAAAATGTCAGAAGGAGGAACTTACACGGATCCAAACTTCGTTACTAACTGGAATGCTGCAAAAAATGCAGGGCTTAAAGTCAATGCCTACCATTATTTTAAAGCATTAAATAGCACTCCAGAAGAGCAGGTTGCAAATATTAAAAGAAATCTACTATCGGTTGGATTCGATCCAGCAATGAATGGTCTAGCTATTGATGTGGAGGCAGGGGGCAACGAATCCGCTAGTAGGGATATAATGGCCGATCATTTACACATGCTTTTAAGCCTGCTCAACTGTGATCTTTTAGATATTAAGCCGATGATTTATTGTTCGCCTGCCTATTGGAATAGTGGCGTAAACTGGGAAAAATATGATTTTGGTGACTATCCACTTTGGGTTGCCAATTGGAATGTAGATGAGCCACACTTACCCAAAAGCTGGGAACAATCAGGAAAGAGCTGGTCTTGTTGGCAATATAGTTCAAAAGGAAAAGTAAATGGTATTAAGGGCGATGTTGATTTAGATTGGGTTAGAAACTAAATTAAAAAAACGGCAAGCTTTAAATTAAGTCGGGTAGCATTTAAAACCTTTTAACATAAAAATGGCAGTAAGGTTGTTTTCGGGTTTTTTCATAATAATTTTGATGATAATCTTCTGCCTTCCAGAATGTTGTAGCCGGTGTAACTTTGGTAACCACTTGAAAACCTTTATTTTTTAAAATACTAATCAGTTTTAAAGCGATTTCTTTTTGTTCTGGAGTGGTATAAAAAATTTCAGACCGATATTGCTCGCCTTTATCGGGCCCTTGTCGGTTTAACTGCCCTGGATCATGAATTTCGAAAAACTGTTTCGCTAAAGTTTCATAGCTTACTTTGCTAGGATCAAAAATAATTTCAACTGCTTCGGCATGACCGGTAGGCTGGGTACAGACTTCTTCATAGGTGGGATTAGAGGTATTACCACCAATGTATCCAGAAATGACTGAAATAACCCCGGGAAGTTGTTTCATTAAATGTTCTATGCCCCAAAAACAGCCTCCTGCAAAAATAGCGGTTTCAGTCTGAGGATTAGTTTTGCTTGAAGTTTTTTGCAAATCTTTTGCAATTTCATTTTTAGGATTAAATTCCAGAGAGAGTGAATTAACACAATGCCGAATATTCTTAGGCGTTAAACCTTCACCTAGAAATATATGGCCGAGGTGCGCTCCACATTTCGCACAGGTAATCTCGGTACGATGACCATCAGCATCAGGTACTCGTTTAACCGCACCTGAAATTTCATCATCAAAACTGGGCCAGCCACATCCAGAATCAAATTTATCTGAAGAATGATACAGTAAAGCCCCACATTGTTTGCAGGTGTAGTCTCCTTTTTCATTAAATCGGTAATATTTTCCCGAGTAGGCAGGTTCAGTACCTTTTAGTAAGATAACCTTTTCTTCCTCAGGTGTCAGTTTTTTCATGATAATTTAAGTAAACCCTATAATAAATATTTTTATAAATTATAGGCCAAACCTAACAACATCACACTATCTGTTTGTATCTAACTTTTTGAAAAATAAAAAAAACCCGCTAAAAAAGCGGGTTTCTCAGAACCATTTTTACTGTAATTAATTTAAGCAACTTCAGCAAGATTAATGGTTTGTTGGCCTTTTTTCCAATTACAAGGACAGAGTCCTCCGTCTTGTAAAGCATGCAGTATACGTAATACTTCTTCAGGATTACGACCGACACTCAAATCTGTCACCATAATAAAGCGAATAACGCCTTCTGGATCGATAATAAATGTTGCTCGTTGCGCAACACCCGCATCCTTATCTAATATCCCTAAATTATTACATAATTCATGTTTAATATCACTCAACATAGGGAATGAAAGATCGCGTAAATCATCGTTATATTGTCGCCAAGCACGATGCACAAATTCACTATCCGTACTGCCGCCTAATAATACGGCATTACTTTCTTTAAATTTAGCATTGAGATCATTAAATGCCACAATTTCAGTAGGGCATACAAATGTAAAATCTTTAGGCCAAAAAAACAGTACTAACCACTTGCCGGGATAAGAAGCATGAGTAATCTCAGTAAAAGCCTTGTTGATATCAATATCAACTGTGGCTGTGAGCTTAAATTCAGGTAATTTATCCCCTATTTTTAGCATTGACATATCGTTATTTTCCTCTCATTTCATTTAGTAAAAACGCCGGCAATTAGTTCTTCGCAGGCATTAGTTGATAGCTTCTAGGATTAGGCCAGGCAAGCAATAAATCCATATTTACCGTAAACACCTGGCTATTGAAACTACAAGGGCGATTATAACAGCCCCCTCCCTATTAAAGAAATGATTTTTCTCTCAAGCGAGTCGCTATGCTCACGAAAAATTTTGGCCGTCGTGTCCCCAAAATTTGTTCGCATCACGCGACTTATATTAAGCCCCGATTCGTCCGGCGTCCGCCACGCACTGGCCCATTCTG
>JBDKHQ010000025.1:0-9140 GCA_039797585.1 Pseudomonadota bacterium | reverse complement strand
GAATGGGCCAGTGCGTGGCGGACGCCGGACGAATCGGGGCTTAATATAAGTCGCGTGATGCGAACAAATTTTGGGGACACGACGGCCAAAATTTTTCGTGAGCATAGCGACTCGCTTGTCTACTGAATTACTTGTGTGTTTAAAAAGGTAAAATATTAGTTCTTTTTCTAGAGGCAGGTTTTGAAAGAGGTCTAAGGTTAGTTTACTTATTCAAGCATGATAGGTAACTAACAAGAAAATAGTTTATAATCAGAGTCTGATAAAGGCGTTTTCTTGGAATTATACTACTAGTTTAGGGTTTGCCAAATGTCTACATTTAATTGGATCGATTATACGATTATCGCCATCATTGCACTGTCAGTACTGATTAGTGTCATGCGTGGTTTTGTACGCGAAGTGATTTCGTTGGTGATTTGGGTGGCCGCGATTGCGGTGAGTTTTATTTTTTACCGTTATATCGCTGATTTACTGGTGAATTTTATTCACTCCGACTCAGTTCGATTAGTAGTAAGTTTTGTCGGTTTATTCCTGGTTACCTTAGTATTGGGTATGCTGATCAATTATTTGATCGGCCAATTAGTCGCTAATACCGGATTAAGTGGCACGGATCGGGTGTTAGGAATTATTTTTGGCATAGCCCGCGGAATTTTAGTCGTCGTCTTATTGATGATGTTGGTTAGTTTAACCCCCTTTGCTAAAGAAGCCTCTTGGCAAGAATCGGTGTTAGTGCCGCATTTTCAACCCTTAGAAGATTGGTTAAGTAGTTTCTTGCCCGAATCCATGCATAGTCATCTTGAATTACAGAAGGATCAATATTAGTTATATGTAGCTATGAACTAAAATATTTTAATTCAAATGTTTGATCGGGGAGAGCAACTAATACATTCCCTTGCTTAGGATGCCAATCGCTTAACACAAAACGTTTTATCCATGTATTATCAGTTTGTTTTAGTAATTGAATACTAGGTAAATGAGTGTGACCATGAATAATCTGTTGTGTTTGCGGATAATGTTTTAAGCAAGCGAGCAAATCTGCCATGACCACATCATATTTCGCCGGATCGGTTGGTGTGGTGGAATGTTCCTGTCCACGTAAATGGTTAGCTATTTTTTGGCGCCATGTCAAAGGTAGATGCAAAAAAGCGAATTGCCAAAAGGGGTAGCGCGACCAGCGTCGATAGCGCTGGTAATCTTCATCTAAAGTACACCAACTATCACCATGTGTAAGCAGTGTTGGGCTTCCATACAGATCAATCATTGTTGGATCAACAAGATAGCGACAGCCAGTTTGCTGAATAAAGCGCTTACCGATAAGAAAGTCGCGATTGCCGGGCATGAAATAAGTGGCTACGCCACTGGCGGTTAATTCGGCGAGTGCTGTAATAATTGTTTGATTATATGGGCTTAGATTATCATCACCTATCCAGGTTTCAAATAGATCACCTAATATATATAAAGCTTCTGCCTGTCTCGCTTGATGCTGTAAAAAATTTAGAAACAACTGCGTTATAGCAGATTGGTCGCTACTAAGATGTAAATCGGATATAAAGAGGGTCGACATAGGACTTAATCATAGCGTAAATTAAAGGTAAATGATTAGCTTTTTAAATAAGTGATCATGTTGTAAAGTTCATTTAGATATCAAAATTTTAAACAAGTAGTGATTATGAAAACTCGTTTTGCCCCTAGCCCTACCGGACATATCCATTTGGGTAATGCTAGAACCGCTTTATTTAATTTTTTATTAGCCCATTCAAAAGCCGGTTGTTTTTTATTGCGGATAGAAGATAGTGATGCAACGCGCTCGCTGTTAACGCTCGCCAAAGAATTGGAGGAAGACTTGCTCTGGTTAGGTTTACCTTGGCAGGAAGGTCCTGGTCAAGAAAAAGGTCTGGGTCCTTATTACCAATCGCAAAGACAAGCGATTTACACACTTTATTATGAACAATTAGTCAGTATCGGCCGTGCTTATCCCTGTTTTTGCAGCGAATCGGAATTGCTGATGATGCGTAAACGTCAGTTAGCATTGGGCAAACCACCGCGTTACAGTGGTCACTGCCGGCAATTAACAGCAGAGCAAGTGGCCGAGAAAAAAGCTCAAGGTCAGTTAGCCAGTTTGCGCTTTCATGTTTTACCTAAACAAGAGATATGTTTTGATGACTTTGTCAAAGGCAAGCAAAGCTTTGCCACCGAAGATATCGGCGATTTTGTGATTCAACGTAGTGATGGATCCGCAGCATTTTTCTTTTGTAATGCTATTGATGATGCTTTAATGAAGGTTACACATGTATTGCGTGGCGAAGATCATCTGACCAATACTCCCAGGCAGATCATGCTATTACAGGCTTTGAGTTTGAATATTCCGGCTTATGGGCATATGGCATTAATTGTCGGAGACGATGGCGCACCGTTATCCAAACGTCATGGGAGTTTTAGTATTAAAGGTTTGCGCGAGGCAGGTTACTTCGCCGAAGCCCTACAAAATTATTTAGCACGCGTTGGTCATAGCTATACGAATCCGAATTTTCTCGATATGCATGCCTTAGCGGGGCAATTTTCACTGGGTCGTCTTGGCAAATCGCCTGCGCGCTATGATCAAACCCAATTATTATATTGGCAAAAACAGGCTTTATTACATATTTCTAATGATAAACTTATCAAATGGCTGGATGCTAAAATACAAGATTTAGTGCCAGGGGATGTTAAGTTAGACTTTATTGAATTAATGCGCGGCACTATCTGTTTTCCTGATGAGGCAGTGCAATGGGCGACTATTTTATTTAGTGAAGCTAGCGCATTAAACTTTTCAATAGAAACCAAGATTTTTTTGCGAAAGGTCGATCCGCTTTACTGGCAGATACTCTTAGACTTATTAGAGCAAGGAAACACTGAATTTACAGTGTTAATAAAACAGTTACAAGAAAGATTAAACCTTAAAGGGAAAGCTTTATTTTCACCGTTACGCTTGGCATTGACCGGGCGTCACGATGGTCCTGAGCTGGCTAAATTATTTAGCCTGTTAGGCAATGAAAAAATTCGCGAGAGAATACTCCATGCTAAAAATTTATAATACGCTGACGCAAAAAAAAGAAAAATTTACGCCTATGCATGCCAAGAAAGTTGGCATGTATGTGTGCGGCATGACGGTCTATGATTTGTGTCATATTGGTCATGCGCGCGTATTAGTCGCATTTGATGTGATGCTGCGATATTTAACCATGCAAGGTTATCAGGTTAATTATGTGCGAAATATCACGGATATTGACGATAAGATCATCAAACGTGCACAAGAAAATAATGAAAGCATGTCAGCCTTGACACAGCGCATGATAGCAGCCATGCATGAAGATTTTGCGCAATTAAATATTCTGCCACCGACACATGAACCACGAGCCACGGATGCTATCCCACAAATGTTGGATTTAATTCAAATTTTGCTGGATAAAGGCTATGCCTATCAGGCAGAAAATGGTGATATTTGTTATTCGGTGGAAATGTTTAAAACATATGGTGAATTAGCGCATCAAAATTTGGAAAAATTACGCAGTGGTACACGCGTCGCTGTTGATTTAACAAAAAAAGATCCTCTAGATTTTGTATTATGGAAAAAAGCAAAACCCAACGAACCGAGTTGGGAATCTCCCTGGGGGGCAGGGCGTCCCGGTTGGCATATTGAATGTTCGGCGATGTCGATGGCCGCTTTAGGCGAACATTTTGATATCCACGGCGGTGGTTTGGATCTGGTGTTTCCTCATCATCAAAATGAAATTGCGCAATCCGAAGGAGCGACCGCAAAGAAATTTGTTAATACCTGGATCCATGTCGGTTTTGTACAAACCAATCGTCAAAAAATGTCGAAGTCTTTAGGTAATTTTTTTACTTTACGTGATGTGTTAAAACAATTTCCTGCAGAAGTGATACGTTATTTTTTAGTATCGAGTCATCATCGTAGTCCGATACAATACAGCCAAGAAAATCTGCAAACCGCACACGCGGCATTACAACGTTTATATACCAGTTTACGCGGCTTGGTCGGTAAAGCGCCGTCAAATTTTGATGCTAAGCAATTCTCCGGAGAATATCTAGAGAAATTTCAAACCGCGATGGATGATGACTTCAATACACCGGATGCCTTGGCGGTATTGTTTGAATTGGCACGTGAAATTAATCGTTTGCGTGAAACCGATAGTAAGCAAGCGCAGCACTATGCCGCTAGCTTGCAATATTTGGCAAGTATCTTAGGTATTTTACAACAGGATCCCGAACAGTTTTTAAAATTGGGTCTACAACAAGAAAATTCTGATGCAGATAAAATAAACCAATTAATTGCTGCTCGCAATGCAGCGCGAGTCGCTAAAAATTGGCAAGAAGCGGATAGGATACGGGATGAGTTATTGAATTTGGGTGTTGCGCTGGAAGATACCGCCAACGGAACCGAATGGCGGCGGAAATAAAATTATGTCGCTGACCCGTGCGCGGGATTTTAAATAGCAACATTTTTTTTGTAATGAATTCGCTATTCTTCAGTGTTGAAATTCGATTTGTATTGGTTGCGTAATGGCATCATTATTACAACATGCTTTAAACAATTGACTTAATCGACCATTAGATAACGCGGGATGGCTTATTTTTAGAGATTTTACTTTTTCTGTCTTTTCATTATCAGGGCTATTTTTTATCACTTCTATTAAAGCCTGCAAAGCTTCTTCTTTTTCATTCGTGGTATAACCAACAGGTTGTTTAAAAAATTGGCTTGTATAAGTAATGTTTTTGTTTTTTCTAGTGGTAAGTTCAGCAGAGTAAGCGCACAATAATTTTTCGATAATAGTGACTAAGTTTTTATTATGCTCTTTAAAATAATTTATTGAAAAATATTTTAATAACAGCGCGGCATGGCTAACAACTATGGCATCGATAAGTTTTTTATCATGGATGATGGCCAGTGAAGCGAATATAAAATGAGCTAATTTTTTCGGCTTATTAGCTAATAGTTCAGGGTATAAGCTAATAAATTTTAATAGCGTGTTAATACGTTCACTATCAGGTTTTTTAATCGCCATTAAATTCGACAAACCTTGTTGAATTTTGGGTAAATTTTCTTCGAATAAAGACTTAGCTGCAGATGTTTCGGCGATAAACATTTCAGGATGTTTAATGATATAGTTTAAAATGGCTAATGCCGTTTCTGGCTGGTTTTGTGTTGCGTTGATAAAAGTATTCCAGCCGCTATCATTTTTTTTGAGAAAAAAAGCCCGGATGGTTTGTTTATCGGCATGAGTTAAATGTTTTTCCGTAAAGTCTAACATTAGTTTTAGAGATTCAGGATGATATTTTTCTGTTCGCATGAAGTCATTAAAGTCTAAATCAAATTTATTAATATGTTCATCGATGAAGTCTAAAACTGGTATTAAAGTGTCCGGGTGATGCTGCGCTGCTAATTGCACTACATGCTGACCCATATTATTTTTTTTAAAAAATAAGGGTATGAGCTGTTCTTTAATTTTTTCAGTAACGCTATTAGGCTGTGCTCGTAAATAATAAAACAGTAATTTTAGCGTTTCAGGCGCATAACGCGCTAATAACCATACGTAATTCCAATCTTGACTATTTTTGTAGGCTAATAATTGGAGTAGATTTTCGGAGATGTTATCAAATGAAGGGATAGTAAAATAGTTTTCTTTCAGTAATTGTTTAAAAAAGTACTCTTCAATTAATTTCCAATTGACATCGAGGACGAGAAAACTTTCCTCGTCGAGGATAAAAAAATCCTGCCAGTCAATATTTTGAAAATCTGCGCCTAAGTATTTTCTTATTAATAAAGTAAATTTCTCAACTTCGTCGTCAAAGGTAGTTGCGTTATAACCTTCGGGTTTTTTTTTGCTACCTGAATAACCCACTTCAATCAGTATGCCGCGTAAGGCTTCGACTAATAGTCTAGGCAAGTTAAACAAAGTATAGCTATTTTCAAATTCTGATTGTAACGCTGCTTTAATATCATCAGGATCTAGATCGCCTCGAAAAATATCTTCAGCAAAATTAGGCTTAATGCCTAAGCCAGCTTGCTGTGCAATAAGCGTAAAGTCGTTAAAAGTATGAATTTCATACATTCCTCTAAGAATAGTTTTTTTCGCATGCATTAGACTAATGGCAGTTTTTTCCACCAACTGTTTTCGTACCAGATATAATAGTTCACTAAAATTTTGCGGTTTCTGGAAGGACTCTAAAATAGTATTAACTCGGTTATGAAACCCCTGAGTACAGGTATCGAGCCCTTCAATTAGCTTCTCGATAAGCATAGCCTTTTCCGGCAGCGGGCCTAGTGTGGGATCGAAATCACCATTTAAACGACGATAAACAACTTGCAATGCATTTTTTAAAGACTTTTTTTGCTGGTAAGTAGAGTTTGGACCGATATGGCGGTTTAAAACATTGGCTAAATTTTGAATTTTGCAAATAACGGCTAATTTTTCAGCAAGACTAGCCGCAGTTAAATTAGGAAAATTTGGGATTTCTTGAGGGGCGTTTTCCTTAAACAGTTGGTTCTCGCTGATGATGACTAAAGGGTTAATAGGTTGTTCCGAGTGATTTGCAGCATCAGTAAGGGCTATTAAGGTCTTAGTGTTTTTAATTTTTTCTGTTTCTGCAAGTCGATAGTTAAGTCTTTGCGTGAACCACAAGCAGATCGGTATGAGTATGAACGGGCTAATTAGGATACTGCTAACAATGATAGGCCAGGCAAGTAAACATGGAGTAACAACCAATAGTAAGACAGGGGAAAGCACAAAAAGTGCTTTCGGACTTGGCAATAAACGAGTAAAGTTTTTCCATAAACTTAATTTTTCTGATTTTCTCTGATCTTGGCGGTGGCAACTGCTAATATAAGCACGAAGTTGGCGAGCAAGTGCTAATTTTTCTTCCTGTTCGAATGCTGCATTAAGCGACTGGATAGACGAAGCAATTAATTCAGTATCTAGACTTTTAGCAAGAACGATTTTTTCGTTGAGTTTTAGACAACTGACGGTATCAAATACCAGCTCGGTAGTGCCAGATAATGTTTTTTTAATCGCATTTTCTGATGGCCACATATTTGTTATTATTAATATTGTTAATTAATAATAACAATAAAATATTAACCATTTATTAAGTCAATTGAGCTGTGGTTATTTAAAATGCGGCTTTCAGTCGCTTTTAATACTGAAATAGTAAAAAAACGGATTAAAAAATATTATTTCTTTTTGCGTGGAATTTTTAATATCAGCATTAAAGTAATTAAAGCAAAAAAAGCCGCCACAAACATGGTGATACTAAAAGCATTGGTATACGCTTTAGCGGCTGCGGTTTTTAATAATTGTAGATTTTGTGCCGAGAAATGACTGACCGCTTGCATCGCGCGTTGCGATTGTACTAATAAACCATCAATCTGATATTCCTTTAGAGAAGAAAAAGGAGCACTACTCTGTTTCAAAAAAGAGCCGAGTTGCCATTTATTTAAACTGCCTAACAATCCTGCTAATACCGCTAAACCTATCGAGATGCCAAATTGTCGTGAACAATTCATGATGGCACTGGCAATGCCGCGTTGTTCGACTTTGACCATATTCATTACCGTTACCATAATGCCGGATAACATTAAAGGCATACCAATACCAAAACCGAGTAAACCAGGGAATAAAATAGCATAGGTTTGATGAGGGCTAAAAATACCTATCCAAATAATACTTAAGACGATGAGTAACGATCCCGAGAGCATCGGTATCGTGGCGCCGTATTTATCACGTAAATAACCACCGACGGGCGCCATAATAATGATAGGGACCATTGCCGGTAAAAGCAGTATACCGGCTTTTAATGGTGAGTAATGTAAAACATTTTGTAAAAATATTGCCCAAAATACAAATACAATACCCGCGGCCTGAATAATCAGCAGCACACTAAATAAAATAGAAAAAGTTAGGTTTTTAAACAGATCTAATTCAACTAATGGATTATTGATTTTATTTTCCCAGACAATAAAAGCGCAAAGACTCGCAATACTAAATAGAAATAACCCGATAATTGGTAATGAAGTCCAACCCCAATTCGGGCCTTCCATAAAACCTAATACAAAACCACTAATAAAAAGTATCGAGATAAAAAATCCTAACCAATCGATATTTAATTTTTCGGTACGTTGCCACCCCGGAACAGAATAAATCGCTAAGAAAATACTAATTAATGCGAACGGAAAATTAATCCAAAATACCGCTCGCCAGCTAAAAATTTGGGTTAAGAATCCACCTAATAAGGGTCCTAAGGCGAGAAACACAGCCGCCAGTGCGACATAAATTCCTAAAGCTTTGCCGCGTTCTTTATCAGGAAAAGCATTTGTGACTAAGGCGTTAGTCGAGGGCATCATAAAGGCAGCACCGATACCTTGAATAGCGCGCATGGTGATGAGCCACCCACCGGACTCGGCTAAGGCGCATAATACCGAGGAAAGCACAAAAACCGTTACGCCAAATAAAAAGGCACGTTTATGACCTAATCTATCGCCTATTTTCCCACCCAATAAAATAATGGCACTGATCGCGAGTAGATAAGCATTAATTATCCATTGTGTAAGGCTATTGCTGAGGTTAAGTTCGCGTTGCATGGCCGGTAGAGCGACAGCTAAGGCCGTTTGATCAATAAATACCAGGGACAAAGCGCTCGACATAGCGAGCAGGATCCACCACTTACGATTTTTTTCAGCAAATTTATACATGATATTTCTTCTTAGCCTTAAAAAATAGACTATCATTTTAATAAGAGTAACGCTTTCTTAAAAAGCGAAAGAACCGTCCTCAAAAAGCGGAAGGAGCAATTATGCGTATACTCATAAGATTTAGTTTATTGATTGCATTACTGGTTGTGTTCTTAATTATGCATGGTGATAGCTTTGCCGCGCGCGGGTGGCTATTACAAAGTTTGTGTAATGATCCTCGACTCTATTGTCTGGTCGTAGCAAGAGGGGAAACTTGGTATACCTTATTTCCTAATCCACAACGACGCGAATTGGTCCAACGTATTAACCGTATGAATACGGGCATATGGCCTGGAATGAGGATCGCTGCACCACGAAATCTCGACGCCACTAATTGGATGGATTATACACCATTTTC
>JBDKHQ010000024.1:0-6796 GCA_039797585.1 Pseudomonadota bacterium | reverse complement strand
CCCCATGGGAAAGTAGGGCATCGCCAGGCTACTGTTTGACACTAAAAACCCGCTATCCGCGGGTTTTTTTTTCAATAATCGGCGTCTTTTTATTTACTTCTTTGTTGAATGCTTGTTTCCGCTACTCATGTACTCTAGTACACTCCGTTCCTCAACAATCATTCGCCTCGAACTAAAGCAACATACTTGATTATTATAATAATTTTGCTTTTGCTTAATTTGTATTATGTTGCAAACTCAATATAAACTGGAAGATTTCTCTTACGAACTTCCTGAAAAACTAATAGCGCACTATCCATCGACGCAGCGGACCGATAGCCGTTTACTTTGTTTGAATAAAAGCAAATGCGATCTTGAACATCAAAAGTTTAAAGACATATTAAATGTTATACATCCAGGTGATTTGTTAGTTTTAAATAATACGCAAGTTATCCCTGCACGTTTGTTTGCAAACAAAACGACGGGTGGCAAGGTAGAAATCTTGATTGAGCGAATTTTAGATAAAAAACGGCTTTTAGCACAATTAAAATCAAGTAAATCATTGAAGTTAGGGACGAAATTAATATTAGAAAATGGTGTGAGCCTAGAAATATCTGCTAGAGTTGAAAATATATTTGAATTAATTTTTTTAATAGAAGTTCCTTCTATTTTGGAGTTATTAAATAAAATAGGTCATATTCCATTGCCCCCATATATACAAAGAGCGGATGAGTTATTTGATTGGGAGCGTTATCAAACGGTATTTGCATCCGCACCCGGTGCAATTGCCGCACCGACAGCCGGTTTACATTTTGATGAAGATTTGTTAACTCAATTAAAAGCTAAAGGAGTTAACATTGCTTATATTACGCTACATGTTGGTTCAGGCACTTTTCAACCTATTCGTAGTATTCGCATTGAAGATCATCGCATGCATAATGAGCATGTGACTGTGTCAGAAGCAGTTTGTGAACAAATAATCCTAACTAAGCAAAATAATAGGCATGTTATAGCAGTGGGAACAACAACGGTCAGGAGTTTAGAAACCGCGGCTTTAAGCGGTCAAATAAAACCATATGTTGGAGACACACGCCTTTTTATTTATCCAGGTTTTAAATTTCGCTGTATTGACGCCTTAATTACCAATTTTCATTTGCCACAATCGACTTTATTGATGTTGGTGTGTGCTTTTGCTGGCTATGAGAAGGTTATGCATGCTTATCGTCTAGCGATTCGGGAGGGATATCGATTTTTTAGCTACGGCGATGCCATGTGGATTAGTTAAAGAGAAATTTCAACGCGCAAAATTTGCGAATAGGCAACGAACCAGGTAAATTGCTTGGCTTAATATCATGATTCCCTCAGGAGAAAAGTATGAGTTTATTTATCACTGATGCGTTGGCGCAATCGACTGCTACTTCTGTAGCCCCTCAAGCGAATGGATATTCTCAAATTTTAATCCTATTAGGCTTTGTAGTTATCTTTTATTTGCTATTATGGCGGCCACAAGCGAAACGCGCGAAAGAACATCGCCAATTAATGGCTAGCTTAGCGATAGGCGACGAAGTGACGACCACCGGTGGAATTGTCGGTAAAATTACTCGACTCAATAATGATTTAATTAGCCTAAAAGTTGCAGAAAACGTTGAGATTAATATACAAAAAGCAGCTGTTTCTAGTGTATTACCTAAAGGGACTATAAAGTCTTAAATCACTTATGCTCAATAAATATCCTCTCTGGAAAAATAGTTTATTACTGGTGTTGTTGATACTTGGCTTTATTTATGCGGCACCTAATCTTTTTCCAGAGCAGCCCGCTGTACAAATTTCTCCTTCTACCGCGATAATGCATGTGAATCTGGAAGCCTTGCAAACTAAAGTTAATGCATTGATTAAAACCGTACAGATTTCGCCTGTTAGTGAAGAACTTAATCAGCAAACACTATTACTTCGATTCAATAATACCGATACCCAGCTTAAAGCTAAAGATATTTTATCCTCTGCATTGGGTGATGATTATACCGTAGCGGTTAATTTATTGTCATCGACACCGCGCTGGATGCAGGCTATCGGCGCATCGCCAATGAAACTAGGACTTGATCTGCGCGGCGGTGTACATTTTGCTTTAGAAGTCGACATTAATAATCTTGTTGCGCAACGCATGCAAGGTTTAGCAAAAAATATTAGCGAAAATCTTCAACAAGCGCGTATTCGTTATTTGGAATTAACACCCAAAGAAAAGCAATTATCTATTTTATTCAGAGATATAAGCAGCTTAACTAAAGCCAAAAGTTTATTGCGACAACAGTTTCCGGCATTTGATTTTGCCGAGGCAACTGACAATCCCAAACAGCTTGTCGTCGTTTGGTCGAATCAAGGACTCAATAGTTTACGGCAACTGGCTATCGACCAAACTATTAATACGTTACGAAATCGAATTAACGAGTTGGGAGTTGCTGAACCGATCGTTCAACAACAAGGGAGCAATCGAATTTTAGTTGATTTACCTGGCGTTCAGGACATTGCGCGAGCGCAACAAATTTTAGGTGGGACAGCGACCATAGAATTTCGTTTAGTGGATACGCTACATGATCCGCATCTCGCACAAACAAATAACCTAGCGCCTGTGGGTTCGCAACTCTATCAATATGAAAATCAGCCAGTATTACTGTACAAACAAGTTATTCTAACAGGTAATTCTATTACCGACGCTTCAACGAGTTTTGATGAGTCGGGACGATCCGCAGTAAGTATTAGTTTGGGCGGAGGCGGAGAAAGTTATTTTCATCAGGTCACCGGTGAAAATGTGGGTAAGCCACTGGCTATAGTGTATGTGGAAACTAAAAGCAGTGTAAAAATTGTGAATGGGAAAATTACGCATATTCCACGTAAAGTGGAACGAATTATCAGTATTGCTAGAATTCAAACCGCACTTCCGCCTAATTTTCAGATAACAGGGTTAACGAATCCACAAGAAGCCTTAAACTTATCTTTATTATTACGTGCGGGTGCTTTACCAGCGCCTATTTATGTGGTTGAACAACGCACCATAGGTCCACAGTTAGGTGCAGAGAACATCCACAAAGGGATAATCTCTATTGTGGTAGGATTTATTTTAGCTGTCGTGTTTATGGCTGTTTATTATGGAGTATTTGGTGTCATTGCAGATATTGCCTTAGCGCTTAATTTAGTATTATTAGTTGCTTTATTATCTCTATTGGGTATGACGTTAACCTTACCAGGTATGGCGGGGATTGTGCTAACCGTGGGCATGGCTGTTGACGCTAATGTCTTAATATTTGAACGTATTCGTGAAGAATTACGCAATGGCGTGTCACCACAATCGAGTATTCATGCAGGTTATGATCGTGCATTAATAACGATTATTGATGCCAACGTGACAACCTTAATTGTTGCATTAATATTATTTGGTGTTGGCACAGGCTCGATCAAAGGATTTGCAGTGACTTTAACCATAGGGTTACTCACCTCAATGTTAACCGGGATCATGATAACAAGAGCCTTAATCAACGCATGTTATGGGGGACGTCCTCTAAAACGTTTGCCGATTGGTATTTAGTTTTAAAGAGTAAAAACTGTGGAATTTTTTAAAAAACAAACCCATATAAATTTTTTAGGCTTACGTCGCTGGGCGGTGGGTTTATCTTTACTATTAATTATTATTTCTGCGGGGTCTTTAATCACTAAAGGTTTACGTTGGGGTTTAGATTTTACCGGCGGAAGTCAATTACAAGTTTCTTTTAATCATGCTGCAGACATACCTTTGTTAAGGAAACAACTAATGGCAGCTGGATTTAAAGATATCTTAGTGCAAAGTTACGGAACTTCACGTGATGTATTGATAAGCTTGGCATCCCATCAACAGACTACGCAACATGATTTAAGCGCACAAATTATAAAAGCTTTACCGGGTGCACAATTAAAACAGATTGAATATATAGGTCCTCAGGTAGGACGAGAATTAGCCACACAAGGCGCGCTCGCTGTTTTTATCGCGTTGTTAGGTATCATGATTTATATCGCGCTGCGTTTTGAATACCGTTTTGCGGTTGGAGCAGCAATTGCGTTGATTCACGATCCTATTGTTATCTTAGGTATCTTTTCTTTATTTGGTATTGAATTCAATTTGACAGCTTTAGCAGCTATTCTAGCAGTGATTGGTTATTCACTAAATGACACGATTGTTATCTTTGATCGAATTCGTGAAAACTTTCGTAAGCTACGTAAAGGCACTGCAGTAGAAGTGGTCAATCTATCTATTAACCAAACCCTGTCGCGTACTATCATGACATCGGCAACGACATTACTCGTTGTACTTTCGCTGTGTATTTTTGGCGGAACGATGATACATAGTTTTGCTTTAGCATTGGTAATAGGCATCGTGGTAGGGACTTATTCATCTATATATGTGGCAGGAACTATCGCAGTGGCATTAGGTCTTGATCGACGTAATTTTTTACCTCCAGTAAAAAGTGTCGATGAAAGGCCTTAATATCTTAAACTACTTATAAATCGCAATATTGACTATAAACTAGTAGGATCTAAAAATGATAAAAACAGCCAGTTATGCAGGTTATGATGCAGTTACAAACCTAAAATTTTATACATTTGATCGCCGTGAAGTGCGAGACCTAGATGTTCTTGTTGAAATCAAATACTGCGGCGTGTGTCACACTGATATTCATATCGTTCGCAATGAGTGGGGAAATGCGCAATATCCTTTAGTGCCTGGCCATGAAATTGTCGGTATTGTCAAAAAAGTTGGCGCAAAGGTTCAGAAATTTAAAGAGGGTGATATTGTTGGTGTAGGTTACGTAATAGATTCCTGCGGCCATTGTGAATGCTGTCAAAATAATCAAGAACAATTTTGTCAAAAGGGTTGCACTTTTGCATACAATAGTGTTGAAGCAGATGGTAATATAACGAAAGGTGGTTACTCCGATAATATTGTTGTTAATGAAAAATTTGTTCTAAAAATTCCTGCTAATTTAAAATTAGAAAATGTCGCTCCATTACTTTGCGCAGGCGTTACAACCTATTCACCTCTGAAACATTGGAAAATTGGCAAGAATCATAAGGTAGGGATTATTGGTTTAGGTGGCCTTGGCCACATGGCGGTGAAGTTTGCCTGTTCTATGGGTGCGCACGTTGTTGTGTTTACAACGACACCTCATAAAAAAGAGGATGCATTAAAGATGGGTGCTCATGAAGTAGTTATCTCTAAAGATCCCGATGAAATGAATAAGCATACTGGAAGTTTTAATTTTATGCTTGACACAATTTCTGGGCAGCATGACATGGCTTCTTACTTAGCTATGTTGAAGGTAGATGGTACACTCTGTATGCTGGGTGTTTCCACTGAGCCGCACCTGGTTCCTTCTGGAGCTTTGATTTTAGGTCGAAAGAGTCTAAGTGGTTCATTGACTGGGGGAATTGCCGAAACGCAAGAGATGCTCGAGTATTGTGCTCAGCATAACATTACATGCGATATCGAATTAATCCCTATCCAAAAAATTAATGAAGCTTATCAGCGTGTATTAAAAAGTGATGTAAAATATCGTTTTGTTATAGATATGCAATCGTTAAAGCGTAGTGTTCAAATTTAATGTGACAACTACTTTTTTAAAGTCGCCGATAGTACTTAAACATTATTAATTTTAGCCAATGCTATTAGTTAAATTTTCTTGGAGCTCAGGCTTTTTGGCTAATCGCATGTAGTAGTAAAGGGCAAAGTTTAGGGTTTGCTACCATAATATGACCGCTAGTAAAATAATCTTCACCGCCTTTTATATCACATGCTATTCCGCCAGCTTCTTGAACCAGCAAAACACCTGCAGCCATATCCCAGGGAGCGAGCTCAAGCTCTAAAGCGGCATCTAAACGCCCAGCGGCCACATAGGCTAAATCTAACGCCGCCGACCCTGTCCTACGTATACCACTGGCTTGTGACATCATGGCGCGTAAAGCTTCTTTATTGATAGAGGCGGTGAGTGTGTTAAAGCCACGGCTAGGAATTGAGATTCCTATTAAGGATTCTGGAATACTGGAACGCGCACTGACACGTAAACGACGTGTATAACGTTGCGTATTATCTAAATATGCACCTTGTCCACGCGTTGCAGTAAAGGTTTCTTGACGTAATGGGTCATAGATCAAGGCATGTTCAATTCGATTTTTTTCATTATCTTTAATAGCAATCGAAACGGCAAAATGTGGAAAATCATGCACATAATTACAGGTGCCATCGAGGGGATCAATAATCCAAGTGTATTTATCACCGCTAATGGGTTCGCTTTCTTCAGCAAGTATTCCGTGACTGGGGTAGGCATCTTGGATAGTAGCGATAATAATTTTTTCCGCTTTTAGATCAATTTCAGTGACAACACCGCGATTGTCCTGTTTTTGTTGCATACGCAGTCGGTCTAGGCGGTTTAAACCATCTAAAATAGTTTTGCCTGCCAGACGGGCAGCGCGATCGGCGATATTTAAAAAAGGGTGCATGGATATTGATGATAGAGTTAAAACTAATACTAGGTTTTTAAAAGTGTCAGAATGATACCATAGCTTATGTATCTAAAATATCTTTCAATCAAATTGTGGTCCATTCCATCACCAAACTCCAGGCCAATTGAATATTTTTTTTTTATACACTATATCTTTATGTACTTTAGATAATGGTAAGTTTGTGTTGGAAGTCAGAAGGTTGAAGCTGGTAAGGACACACCATTTTTTTTACGCTTTGCTAAGTGTTATTGCTAGCCTGACCGTACTTAACTGCAATGCCACCCTCCCCCCC
>JBDKHQ010000023.1:0-12522 GCA_039797585.1 Pseudomonadota bacterium | reverse complement strand
GATTTTAGCCGGGCTATCGCTTCAGCTTCAAATTCTTTGCTTAGTATAGCTTGTTTCATGTCAACTCCTAAAATTGTTAATTTAGTTTAGCGTTGACACAGTTCCTTGAATACTCCCTTTAAAAATAATTAACTCTTCATTCGTAGAGACACATTCTTGTTATTAGTATCTTCAAACTCTCTCGGAAGATTATGAAAAAAATTAGATTTTGAATATGACCTTGGTTCGTCTTTATGGAATAAACTAATTATGCTGTCAAAACCATAATTTTTAGCCGTATTATAAAATTTTAAAAAATAAATATCCTTTTGAATAATATTTTCCGTGACAAATTCTTTTGTTTTTGGGGAAATATAATCTTCAAATCTTTTTAATAATTGCTGCGATTCAATTATAGAATTCATATTGCTCAATTCTTCAATTCTTTCACAGATGATTCTTAATTCTTTATCTTTTCCTAATCCTAAATAAGTAACTAATGATCGTAGTTCTTCATAGTTTTTAGAGTTATAATTTTTTGGCATATCTGCCTCGACTAATCAAAAAAATAATAATAATAAACGAAGAATATTAACGAAACATTAAACTCTTTTAGGTATAAGCATAGAAATTAATGCCTGAATCCGTTTGTAGGAACTATATATTTTTCTAAATTATTCTCAAGTGCAACTTTTACTATTTTAGATAACTTTTTTTCTTTTAAAGGTACTTCACAAAAAAACATATTATGATTCATAGGAGTTTTTTGTCTTGCATTTTTTTGAATTATTAGTGTAAGCGAATTAACATCCCCTTTAGTAAGCTTCGGGGAAGCATTCTCTAATAAGCACACAAATACGTTATGCAAAGAGTCATTAAAAGAACTAGAACTACCTGGGACGAGTTTGGAAAAATTGGATTTTAGAAACCATTTCAAACTGTTGTAATTAATTTTTTCAGAAAATAATATTTCTTTTAATTCATCGAAATCCTTACTATACATTTCATAAAAATCCCCGGCTACATTTCTTAGATCATTATCTAAATTGAGCAATAATTTAGCTCTAGAAAGTCCTTGTTCCAAAGCTTTTTTTTCAGCGTTAGAATATTTTATTTCTGAGGAGCTTTTTAAAAACTCATCAAGCATTAAATAATCATCTACTTTCTTTAGGATAGCTAAAAAAAATTGTGGATCATCTTCGAGCTCAAATTCCTTATAAAACAAATTACTCTTGAGTCCATTAATAGTCTCAAATAAAGACTCTGTAAAAAGAGGTGAGATAAATATTTTCTTTAAGTCCTCGTAGGCTTGGATTAAAGCCCCTTTATTTGGAAATTCGCTAAATGCTAATACTTGCAACATGTGCAAAAGTTTAGTTTCTATTTCCATAAATAGTTACCTGATGATTATTTTAAGAAAATGTATCCTAAAGGTTTATTCTTAAAGCTTTATTAAACCAAAACCTACCGGATAATGTATCTTGCCCATTTTGGTAAGGAAATTATAATGGAATTGTCTGCTTAAGATTTTCCATGTAACTCCCTTTAGATCTTAAGTAGATGGCTTTATCAGCCCCTTTCCTTGGGCAACCTGATAGATGAAATTCTTTTTATTTATCAGGTTGTTTTTATGTCTGAAATTAATTTAGATGCTGCATGTGAACTGTTTAAAGCACAAGTGACCTTACAGTATCAAAACCGTTTAAAGCTACAAGATACGATTGAAGAACGTCATGGCTTGCGAGGGACGCATCTCAATATTCCCATGTCCGATCTGGTTGAAATGAACCAAACGAATTTTTCAACTACCGATATTTTTGTTACTCCAGTAAACGAAACCAATGTACAAGTCCCAACCAACGATTATCATTTAAAAACCGTCATAGGAGGAGGCGAAAAAACCCTTTATAACTTTGATAAGATTATTGATCATTCCAAGTTACATGGTTTGGCTGCAGCACGCTTAACCGATTACATCAAAATCAATGCCATCTTTAGTGATCCCGATTTTATTGCCGGAAAGATCCATACCATCCCCGTTGATGTCGGTGTCAATACCGGCATCAATGAAGAAAAGTATGCATTAGCCATTTCCTATTTAGAAAGTCAAAGCATGGATGTCCATGATCTGCAAGTCAGTACCTGGGTTCCTGCTTTGTTAAAACCTTCTCTGTATGGCGATAAACAAGTCACTAATTTCTTTTACAACGATGTAAAACCTCTCACCAATAACAAAATAAAAGTCTATTTAGATATTGATTTTCGTTTTCTTGGTGAAAATGGGATTAATAGCCTTCCTCGTGTTCCTGATGATAAGGGTGTTTTTAAATATTTAGTACCGATAGTACACCGAGATGCCATTGTTCAAGGCTATAACCGCGATATTTCTACCAGCATTACCTGGCTCCCTCATCAAGATCGTTGGGAATTACTCACCTCATTAACAACGGGCGCCAAGGTTATTCAACCCCGTGGCATTGCGCTTATCACTGCCGATCTAAAATATACTAAAAATTAAAGGCTTTTATGAACACATCGAATTTTCAAACATTAACCCCTGTCACAGGAGGAATTCCAGGTACGGCGCCCGCGGTATTTACAGCCAGTACCCTTGATGATGAATCGACCTTAACTAAAGCGGGTTACATCAATGATTTTTATGAGAGAAAACAAATTAAAGATCGAGATTGGATCTTCATCAATTACGATTCGGGAAAACAGAGTAATTTATTTATGGTAAAAAATACCGCTAAAGAAACTGATCCGCCCAATGCGCAGTTAGTAAAAATCTTGGATCTAAAGCCGCCCACTCCTCCTAAACCAAAAGAGTAACATGGCCTTATCCCATTCAAAATTAACCGTAATCAATCAAGCGCTATTGGAATTAGGCTTATTACCCGTTGCGACGGTGAATGAAAGCGATGCCGCCAAATTTATTGCAGCAAAACTGGATGGTTTATTACCCATTTTATTATTAGCAACGAATTGGCATTTTGCCGTGAAATATCGAGAGGATAATACGCCACTCACCCAAAACTTTTCACCCGATTATCCTTATACCTATCAATTACCTTATGATTTTGGGCGATTTATTCGATGTGGATCTCAAATCCTTGATTATTTATTAGTAGACGGTTGTGTACTCAGTCATAGCAAACCTTTCTCATATTACTACACCGTTAATCATGTTGATTATGACGTAATGCCACCTCTTTTTGCACGAACACTGGCCTTAACTGCCGCAGCGGATAGTGCTGTGGTGCTTACACAGAATATTCAATTAGCCAATCTATTAGAAAGTAAATACCAACAAGAAAAAATGAATGCCTTACTGCTTGATAGCATGGAACAAGGTATTAAAACCGCGCCATCCAATGATTTTAACCGGGTTAGGACTGTGTAGTATGGAAGTCATTCGTCAAACGATGTTTAGTAGTGGTGAAGTCGATGCAATCAACTATCACCGCACTGATTTTAAGGACTATTTAACGGCTGCACAGTCTTTACTGAATGTCGAAGTCGGTACAACCGGATTAGCTAAAAAAAGAAAAGGCACACAATTTTTAATTCAAACACAAAAAAGCGATCCGAATTCTAAACTGTATGGGTTTCAAGATAAGAATGAACAATTTTATTGTCTTATTAGCGGTGATCACTCTATTGATGTTTATCTGATAAAAAAAGGCACAGCATCTGAACTACAATTTTTACAAAGCCTTGCAACCCCTTATGCTTCAGCGGATCTGAATGATTTAGACTATACCAATGACAATGACTCACTTATTTTTGTTCATCCTAATTACTCTCCGGCACGTATTACTGTAAAAAACTATGCGCCTTTACAGTTTGCTTATGAAGTCCTTAATCTCTACCCATTGCCTGCTTATGACTTTGGCGATGTCATTTACAATAAAGGTAATGCGGGTCTAACCGGTGATAACCATACCGTTCAACTTACCTTAACGGATGCACCCGGTTTTACTAATGACTGGATTGGTGGGCAAATCATTGGTGGTGGCACCAGTGATGTTTCACCTTTAGGTTATGCCATTATTACCGGCGTTAATTACCAAGCAAGTAATGTTATTTTTACCGGAAAAGTACAGATTCCTTTTTTAATTAATGGTGCGTCAAGCTCTGCAACACAATATTCGATTCGTAAACCCACCTTTTCACCAAGCATGGGTTATCCCAGCAAAGTGATTTTCTTTCAAAATAGATTGTGGTTTGCGCGCACTAAAACGCTGAACAATACCATCTTTGGCTCCAAAATTAATCAGCCGGTTAATTTTGATGTAGGGACAGGTCAAGATACCGATGCAATAATTTATACCTTAGGCCAAAGTGATTCAGGTGGTATTGTCTGGATGAATGGTGGCAAGGAATTAGAGATTTATACCGCCAATTATGAGTTTGTAGCGCCACAAGAACAAAACGTAGGATTAACGCCCAGTACTTTTTCAATACGTCAACAATCCGCTTATGGCGTATCCGCTCAGCTTAAACCCGTCAGTTATTTAAATGATAGTTACTATGTGAATAAAACCGGCAATGCGATTATTAATTTTCGGTTTCAAGGTATAGGCCAAAGTTATTTAGCCAGTAATGTGAGTCAAACGTCGAGTCACCTGGTTAAAAATCCTATTAAAGGGGTTTTACTTCGTGGTACCGAGGAATCCCAAGATAATTTTATCTATTTTTTAAACCCTGACCATACGATCACCACTTTTCAGTTTGCCCATGAAGTTAATTTAGCCGCATTAACGCCTTTTTCTGCACAAAAGCAAATTGAGACGCTAGATATGGTCGCGATTGATAATACGATCTACTTGTTAAAAAAATATCTAAATAGCCAGCAGGTAGTTTTAGAGAAAATGGATTCTCGCATCAAACTGGATGGCTTTGAAGAAAAAATGCTACCAGAGAATGGAAAAATATCCGGTTTAGAACGTTTTGAAGGCTTGGATGTACAGGTTGTTTTTAATCAAGAAGACTATGGCGTTTATTCGGTTAAACAGGGCAGCATTGAAGTACATAATCCTGAGCACAAAACCGGTTCCTGTTTTATTGGTCTACTTTATTCTGTTGAAATCAGACCGATGTACTTTTATGGGGGGCCTCAACATGCTGACTTGATGAAAAAAATTACCAAGATTTATGTCGAGTACTTTGGATCGCTTAATTTTTATATTAATGATCAATTAGTGAATTATCAGATCTTTTTAAATATTCAACGAGGTAATGAATTACACCAGAGCTCTGGAACGGCCATTATCTCACCGGTCTTTGGTTGGAATCGACAAAAGACCTTTTCTATTACTCAACAAGCACCGTTTGATTTACAGATTACCTCCATTGCTTATCAAATCAATACAACCATGATTTAGGAGATGTATGCCACAAGCTGGATTACTGATTATTGCTACCGCTGCCGCGATGGAAATCGGTGAAGGTGTGATGCAAGCACAAGTGGCCAAAGCGCAAGAAAAGCAATTGGATCTCCAAGCCAAAGCCAACGAAGTGAAATACCAGCAGGAAGTACTCAGTAATGCCAATAATTTAGATCATGTTTTACAAAGACAAACCGCAGAGATGAGCACTCGCGGCGTTGCATTCTCATCACCTAGTTTTAATGCGATCCAGCGCAATACCGAAAATATCACTGGAAAACAGAAGAAAAATCTCGATCTCTCTAAAGATCTTTTTGATAACCAGATTGCGGTTGAAAAAAGTAACGTTAGGAATAGCTTGTATGCGCAACTATTTGGTGATATCGCACATTTAGGTCTTTCTTTTGCACAATTACAGAATACGAGGCCGCGTTAATGTCGGCTCCTTTTACGCAATTAAATGACCAGCCCATCCAACGTGATATGCCGATAGCAAGCTCTGCTCGAGGTAGTGAGGCGTTTAGTCACGTATTAGGTCAGGTGTCCAATACACTCATGCAAACGGGATTGCAAATTGAACAAGAAAAAAGTGCTGCGCTGTTATTAAAAGCGACGAGTAGTATCGAGCAAATCAAAATGGACGCGAAGCTCAAACTAAAACTACATCCTGAATTAGCACAAAAGATTAGTGAAGATGCAAAGCTGCAACTGGATAATATTAAAAACCATACCGCGCTGAATAAAAAACATCAATTACAGCTTGATAGCAATGTGCAGAACAGTGCTTTCGAATTGCATGCACAAGCTCAATTAAGTGATTATGAAACCCATCGACGGCAATTACAAAGTAGTTTTTACACCGAATGGCCGCATGTATTACAGGATCTGTATACCTCGGTTTCCAATGATAAGCAGTTTGAACAAAAAATAGATATTGCCCATCAGGCTGTCGAAAAAGCTTTATTAGGGCGAGTCATCACACCAGAACAAGCCAGCGTATTATTTAAAACCTTATCGCATAGCTTAGATAGCCTGCAGGAATTGCATCATCTACAACAAAATTCGGATACGCGTTCTAGCCAGTTAAACATTGCCTTAGCGTCTCCTTTTGCGCAAGGCATCGATAAATCGAATACACCGATTTCACCTGCCACCCAACATCTGCAAGATTATTACCATAACGATTTAACGTTGCGAGGTATTAAATCCGATCTAGTCCAAGGAAATGCGATTAATCCCTTGGCGTGGATGAAATTAACCCCTAATCATTTAAATGAAGTCACACTATTTGCTCAAGGTGTGCAAAAAACTGAGGGTTTATTTAACAATGGCGAAAATTGGCCCTTACTCAAACAACGCTTGGAGGCATTAAATAGTAAAACGGGGCTGTTAACGCAAACAGAAAAAGGAGAAAGAGCCAGCTTACAGCATTTAATCAATGGTTTTAATGCCGGAGACTATGCGCAGATCATTCAAGAGACACCGCAAGGACAAGCATTGCTTAAAGACTATGCCCAGAATTATAACAGTGTAGATCCGCGCGCTGCCTATAACGATTATATTTCCAGGTCTGTGCAGTTAGGACATGCAATGCAGATCGATAATCACTTTATTCAACCCATTCCCAACGATTTAAAACAACAAGCGCAATCGGCTTTTATTCAAGGTGCTGATCCCGATAATTTATTAGATGTTTTAAACAAGCATGATTCCCAGAACAAAGTGTATTTAGCCGCTAGCTTAAAAAAGCCGCTCGAACAAGAAGTGGCTTATACCGTGGGGATGTTACAAGACAATACCGATCCAGGATTTTTAAAGCAGTTAATTCGTGCCAATCAAACCGGACAGGATTTTTCCAAGATAAGTATTGCTAATGCACAAGATTCTGATGTAAACGATAAATCCTTAAAACATTTTGTGGTGGCTCAATTACAAAGCCATTCGAGTTTTTTAGGACATCTTTACAATGCAGTAAGAGATGATCCCCCATCAGATAATTCCGATATCTTTAATTATTTAAGTCTATCCGGTGATCCTTCACGAACCTTAACCATTGTGGATATGGCCACCCATTATGTGAAATATCAAGGTCTCATACACAACGATTTAGCATTAAAGGATATTAATAACTATATGCAAACGTTTAATGAGCATTTTTCAAAAGCTTATCGCATTTCAAAAGGTAGCGGCTATATCTTTAATACCAAGAATCTTGAAGTAACCGACGGTGAAGCAGCCCATTTAGCTCAACATGTGTCTGAAAAAGCCTATCAGGCATTAGGAATAAAAGATAAAAAAAGTAGCTGGATTAACGAATTAAAAACTTATTTTGCAAGCGATCGTAACCCCTTAACGATTACTAATACACCCGATGGTCTCATCATTGCGGTGGATCAAGCAGGAACGGTGGTTTATTCGCAGCCCTTTACCGATAGCTTAGTTGCCTACGCGCATAAGGATCGATAATGCTATTAAGCGCTTCTCGTGTTAATCCAGATTTTAAAGAACAATATCAACAACAAACAGAATACTCTCAACCCAGTTACAGTGCTTCCATCAGTGGTAATTTTTTAAAACAATTGATTGAACCCGAAGTCGCTTTAGAAAAAATAGCGCCGTTAGCAGGATTTCATCCGCATTTTTCCTCGTTGAATGCATTGTATGATGCTGTTCAACAAGTAACAGAAACCTCTGGATTGCCTGTTACGCAAAAACTGGGTGATGGCATTGCATCCTTACTGGGATTTGCGTTAAATCCGATTAATATTGATTTAGGTGGTGCCGGTGGTTTACTTGCTAAAGGGGCTGTCAAAGGGGTTTCTACTTTAGCGCCTGAATTCTTATCTAATGTAGCAAGTAAAACAATTACACAACTATCAGGAGAAACCGTTGGTAGCTTAAGTGAGAAAGCCTTAACCGGTAGCAGTATTGCGGCTACCTCCTTACTGCCAGAAGATCTAGCCGAATCCATCACGCCAAATAATAAACTGGATGTTTCTCATTTAATTCAAGCCACCAGCATTGCCGGTGGCTTTGGTTTAGCCTTAGGTGTGGTGCCTTTTGCAGCAAGCCTTATTCGAGCCAAACTGTTTAAACACATAGAAAGTGCGGAAGAAAAAACCTGGTATCAAGATTATCAAAACAATATAGATGATCCGAAATTAACTCAACAAGCAGCAGAGATACTCAGGAAAAATAATCCAGATCTCTCAATAAATCCGTTAGATAATAAAGTGACGCTACCTTTATTAACTGCGAATGACATTAAAGCCTTACAGTCGGTAATTCCTGAAGAATTATTAGCCCGAGAAGGATTAAATAACCCAGAGACTTTATCTGGTTTCATACAAAAAAATGCCCTGGATCGCTTAAAAAAAAATCCTAGTTTAAGTGAAGGTTTAAGAGGTGTGGTCACAGAACTAGAAAATAAGGGCGAAAAAGGCTGGCATGCTTTTTTATCACAGATCAATAACGCTATGGATGGAGAATCTTCTGATATCAATACCGTTAAAGACTATTTAAAACAACGCATCGAAAACCAATTACCTGCTAAGGAATTAACTGAACAGCGAATAGCCGATGTTAAAGACCAATTTAAGCATTATCAAGAAAACTTAAAAAAAGAAGAAATAATAGACGAAGTCACTCCATCTCAACCCAGCTTTAAAAAATATCAGGAATTTAAAACACAATCTAAAGTATTTCAGGATCTTATCCATTGCTTGCAGAGAAACGCATGAAAAATCAAGCCTGTTATGACTATGCACTCAAACAACTGATTCATTTTAAAGAAGATGATTTACGCAGCTATGTGAATGATGTTTTAAGCAAAGCCAAAAGCTTTGATAACTTGCATAGTCAAGCCGCGATTAATCAGGCGATTGAAGAAGTTAACCAAGAACATCTGCAATCTTTTTTTGAAGATGCCTTGGTGACCCAAAACAATATCCGTAAGTTTGACGCCTTAGCAGATACCTTAAAAACTAAGTCGATTGATCTGCGTTCCCTATTAGCACAACGTTATACCAATCTTGCCAACAATCTCCCTGCCCATCAAAAAGCGGCGCAGCAACGTTTGTTTAAAGCTTTGTTTCAAGGGATGTCTGATGAAGAACTGACTTTTTTACAGAATAAAGATAATGATATTTCGATTGCTAGGGCTTTAGATGGTAAAGCGGCTCCTGCGTTAGCACAAAGCCTAGCTAAAAAGATTAATGAGTATATGGATGTGAGAAATCCTGAACTGATTATTTCTAATGCCTTACGTCTACGAGCGGTCAATAACGATCGGTTTATTCGTGCCACCCATGACGAGGGTTTAGTAAGCTTTGGTGGACGCAGTACCGCTAAGCTTTTTAAACAGTTAACCAATAAATTGAAAAGCGATCAGGCTGAGTTATTAAAATCCGCTAAAGTTCGTTGGATTCAGTTTATCAAATCCCATCTTAATCTCGAAAAAACCTTTGGTGAAAACCTGATCGACGTGGATCAACGTTTAGAGTCTATCTTCAACAATATCACCACCGGAAAAAGTGAAATCTTTACCCGTTCTGTGGTATCCAATGATCGTGAAGCGGTTGAAAGAAAAGCACATCTATTCTTTTATTGGAAAGATCATGAATCTTTTTTAAATTACAGTCGAGAATACGGTAAGGGTAATCTTTTTCAAGCACTTATCGGCGATCTAAATAGTTCAGCTAATCGTATTGGTACCGCAGAGCTGATGGGTGATGCACCGCTGTCTGTTTATAACGACTTGAGAAAAATCCAACAAGAAAAAAAACCAAAAGGGCCACTCTGGTATCACGATACCGACAATATGCTGAAAGAAGCGATGCAGCAGAACCAAGCGGCGGTGAGTCCTACACTCGGTGCTTTTGGTGCGAATATTCGTTCTCTTGGCGCCATCGCACGGTTACCTACCATAGTACTGAGAAGTTTACCGGATGCGGCTTATATCGCTTCCTTTGCGCAACGTTGGGGTAATTCTTATTTTAAAAGTTTAGCGACGACCTTAAGTCATACGTTTGATTCATTTGCTGATAATGAGCGAAAATTTATAGCCAAACAATTTAAATTATTAGCCGATAGTCATTTGGGCTATATGACGCGCTTTGCCGATCTAAGTAACGGAACAGAACTCATTCATAAAGTGACGACAGGATTTTTTCGCACTAATTTACTGGAATCTTTTGATAAAGGAAATCGACATTCCTTAATGCATGTCATCGCTAAGGGTCTTTATCATCAACGTAATCAATCCTGGGAAAACTTAAATCAAGCCACTCGTTTTCAGTTAGAAAAGTATGGTTTAAGTCAAAACGAATGGAATTTACTGCGTATCAAAAATCAATCCGGTTTATTTACGACAGCCAATGTCGATGCTATTACCGATGATGAATTAAAAAGTCTTTATGGCCATAGCAAACCTCATTATGAGATGCGATCGAATCTTTATCGAAAGGTTTATTCTATTTTTTCTATGGCCTCCGATAATGCGGTTTTAATGCCGGATATCTTCACTAAAGCATTTATGTACCATGGAACGCGTCCAGGAACCGCAATAGGTGAAGCCTTACGCATGGTGATGCAGTTTAAAGGCTTTGCCATTAACTTTGCCGATAAAGTCTTAATTCAGGGTTATCAAGATGCACGCAATACGCAGATGCGTTTACGTTGGGGTTTATCGTTAATCGCTGGCACTTTACCTTTAAGTTATTTGGCGAACTACTTTGATAATCTCATCCATGGCAAAAGCATGCCATTGTTTTCATCGATGAATCGTCAAGAAAAGATGGATTATTTAATTGATCTGGTACAACCCAATTTGGGGATCTTTATGCAAGTTTTTGATCCCAAGAAGCAAGATAAGCATCTCTTACAGAACTTGTTTTCATCGCCCAGCGTTAATTTTTTATCGAGTGTTGCTGCATTAGGCGGCTCGATCGCCACGTTAAATCCTAAGCAAGCCGCTAAAAATATGAAGAATATGGCAAAGAATATGGCCCCTATCGATACCATGCCTGTGATTGGCCCATATTTCAATCAACTGTTAGGTGATAAAAGTTATTTAGAACCTGGACAAAAACTTTATTACGGGCGTTGAGAAACAAAAAATGCAAAAAACAAAACTTCCACAACAAAATACGCTGAATCAAACCATAGCCGATGGTAAAACGGCTGTTTTTAACTATACGTATCTCATCTTAATCCCAGAAGACATTGCCGTGTATGTCACGAATCCAAAGGACGAAGCGAACCCTGATAAAGATCTGCAAATTCTTAATCAAGCTTATACGGTACAAGCCGTTGGCACGATGACAGGTGGAACAATTACTTTCGTTAAAGAAAAAATACCTCCTGCTGGAGCTATTGTCACTTTAGTACGTACTATGCAAATCGGTATTGAAACTGAATTTGGTAATGCACAAAGTTTTAATGGAAACACGCTGGACACGGCTTTTGAGCGAGTGTTACTTATCATGCAGCAATTTAATACGCAGCTTTCAACTGAAGGACTGCAATATATCATTAATAGTTATTTAACCTCGAACCTATCCAATAAATTACCGGTATTAACTACGCAAGATAATCAAGTCTGGGTCAGTCAAGGTGGGCGGATTATTGCCGCGCAAATAGAAAAGACCGATACCAGTGCTTTACGTTCTGAACTCGGCAGTCAAGCATCGCATGGCGGTGATGGAGCTCATTTACTGGGTTATTACGATGTTTTAAACAAAGAAGGACAAACCTTACAAAAATTCTTAAATAATTTACAAACCAGCGATGAGAAAAACGGAGGCGCTGATTTAGTCGGGTTCATTCATAACAATATGAAAACCACCGTCGGGAATTTATTAAGAGAATTGTTAACGGTTTATCAACCCGGTGATCTTTTAATCTCAGGGCGTCAGGAAAGTGAACGACCGGTGTAAACCACCCAAAGTTACCCCAGTTTTTAAATAGAGTAATTTTTGTTTAGGGATTGAGAATAGTATAGGGGTGTTTGATTATTTAAAGCTTCATGGGGTCTTCCTCGTTGTAATGTTTAAGCCAGTTATCTGTTATGTTTTGTATTTCTTGTATATTTTGAAATAAATACATATCTAAAACAGCCTCTCTATAAGTTCGATTAAATCTTTCGATAAATGCA
>JBDKHQ010000022.1:0-7062 GCA_039797585.1 Pseudomonadota bacterium | reverse complement strand
CTGCGTGCAGTGGCTACCACCATGACTTGACGGCGTGATGCGTTTCCTGCTTCGCCCGTCAACGCACGCCTATCGCGGGCTCTTCGACCGCACTTCGTGCTCTCCATGTCTCATCGAAGGTGATTGCGGAATACTAATTCTTTGTAAGACGTGGGTTTGTGGTATTGATTCCGCAAAGACCACACTCGCTGTCGTACAACCGAGACCTACCAGCATGCTTAATAGTAAAAGAGAACGTGTTTTATACATAATAACCTCAATAGAATTTTAAAAAAATAAAAGTAAAAGTAAAAGTAAAAGTTAGTAACTAAAAACCATTTCCTTGTCAAAAACGGACATGACTATTTAAATGTAGATACAGTATAATAACATCCCATTTCAAATACCACTATACAAATCTAACAAGCAATAACAAGGAGTTATTATGCCCTTACCTATAGAAATACAAAATGCCTTACGCGTCTATGATAATAACAAAGGTTTCTGGCGGCGCCTATTCCGCCGTGATCAAGCTGCGATACGCGCATTACGCAGCCTAAACGATACCGAACAAATGAACCTTTTAAAAATTTATCAATGCTTTATTGAAAACCTACCTAAAATTACACAAGAATCTTATAAAGTGTATCAAGCTGTAATAGCTTATTTACGTAGCCCTGACACTGACCTAAGTGGCATTCCTGGGGTTATCGATACCTTGCATTTTGCTAAACTTTTAAAGTCAGTAAATTTAGGTAAATTAACCCTGCTAAAAGGAAATCATTTTCGACTACTTGAAAATCTACTTAGCCAATTAAGTAGGTGTATGCTTTTAAACCAAACAAATTTTGATGATCTCGCTAAACACTTTGAAGCGGTCGAAGGGAATATACCTGAGGAATTAGGTATTATTGCCAGTGCAGTCGATATACTTAATGGTCGTTGTTTAAACCAAGAAAATTTCAATACTATCCTCAAAAAGCCTAATGTTGCAGCAAATATAGCCTCGGCGTTAGTTGTTTTAAATCAATCAGAATTATTATCATCTGTTAATCGTAGCCAACTCTTGGTTGAAGAAAATCAATTTTTGCTCAGCAATGACGCTTATACTTCGGTATGGCATCCCCTCGAAACTTATTTGCCCCAACTCGCTGACGTTAATGAACGACAATCGGCATTTGACAATATCTTTGATCTCGCTCAACAAGAAAATCCAGCAGAAAAAATTGAAAATTATATGCGTGAATTAAATGCTGAATCCGATAAACCTAGACCTCGATCTAGAACATATACTAACGACAAATTTTTTACCGCACCTCCTCCGAGAACAAGATCTCGTACTAGTATGGAAAATCTCATTGATCAATCGCCATCGAATAGACCGGGAACTCTATGAATCCTATTAAGCCTACTGTTTAACAACAGTAGGCTTTTCTATCTTCAGTTTTTTTCAATATTTTAAATTTTTAGTTTCGGAATCTCACCTACAATGACCGGTTTATCTTTAGGGGAAGAATTAAAATGCATACTTAATGGAACTTGAGGTTTTTTTATTGTATTATCTAGAGTAGATACCTGCTCTTTAAGAGATTCTAATAGCTCATCTAATTTACTCATAATAGAATTTGGCTTCGATTCTTCTTCGTTTATAAGCACCATTGAGTTAATTCTACTTTCATTAACTTCTGGAATTATCGATATTCGTGAGATTAGGTCTTCTGTTATTTCAAATTCTAGGTCATCAAGCTTTTCGTCACTTAGAATCGATGACTTTAGTCTACGTAATTTGGCTAATTTATAATTTATAAGCTCCTCATTAGTTGAAATATTCTCAAAATTTGGAACTGTTGATAACGGTTTTGAAATTTCCTCTTCAGCAGTAACTGGGTTATTGGAATTTAAAGTATCTTTCCCATCCAGCAATGCTTGTTGTTTAGCTAATTTTAGCTCTAATTCTGTGGGTTTATCTTCAGGACTTGAGGTTACAGAATTTTTAGGTTTTACGGAATTAAGCTTAATGTTTGCCAGAGCATCTTTAGTCATGACAAATCCGGGTACGTCATGCTCAATCTTAGGCGTTTGAGTAGGCTTCATTTGAACTTCATTTTTCTTTACTGGTTTTAATTGAAATCCTTGGATCCGTTGAAGCAAAGAATTTTCACTCACAGTTTGCTCAGGTGTATTATCAGAAATTACTGGTGAAATTGACTCAATTGGATTGTTTACTGCATTTACATTCAATGAAGTTTGATTGGTATTTTCATACCCAGCCAAAGCATTCTTTTGTGCATTATAAATACCACACATTTCAGTTAAAATTTTACTTGCCGCAGGATTTTTTTCTATTAGAAAAAAATTTTTTATCCCGTGCATAAGGGATAATATTTCTTTTAGTTTTTTTGTCTTTTTTTCAGAATCTTTTATCATTTGTTCAACATTAGGAATGTCTTGGCAAATTTTATTTATTTCTTCTTGTTTTATTCGTTCTTTTTCTTGTTTTTTTTGTTCTTGTTGAAATTGCACTGTGTGTTTTAGCATGATCAAACCTTAAAATAAATATAAAGCGATTGAGTATAGTTATTAATTATTAAGAGAAAATTAAAAGTAGCCTGTCAAGGCGTTGGTTATGGGATAAACTATAATAGGAAATAGTTATTGGGTAATAACACCTTCCGGACGGACAGTCAGATTGATTTGGCGAAATGTGTGAAACAAACCATTATTTTTTGGCACTGGTAAAGGCGATGCTTTATATACGGCGGTTTGTGCCGAACGATCCAATACCGAATTACCGCTACTTTTAACAACAATCACTTCTAACACCATACCACCCGGCGCCAAATGCACGGCTAATTTGGTTTCCAAATGTTTATTCATTTCTGGCGGAATAATCCATTGCTGAGCAATCGCTTGCAAGATGAGATGTCGATATTTATCCGTCGTTGCAGCATTACGCGCTGCATTGATCTGTTGTTTCGCCAGCGTTTTCATTTCTTGATCAAGTAATTGCTGAACATTTTTTTCAACTAACTTTAATGATTCTTTTGACGCTTTTAGATGTTTAGTACTGACTTTCTTTGATTTACTGGTCACAACTTTTGTGAGATTATTTTTAACCGGCACCACTTTTTTTTCTAATGACGGCTGTTTGCTGGCTGTTTTAAGCGGAATAATTTTATCCTGTTCAGCTTTATGAACTTTCTTTTCTTTCACTGGTAACAATACCGGACTTTTTTCCAGTAACACCGGTTTTGATAGTGTTTGCGCAGCAGCAGGAGGTGGCGGTTTTATTTTTTCTGCAACCGGCACAGGCTTCTGCTCGAGTGCATCCATCGATATTGCTGTCGCGTGTATGACTTGTAAAGGCGGAGGGGCTAAAAATAATAATTTTGAGCTATGGCGTAGACTTAAGAAAAAGGCTGAAAATAAAACAATATGCAACAAAATCGCAACGATTAGCGGGTAACCATACTTTTCTTTTTTAACTCGCACATACATCACACTTTAAACCGCTTTTGGCGGTGACTCAGTTAACAAGCCTATATTGATAGCACCGGCCCGTTGTAATAAAACCATGGCTGTCACTACCTTGCCATAATCAACCTTTTTATCACCTTTGACAAATACTTGGCGTGGTGCTTTTTTTTGTTCGGCGCTGCGTATTTGTTCACTCACCTCTCGGCTTAATTGATCGACATCTAAAGCGGTTTCAGGATGCGTAACGGTATTTAAATAATAACGTCCTTGGTCATCTATTGATACAATGATAGGTTCCTGCGCTGGAGCTATCGTTTGCGCCTGGGCTTGCGGTAAATTTACTTTAATCCCTTGTGATAATAACGGCGTCGTGACCATAAAAATGACTAACAGCACTAACATCACGTCAATATAGGGAACAACATTGATCTCAGACATCGGTCCTTTGCGTCGTTGCGGTGGAAATTGAAAAGGACTATGCAACATAACTACCCGTATTACCATGGACTTGACGATACAAAATATTCGCGAACTCTTCTTGAAAGCGGTGATAATTATGTAATAAATGTTGGATTTGATGCGAATAACGATTATAAAAAATCACTGCAGGGATAGCGACAAATAAACCCATCGCCGTGGCGATTAAGGCCTCCGAAATACCGGGCGCGACCATAGCAATCGTGGCGGTCTGTTGTGAAGCGGATAATGCTTGAAAAGAAGTCATGATGCCCCACACTGTACCAAACAAACCAATGTATGGACTTGTCGAACCTAAAGTCGCTAAAAAATCCAGATGTTTTTCCAGTTGCTGGTGTTGCTCTGAATAAGCAATACGCATCGCACGTTGCACACCTTCCATAATAATAACCGGTACATCACCCACTTGTTGATGTAAGCGCATAAACTCGCGAAATCCGGAATGGAAAATGCTGGCCAGACCGACGTGTTCATCTTGTTCACGATTTAAATCGGCATACAGTTTACTCAGATCAATCCCCGACCAAAATTTATCTTCAAATTGGGCCAGTAACTTTCGAGAACGCCTTAACATAAATCCACGCTGCAAAATCATCGACCAGGATACGATGGATCCTACCAGCAAAATTAACATAACCAATTTCACGATCCCGCTAGCGGCGGAAAAATAACTCCATAATGTTGGATCGACGGTTGGCATTACTACCTATCCTCACTTGTATTAACTTTAGTTTATTTTATCAGAAAATTCACAACTGAGTTGTTTTTGTCCGTTAAGATGATCCGGCATTGTTAATCCAAAATGAATATAGGTTTTTTTGGTGGCAATCCGGCCACGCGGTGTGCGCATGATAAATGCTTGCTGAATTAAAAATGGTTCGATTACTTCTTCGATCGTATCACGTTCTTCGCCAATAGCCGCTGCTAAGCTATCTAAACCGACCGGTCCGCCGTCAAATTTTTCCAGGAGTGTTAATAGTAATTTTCGATCTTGTTGATCAAAACCTTCTTTATCAACTTCTAACAGATCTAAAGCTTGTGCGGCCAAACGCTCATCTATTTTTCCATCAGCTTTCACTTCAGCAAAATCTCTGACACGGCGTAGCAAACGATTCGCGATCCGCGGGGTGCCGCGCGCACGCTTGGCAATTTCACCCGCGCCTTTGGGATCGATCGTCACACCTAAAATTCCTGCCGAACGCGTCACGATACGACAGAGATCAGCTGCACTATAAAACTCTAAACGTTGTACAATACCAAATCGATCACGCAGCGGTGATGTTAACAAGCCGGCACGCGTGGTAGCACCAATTAAGGTAAAAGGTGGTAAATCTAATTTAATCGAACGTGCCGCTGGGCCCTCGCCTATCATGATATCTAATTGGTAATCTTCTAAGGCCGGATACAGTATTTCTTCAATAACCGGACTTAAGCGATGGATTTCGTCAATAAACAATACTTCTTTTGCTTCAAGATGCGTCAACAAAGCGGCCAAATCGCCCGCTCTCTCTAATATGGGTCCTGAGGTTTGTTTGAGTGTGACACCCATTTCATGCGCAATGATATGCGCCAACGTGGTTTTACCTAAACCGGGCGGTCCTACAATTAACACATGATCTAAGGCCTCGCTACGCGCGCGTGCGGCATGAATAAATAAAGCCATTTGTTCACAAACCGATGCTTGTCCTAAATAATCGGCTAAAGCCAGTGGACGGATACGTGGATGTAACTTGTCGTCTTCAGAAAGTTTTTTGGCAGCGGTTAAGCGGTCAGAGATTTGCATAGTGATAGTTTATGAAAAGTTTTCAAGCAGCGTAAAATACCAACAACATTTTCATTATTAGCTAACCGCACCACTTTTAGCAAGCTTAACTCGCATAATTTTAAATAAAGCATTAATGATTAAAAAATAGTTTTTTATTTAAAATTTAGATTAACTATTGCCTGTTCAGATAATTTAAGATAAATTTTTTTATTAAGCCTCCACCAGGAAAATAATAAATGACGATTTCTATTCATCACCCGCATGATTCTTTATTCCGAAATTATCTTACTGATATCAAAATGGCAAGAACCTTTTTTGACGTTTATTTGCCAAACGATATAAAAATATTATGTGATTTTTCTTCACTAAAGCTTGAACCGGGTTCTTTTGTGGAGAAAAATTTACGCATACATTTTTCTGATATTTTATATTCTGTGCAAATGAAAGGCGATCAAGGCTATCTTTATCCATTAATTGAGCATGAAACTACTCCCAAGAAAATGACTCCCTTTAAAATTTCTCGGTATGTTCATGCCATTATGGATCAACATCTAAAGCAAGGCCATGTTAATTTACCTATCGTAGTGCCTATTTTATATTATCGAGGCAAAGTGATACCTTACCCATTTACAGGTAATATTTTTGATTGCTTCGGAAAGAATAAAGCACTGGCCGAAAAAACTTATCTGAAGCCTTATCCTATTATCGATGTAAGTTCTATGTCTGACGAGGAAATAAAAAAACACGGTAATATCGCCATACTCGATTTTGCACAAAAATATTCTTGTTTAAATCGGGATATACAAGATTGGCTAGAAAATATAATTGAAGAGCTTAAAAAGGGCTACCTGAGCAGTGAACAATGCCAAACTTTACTGTATTATATTTTTAGAGAAACCGAAGCTTACGACGTTAACAAACTACTAGAAAAGCTACAAACTATTCGAATTTACGAGGAAGACATCATGAGTATTGCGCAAAAAATTGAACAATTGGGCTTACAGAAAGGCCTACAACGGGGCCTACAAAATGGTTTAGAACAAGGTCTGCAAAAGGGTTTAGAACAAGGTCTGCAAAGGGGTTTAGAACAAGGTCTACAGCAAGGGCGTGAAGAAGGTCGGCATGAAGAAGCTATGACCGTTGCTAAAAACATGCTCGCCAAACGATTTAACGTTGCACTTATCAAGGAATTAACTGGCCTATCCGATCAAGACTTACTAAGTTTGGAAAATTAACTTTTAAGTAAAGGGAGTATTCAAGGAACTGTGTCAACGCTAAACTAAATTAACAATTTTAGGAGTTGACATGAAACAAGCTATACTAAGCAAAGAATTTGAAGCTGAAGCGATAGCCCGGCTAAAATC
>JBDKHQ010000021.1:0-5221 GCA_039797585.1 Pseudomonadota bacterium | reverse complement strand
TGCAGATAGGTTTTAACTTGCTGTTGCTGTGCTTCAAGACCAAGACCCGATCTGCCTTGTTTGTCTGTTGAAACTCGGTAGTAGATAACGTATTTCATGCTGACCCAAATAAGTAATGAACCTTTAGTATTGGGTCATCATAGAGCAGAAAAGGTAGAAATACAATTTAAATTGTTGTTTGCATATGAATTAATTTCTAAGGATATGTGCCATCATATTCTTTATGGGTCTAATAATATTAAGGTTAAACAATGGGTAATAAAGTAATTTTGTCTTTTTTTATTTGTGCTTCTCTGTTGTTAAGTGGGTGTAAAAATCCTTTTGAAGCAAAAGATAAAGGATTTAAACAATTGAATACTATAGAAAACCGTTGGGTTGATACATTCGCTTTAGCCTCATCAACTTCTCGAGTAGCATTAGTAACCCCTGTATCCCAATTGCAAAACATTAAACATGATCTACAGAGTATTGAATTAAGTGAATGTCTAAATCCAGCACGAGAAGCTTTGAATTCCTACATGGATATGCACATCAATAATTTTCTTAAATTTATGGCTAATGAAAACATTGGCGAATTAAAATCTAATACCAAATTAGTTGAATATTTAGCAATAAAAACAAAATGTGTTGGTGACAAAACTAATTCAAACCCAAATCTAGTAGCGGAAGCTCAAGCAATAGAAGCGTTAGCAAAAGCAGAGGCAGAATCGTTAGCAAAATTAGACGCGGAAATTGAAAAAATTGCAAAAGAACAGGGGATTAGCTTAGAAGCAGCAACAGCAGTAGCAGCAGCATCGGAAGCAGTAGCAGCAGCAGAAGCAGCATTAGCAGAACCCATTTTACCACCAAATTCATAAGTTAAGTAAATGAGTACGCCTGGTGTTTGTAGTGTTGATATATGATTCGGATCGCTATTAGGCAGGTGTATGATTATACAACTCACCTGAATCTCTTGCTTTAGTTTCAATTGAGTAAAAGAATTCAACTTTAGGTGTTTTTCTTGCTCTAGCCCTATTTGGAGTGAATAACCGAAAATTAAGCAATGTACGTGAATGAAACAGCATAACTACCCTGTTAACTACATTTCATGCACATACATAAATTTTAATTAATTCGTAGTTAATGAATTTTCTGGTGCAATTATTGAGACGCTACACAAACGTATAGGAATTGATAGTGTTGGATACACTCGAATGAAAATAAATTGTGAAACAGCTCAAGTACAAGAGATTGGATATAGTGAAACATCAGCTGATGATATTGTTCCAAATCCAACGAAGTGGTATGACTTAGTAGCAAATTCAAGTAAATATGACTTATACACTTTTGTATGTAAATAATACTCTCTATATTGGATACACTTTTTATGAAATTTTTAATTATATTAGTTTTCGCTTGCTTAATTACAGCTTGTGGAGGTTCTTCCTCTAGTTCTAAAACATCAGAAGCAGATAAAAAAGAAATGGTTCTTAAGGCATGTATGAAATCAGCAGGAGTAGATGTAAACAATCGAAATGATAATGTTTCACCTTCACAGCTTGCAGAAATAGAAAAGTGTCTTGGTAACTTTGGTTATAAATTCTAAAAATAAACTGTGTACGTGAATGAAACAGCAGGATACTAAATGAAATATAGGTTTTTAAAACTAAGTATATTCAGTTTTACAACATACTTTCTTGCTGTTCCTGTTAATGCAGATTTAGTAGAACTAAGTTCTAACGATGTATCAACAGATCGTATTGAACAATTGACTCGTACTTTGGCTCAAGGTTCTTATGCAGAATCAAATGATATTGATCTTCCTGCTGCTCTATCGACCATCCATTCTCTTAAACGCCAAACTTTTTACGATATTTATTGCCGTAAAAAAGAGTTTGATAATACAAAAATCTGTTATTTGAAAGCTAATGATATATACGTATTTCTAATTAATGGAAGGTACAGTGTAGATGTTGGTTCAAACCATTATCCAAGATCAAAAGCAGGTTTAAGAATTGATAACAGTCCAGCCGTATATGGATATGAAGGTGAATTTTCTAAACCATTGAGCATTATTGAAAAGCTTAAAAAAGGAAAGTTTGCTTATACTCGGTATCAAGAATGGCCTTATTTATCCGATCTCGACAATAAAACTGATCTAAAAGACTTCACTAAACAATTCAATGAGATGATCAAGCAATATAAAAATCTTTAGTTTGAATGAATTTATTTATAAAAATAGGGACTACCCGTTTAAGTAGCCCCTACTTTGTTTAGCTCGGTCTTACGATACCCCATCAAACAAATGTCTGTGAGTGAAATTGCTCATGGTTGTTGTTGCATTTAAGATGCTGGAATTAAGACATGCGTCAGAATGCCGATTATAAGCGATTCTAGCTATGTTTTGTTTTTATGCTACCATAGTACCATTTATACAGATAAAGTAGAACTACGAGCCTATAGTGAGCTTCTAGGGGTGTTTTAATGTGGGTTTATGCTACTTTTTCTGAATTAGTTGCTCTCAGCTTTCGAGTTCCTCCAAAAGTCTGATTGTTTGAACCTTTGTAACGCTCAGGCAGTTCTTTCTTTTGTGAGGACTTGCAAAGATAACTTGCTCTTATGACTGCGTCTTTAAACTCTGTTTTTAAATCGTGGCATCTAATGTCATGGAATGTGGCATCGTCAGCATAGATTGTCGAATTCTTATCTCTAAATTTTAAGAAACCTTCTCCAAAGGTATACCCATCACTAGCTTTAACAATGTCAAAGTCACCATTGAAAATTAACTTCTCAAATCCATCAATTCTATTGAGTGCCTTGTTAATCAATATACCCAGCTCTTTACTACCAAAAACATTATGTCCAGCATCTACAATAAACATGATATGAATATGATTATACAATTCACCTGAATCTCTTGCTTTAGTTTCAATTGAGTAAAAGAATTCAACTTTAGGTGTTTTTCTTGCCCTGGCTCCATTTACTTTACGAGCTTTATGGTTCTTATTTATTTCACTGGTGAACTTTTCTTTAATTGATTGAGTAAGCTTACTTGGTACGTCATCAGGGCTAGTAAGCCCTACAACAAAGTGGAACATTAGAGGTTTAGTCATTTCCTCTCTAGCTCTGTTTAGTATGGTTATCATGCTATCTAAATTATCTTCAATATCAGCTTTATTTAGTACCTCATACCCTTTGTACATTTTCATCTTAGGTTTTGGTTTATAGGTCAATATATATCTCCATCATTATTTAGTTAGTATTTATATCCATCACCATATTCTTATCAACCATTAAGAACACTTATAATCTACTAATTATCTACATACAGATAAGATGCTGTAAGTTTTAGGCATAAAAGTAGCGTAACCCCATTAAAATAAAATCTTAATGAAAGCATTATGAATAAAGGCTTTGGGAACAGGAAAAGCCTTGCACTGAAAGCAAAGCTTGAGAAGAATATTTTTTCTGCTAAGTGTATTTTCACTTAAATCAATAAAAATATATCATACCGTTTATTTATCAAGCAAGACTTTTTTTGTAAAACCAACATCTGCTAAATATTTACCCCATGCCTCAACATAAAATTGATCTTGTAATTTAGCAGCGATAGCTTGTTTGTATTCAGTTACCGATACACCAGCATCAGCTATATAGTGACTTTGGAATGATTCCAACTTGCTTAATTTATCACTAAACATATCAATCTGCTTTGCAGTCATTTCTTTTACTTTCTTACGCTTAACAGTATCTGTAGCAGATTTTTGTTTGATCTTGAATTGAATATGAGTGATTGTCCTACCTGACTTGAATTGCTCATAACTCACTTGTAAGTCAGATTTAGCATTAATCTCTGTAAGGGCTTTATCGAGAACGTTTACTTTAAATAAACTCATGGTTTTGTATTCAGAATGATCTAAACCTAGCTTCTCTCTTAAATCTGCTACTTCATATTTTTGGGTAATTGTATTTGCTAGCCACTTAACAACTAGCTCATATACTCTAATTGAATACTTACTTTTAAACCCTGAAACTTGGTTTAAGTGATATTTAGTAAATTGATTTTCTAAGCGACTTATTAAACTAACAACCGTATCACTGAGATTGAGTAGAACTAAGCCCTTATTTTCAACATAACCTAGCTCACTAACCCAGCGTACTTTTTTAATCAAGCGATCTCCTTTATACCTGTCTACATAAGAGAATCTTCTTTCAAACAATAGATCACATGCTGTTTTTAGGGCGTTGTATGCTTCCTTTTCATGGATTTTGAACTGTGTTGAATACTGGTGTGCTGTAACTTCGATTGCAGTACTGGAGCTAAGATTCTTAATTTCCCTAGCTTCTGTAATTGCTAATAGTAATAACCTCTGCTCAACCAAAGATAGGTTGAAACAGGCATCAATAAGAGCGTTATCCTTAACAACCAGCTTACTAGTATCCATTTAATTTAATTCTTAATTTTAGATAAACATTGTTATACACCCCACTAATAAAGATAGCAATAACTATGACCTATCTTAAAGTAGTGAAAAACTATCTTTATAATTAGGTTATCAACAGGTTTTGGTAGTGAAAAACTATCTTTATAAAAAAGAATGGTAGTGAAAAACTATCTTTATTATCTCTGAAATACTTGCTATACGTGCTTTACAGCGATTCTCAAAAGCTTCTTTTATTAAAAGATATATATCTAAAAGATAAATTCCTTTATTTTTAACTAAATTTTTTACTTATTTGTCATTTAAATAACCTACCGAATAAAGATTTATTGCTAGTTTTTGTTTCTAGTAGTTTCTGTTCTAATTGATTAAACAAATGTTGTTTATCTTGCTTTAAATCTTGTACCTGCTGCTGCAACTGGTTTACCAACATTTCATTGACTGCTAGTAACTGCTTGAGTTGTTGATTCTCTTGTTTCAGTTGTTCAAATTGAACAGAAATATTGGTGTCAACTGTTGTTGATTCTTGTTGCACATTAACATGCGTACCATACAATCTAATCAAATCAGAAGTATCTAATTTACCATCAGCATCTTTTGTGATCTTTCCTTGCTTGATGTGCTTATACAAGGTATTCCGACTGATATTAAAATCCAAAGACGCTTTATTTATACTGATTCTTGCCATGTGTAACCCATGTTTAAAACTGTTCCTTTTATTGATGATAACAGTTGCATAGTATTGTTCAAAATATTGTTTTTTATACAGCATCTACCATTGTTAAACCCTTTAAGATAAA
>JBDKHQ010000020.1:0-14226 GCA_039797585.1 Pseudomonadota bacterium | reverse complement strand
TGTTTAGTATCAAGTCGCTGCCAAACATCGAGTTGCTCCAGCAGTTTTTGTGAGCCTAAGGTAACAGCAATAACACGCAGCTGTGAGTATAAATTTGCGGTTTTTTTATCAGCAGCGTCCTTATTAATTATCGCGACTCTTAAATCTTGATCTTTTAAGTGACAAGCTAGTGTCAAGCCAACGATACCCGCACCAACAATAACGATGTCATAATCAGTGCGGTTTTTTTCGAAATTCATAATGACGAGGAATAATGGTAGTTAACATATTCCGGATACCAAAATTGACGGTCGATTTCTTTAGCTAAATCAACTGACTCTTTAACTTTGGCTAATCCTTCACGACGCGCTTGTGTCGCCACTGCCAATGCAATACAGCGACTAATAGCCTGTACGTCTTCAAAATTCGGTAATAAAGCATTTTTTACATCGGATTTACTAGCAAAACTACTTAAGGCTTTGCAAGCTTCCCAAAGCATAGCTTCACTTAAGCGTGTCGCTTGAGCTATCAGAACACCCAAACCTATGCCAGGATAAATGAGCGCATTGTTACACTGCGCAATCGGTATTTTTTCACCTTTAAAATCGACTTGACCAAAAGGACTACCGGTAGCAATCAGTGCGCGCCCTTCTGTCCAATTCAACAAATCATCCGGTGTTGCTTCTGATTTTTCGGTAGGGTTGGATAAAGGAAAAATGATAGGATATTCAACCTGAGCTGCCATGGTTTTAATGATCGCTTCGGTGAAAATTCCGCCTTGACCAGAACAACCAATTAATACCGTGGGTTTAAACTGTTGCACCACATCATACAATTGTAATGTAGTGACTGATTCGCCCTTTAACCGTTGTGCATAAGGCTTTTGAAAAGATGTCAGATCCGACATCGCTTCATGTATCAAACCGTGTCTACCTACCAAATAAAACCGCGTTAACGCTTCCTCTTTCGATAAGCCTTCTCGCATCATCCCTGCGCAGAGTTGATCCGCTATCCCAGTTCCTGCTGTCCCTGCACCCACAATAACCACACGCTGTTCGGTCAATGGAATTTTGGTACGATGTAAAGCGGATAACAGTGCAACCAAAGTCACGGCGCCGGTTCCTTGCATATCATCATTAAACGTGCACATTTGCTCATGATAACGTTCTAAATTACGCCGTGCGTTTTCACGTCCAAAGTCTTCCCAATGCAAATAAGCTCGTGGTAATTTTCTTTGTATACCTGAGACCACCGTTTGTATCATGTCATCATATTTTTGACCGACTAAGCGCGGATGACGCCAGCCTAAATACATCGGATCATTTAACAATTGTTCATTGTTAGTTCCAACATCGATTTGAATCGGTAATAAACGATTCGGATTAACCCCAGCACACAACACATAAACCATCAATTTAGCAATACAGATATCCATTCCACCGATACCTTGATCGCCAATTCCTAATACCCCTTCGCCATCGGTCATGACGATAATATCCACTTTGGGATTCAAACGATTCTCAAGGATTTCATCGATATGCTCTCTATCTGGATAAGCGATGTATAAACCGCGTGGCTGCTGAAATTCCTGACTAAATTGCTCAACCGCTTTTCCAACCGTGGGTGTATACAAAATAGGTAACATTTCAGTTAAATGCTGGCTAACCAATTTATAAAACAACACCTCATTGGTATTATGCAAATTACGTAGATAAAGATGTTTTTCTAAATTATTTTCTTTTTTTAAAAACTGCTGATAAACGCGCAGTTCTTGTTGTTGCAAACTTTCAATACTGTAGGGTAATTTACCGCGTAATCGTAATTGCTGTCTTTCCGATTCAGTAAATGCGGTGCCTTTATTTAATTTGGCGGTAGCTAATAAATCTGAACCCAAGGCATTGGTTTCCAGATAAAGAACTTTAGCATTTTTATCGGTAATTAATTTAAATTTTGGCATACTAATATTCTTCTTCTTGTAAAGCTAAACCGCGAATCAAACTTGGAAGTCGGCCATGAATTCCCATCAAGCGGCGTGATAAATTTCTTTTGCAGGGCGAGAGTAAATCCATTGCTAATAGACCATTATTGTAAATGAAAGTCAACGGCCCACGCGTTTGCAAACGGGTTAATTGCTCGGTAAAACCGATGATTTGTCGCTGTGCTGCCATACGTGACTTCAGATATGATAGCGCCAAACTTGCATCATCCAAATCTATATCATGCTCCAAAGCATTCGCAATCACATCCACACATTCGGCCATATCTTGTAAACCTAAATTTAGACCTTGAGCCGCAATAGGAAGTAAAGTATGCGCGGCATTTCCTAGTAGCATCAAACCTGCTTGCGCTTGGGTTTCGGAAATGCAGCTTTTTACTGGATAAGTTTGCGGCTTAGTCATGTGTAATAACTTACCAAACCGATAAGAAAACTGTTGTTGTAAGTTCTCCAAAAACTCTGGCTCAGTTAAATTTTGTAGTGCTTCAATAGTTTGCTGTTCGGAAGTCCAGACTAAGCCTATTTTATTAGATGGTAAAGGTAAGCAAGCAATAATTCCTTGCGGAGTAAAGCGCTGATAGGCAATATGTTGATGATGTCGGCTAATATCTATACATGTAGTCAAAGCAACTTCGGAACTTGGCCTGATTTTCAAACCAATATTCAGCAAGCGACGAACGGTAGAATCGGTACCATCTGCAGCAATGATTAACCGTGGATAAATAATTTTTTTTTCATCTTGAGGATGATTAAACACAACCTGCCAGCTACCTTCATGTTGACTAATTGATTCACAGCTTGCCGGGTTGTAAAGATCGAAAGTCCCTTGCACAGTTTTGCTGGCGGCGACCTTAAACAAAGCCTTGCTTAATTCATGTGCCAAACGCGCCGCAGGAATAACTGCACCTAATTGTGGAACGCCCATCTCTTTAGCATTAATTCTCGACTGAGCAAAACAAGCTGATTTCGAAATATGTACACAGTGAATGGGATTAGCATAAACTTCTAAAGCAGACCATACATTTAATGTTTGTAAAATACGTAAGCTAGCCAAATTCAAAGCAATAGGTTTACTATCTGGCGGCAAAGGAGCATCGAGAGATTTAAAAGCGGACTGTTCAATCAAAGCGATTCGCAATGGTAAATGCGATAAGGCTAATGCCAAACTCGTTCCTACAATTCCAGCACCGACAATAAAAATATCGTAATCGTGCTTCATGAGGACGTTCGCATGATGTTTTCAATGTCAGCCAGATCTTTGGGTGTTTGTGATGTCAATACTTCACAAGCCTGCTGTGTTACTCGCACATCATCTTCAATTCTGATACCAATATTCCACCATTTTTTATCGATATCCGGCGACGGACTGATGTAAATACCAGGCTCTACAGTGAAAACCATATCTGGCTCTAAGCTGCGCCATTTTTTTTCTACTCTATAACATCCTACATCATGGACATCTAAGCCTAACCAATGGCTACAACCATGCATATAAAATTTTTGATAACTTTTTTGTTGAATCAGATCGCTAAGCTCCCCTTTTAATAAACCCAAATCCACTAAACCTTGCGTTATAAGCTCCACACAGGTTTTCTGTAACAGATTCCAGGCCACACCAGGCTTTATCAACGCTAGGATGGCTTGCTGTGCTGTTAATACGATATGATAAATAGCCTTCTGTTCTGGATTAAAACGACCCTTAACAGGAAAAGTTCGAGTAATATCCGAGGCGTAATTTTGATATTCACATCCCGCATCAATTAACACTAAATCACCCGATTTTAACTCTGCGCGATTATCCGTGTAATGTAAAATACAACTATTTGCTCCACTCGCCACAATATTGGGATAAGCCACAGCTCGACTCCCTTGTTGATAAAAGGCATACATTAATTCAGCTTCTAACTGATATTCATATAAACCTGGCCGACAAGCGCGCATTGCACGCAGATGAGCTTCGCCGGAAATATGCGCCGCCCTGCGCAAGCAATCCAATTCTGTTGGACTTTTCCTCAATCGCATTTCATGGACGGCATCGACTAGTTTTTTAGCATCTGCAGTCGGTGTTTTTTTTAAACGCGTCAACAACTTATTAATACGCGCTAAGGCTATGTTGTTAAGTTTCTCATCGCCAAGATGATAACAAACACGTGTATCAGCGATATATTCGGGCAACTGTGCTTCAAGCTGATCGATAGGGTAAGCCTCATTAGCACCGTATTCTTCCTTAGCCCTGGTTTGACCAATACGCTCTCCATTCCAAATAGCCGCTGCCGGGTCCTCAGCACGATTAAATAATATAAACTTACCGTGTTTACCATCAGGGATGAGCAAAGCAATAGCTTCTGGTTCAGGAAATGCAGTTAAATAATAGAAATCGCTATTTTGACGATAGGGATAAAATACATCGCCATTACGTAGATACTCTGGTGCAGCGATTAAGACAATTAATTCATCACTCTTAAGGTGGGATAATAATTGCTGGCGTCGATGCTGCAATTCCGAAAGCTTAAACATAGATAGTTATCAGTGGATGCCCCTAATGAAGATACATAGAGCCTGTACTTCCTTCTACTGAATAACAAATCAATTCTTCGTAAATCAAGGGAATAGCATGTGTAATAAACTCGATCGCTTCATCGTAAGCCAATTTATCGAGTTCCGTGACTTCTAAATGGTTAATTTCAAGCTTAGCAATCTCAGAGATACAATATAAGGCTTCGTGTATCACATCAGGTGTTTCATCTTCAATAGAGCTTCCGCCTAACCCTAACCCATATAAAAACCCTTCACACCACAAACTTAAGGCTTCAGCACGTTCTTCTAACTCATACTGTTCATCGGGCAATAATAATTGAAAGGTTTGTAAGCCACTTAACTGGCGGCAAGCCGCATCATACAAGCCAACAACCGCACCTTGCGATCCCAACATAAAGGGCGGCCTAGTCCCTAGGCGCTTCAATAAAATATCGATCAAAAAACCACCATTAAGTTTTGGACCTACACAAACAAAACCACATAACATACCATGAATTTCTGCTGGAGAAGTAGCCACTTCTGCTTGGGTCAATAGGTGGTAAAAATCGTCGAAAGCGGGAGATTTAGCCTGAGTTTGCATGGGCGTACTCTTTAAAGAAAGTAAGTCTTAGGTATTTTACCATTCTAAGCTGCGTTAATACAGTTAAGCAAACCTTAATAAAAAAATAGTGTAAAAAAAATCACCGTCATGACCAGCGAATGTAATGATCGTGCACCCTGATTGTCCCGCAGCTACGGTGCTCGCAATGACGATTAATATTTTATGCGACTATAAAATAGATTATACTAATCGGGTATCTGACTCAGTCGATAGTTTTTCGATCGATACTTTCATAAAGTCAGGGATAGTTGCTTTATTTACGGTGTGCAAGCTTGTAACCTATCAAGAAGCCTAAAGTAAATAGACTTAATCCCACCTGCATCCCAGGATCAGGAAACGTAGCTGAGTCGGATATTTTTATCTAGTACTGATAAGCTATGGATACTCGACTATCATCTCGAAAGAAATTACAACAACAACGAGCTAAAATTTCTTTTAGCGATCAAAAAAAAGTTTCTGCTATCATTACAGAACAATTAATTCATCATCCACTTTTTTTACAAAGCCAAACCATTGCCAGCTATATAGCCATTCAACAAGAAATTGATCCATCCGCACTTATACAAAAAGCCTGGCAAAATAAACAAACTTGCTATTTACCACTTTTGCAAAAGTCACAATTAATTTTTTGTGAATATCAACCGCATACCTTATTAAAAAAAAATCATTTTAATATTCCAGAACCCCCTTTCTCCTCAAATGCCTGCATTGCAGTAGAAGACATTGATTTAGTATTAGTCCCTCTGGTAGGTTTTACCGAAAAAGGACAGCGCTTAGGAATGGGCGCCGGTTTTTACGATCGCAGTTTTGCATTTTTATTAAATTCTCCTAGACCCACACGCCCTTTTTTACTCGGCCTTGCCTATGAATGGCAAAAATTAACATCATTCACTGAAAAAAGTTGGGATGTTCCTTTAAATGCAGTGATAACTGAAAAACAAATTTATCATAGCGGTTGACCTTCTCCGCTAATGATACATCTGGAATTGATGATCTAAATGTTGAATAAATTGTTTACGTAAGCTTCCATTGTTATCTTTTGCCGGTGGAGGCGCATTAAATAACACTGCAAACGCTCCTAAATCACCATTTTGCATGCTGAAATAACCGGCCATGGTATACACAGATTTCGGTACACTAAGATAACCTGTTTTAAAACTTGACCATTGCATCCAAGGATGCTGAGCGGTAAACATTTCACGCCAAATTTTTTGCTGGCCTGGCATCACTAAACTTCCATAATAGATAGGAAAATCGCGTTTATTTTTATACATTCCTTCTAATAGAATAATAAGATCGCTGGCTGATAATCGATTAAATGGTGTTAAGCCGCTAGCATTTTTAAAGACGGGTAAACCCTCACGATCCTTAGTGATAAAATTTGTCGTTGCCAACATTGGTTTATAACTATTAAAAAGTAATTGTGTTGCATCAGTTAAATTTACCGATGATGCAACGAAATTTGTCTGGTTGTCCCGCCATAAATTCAGCATTAACATATCTGCGATATAATTATTAGAGTAAAATAACATATCTTGCACAGAATGAATCAGCGGATCACTGGCTAGCTGCGTTAGCAAACTATCTGTTGGTAATAAAGGACTGGCTTCAACACGCGTTTTACCATTTAAACGGATATCCGCTGCTTGCAGAAAAGCCCTTAATAAATTTGCCGTTGTTAAATTGGGATCGCTTACTGAACGATAAAGTGTAAGCGGCTTATTTTGCACGCCTAATTGTCCAGAAATAATTAAAATTTCTTGTTTATTCTGAGTAACACGGTTAAGTTGAATAGTATTATTTTTTCCAGAAATAGTTTGTACCGATCCTTTCAGTATGATGTTATTTAAAGAATAAGGTAAAATTTTTATTATTGCGGCATCACCCACTTTTGACGGTGAAATATAAATAGCTATGTTTCCAAAATCGCTTCCTGAAGAAGAAGGTAAGCCATCGTAGGCTACTTTTGAATGAGTTTTTGCCAGCATCCGATCCGGATCGTTGAGAATGATCTTTCCAAAATAAGACGTATTAACGATTACGTTTCCAGTAATTTTCTTTAAACCTACTTGTTGTAGATTATTAACTAAGCTCCAAATTTTTTCATTGGTAAACTCCGGATCACCCAAGCCATAAAAAATTAAATCTCCGTGTAATACCCCGCCGTTAAAGTGTCCCCTCGCATAAACTTGGGTAGAAAAAGTATGTCTAGCACCCCAATGCGTTAATGCAGTGGCGGCAATAAAAAGTTTCGTCACCGAACCAGGAATTAAACGTAATTGCTCATTTTTAGCATAAAGAACCTTAGGGTGAGTCAAATCAACCCATAGTTCTGAAGTTTGAATTGCATTATTGTTTTCATTAGCAAGTATTGGCGCACTAACTAGATAAAAAATAATAAATAAAAATTTTTGCAAAAAATGTTTTTTCTTTTTCATGGGATTTTCTTTATTGCGAAGAGTATAAAATTAATGACTGATCACTTGCCATACCCCTTGGTTATTTCGACAAGCAGTATAATTAAAAGAAGGATGCTCAAAAAAACCGCGAATTAATTGTATTTCATAGTCTCTGCAGCCTTGGCCTTCGGGATTAACGAAAATTTCTTTACTGGTAAATACAAAGCGCGCACCCGTAGTATTGCTCGTCCAACTAATAAATTGTTTAGGTTGCGCCGTTGCCACTAAATTTTGCAGCTTATCATGATCGACATTTCTCATAAAATGAGCAATAGAAGGATCGATAAAAATGTCCTTAGAACTATCTAGCTGCGGCTCAAGCTGTGTTTGTGGTGCTTGCATTTGATGGCTAGCACACGCCGTTAAATTTAAAATAAATATCCAAATGAATAAACACCTAATCATTTTTTTTTGCATCATTTATTTCCTCAATGCGCGTACGGACTAACTGTCCTCGATTAATGCCACATAATAATTCAAAACGAAAAGATGAGGTACTTTCTGCCACTTGTTCTAACGGAAGACCTGTTCCCCATAACACAACGGGGTCACCCATCTTAGCATCCAGTTGATTCGACAAATTGACTGTCAGCATGTCCATAGAAACTTGTCCTATCAATTCACTGAGTTTGTTATTCACCAAAATAGGCGTACCACTTTCAGCTCGATGTGGATAACCATCTCCATATCCTATTGCCACAATTCCAACACGGAGTGGTTTAGGCGCTATCCATGTTCCTCCATATCCCACTCTATCACCTGACTCTAATTGATGAATAGAAATAATTTCAGATTTTAAAGTCATCACCGGTTTTAGTGAATGCTGTGCACCAGAAGAATCTGAAAAAGGTGAAACGCCGAATAGCATTAAACCTGGACGCACCCAATCAGCATGAACTTTAGGAAAAGATAATATTGCAGCCGAATTAGCTAAGCTGGTGGGGAATTTATACCCTTTAATAATTTGTTCAAATTGGTTTATTTGACTCTTAGTCGTTGTATCTTCTGATTTATCTGCGCTAGCAAAATGTGTCATCACACACACGATATTTAGCCAAGGACAAAGCGCTAATTTTTGCAAAACCGCAGCAAAATCATTCGGCGCAAAACCTAACCGATTCATTCCGGTATTTATTTTCAACCATACATTAATGGTGTTCGATACGGGATGTTCAGTTAATAAATTTAATTGGTTACGATCGTGAATGACTGTATCGAGTTCATAATCAGTTAATAAGGAAATTTCATCCTTGGAAAACAAACCTTCCATTAACACTATCCGCTGTTTTAATCCCGCTTGACGTAAATACAATGCTTCTTCTGAACAGGAAACACCGAAACCCTCGACATCGGTTAATGCCTTCGCTATGGAAATTAAACCGTGTCCATAAGCATTGGCCTTGACCATGGCTAATATTTTGGATTGTGGAGCAATATCACGTACCCGTTTAAGATTATGACGTAGCGCAGCTAAATCAAGCTCTACAGTAAACGGTCTGCTCATGCATAATTCTCAGCATGATAACGTTGCGCAGCAAAGTTTTCAAAACGTGTATATTTTCCTAAGAAGGTCAGTCTTACTTTTCCAGTAGGTCCATTACGTTGCTTAGCAATTATAATTTCTGCACTACCTTTATCCGGACTACCTTCATTGTAGACTTCGTCACGATAAATAAAAATAATCAAATCCGCATCTTGTTCGATCGCACCGGAATCACGCAAGTCAGACATCACCGGTCTTTTATCGGCGCGCTGTTCTAAACTACGGTTTAATTGCGACAATGCAATAATTGGAACATCCAATTCTTTAGCTAAGGCTTTTAAACTACGCGAAATTTCAGATATTTCTGTCGTGCGATTTTCCTTGATACCGGGAACTTGCATCAATTGAATATAATCAATAACAATCAAACCTAATGTGCCTTGCTCTTTTGCTACTCGCCGTGCACGCGCGCGCACTTCTCCTGGACTTAATGCGGGTGTATCGTCAATAAACATTTTTGCTTCTGATAACATGCTAACTGCTGAAGTCACTCGAGGCCAATCTTCGTCACTTAATTTCCCAGTACGAATTTTATGCTGATCAATTCGCCCTAATGACGACATCATACGCATCGCGAGTGCTTGACCTGGCATTTCCATACTAAAAATCAGCACTGGTTTATCGCCTTGTATTGCAGCATGTTCTGCAATATTCATGGCAAATGTTGTTTTACCCATGGAAGGCCGACCTGCGACGATCACCAGATCAGCCGGCTGCAAACCAGACGTCATTTCGTCTAGATCTTTGTAAGCAGTCGAAAGTCCGGTAATAACTTCATCGGAATGAAATAAGATATCGATTCTATCGACAGCTTTTGCCAAAAAGTCGCTAATTCTAAGCGGTCCACTACCACGCGCACCTTGATCAGAAATTTGAAATACTTTTCGCTCAGCCTCGTCCACAAGCTCAGTAATCGAACGGCCCTCGGGCATGAAAGCATTTTCGGTTATTTCAGATGCAATACTAATTAATTGGCGCAAAACCGAACGCTCTCGTACGATATCAGCGTAGGCAACGATATTGGCAGCACTCGGTGTATTACGTACCAATTCAAATAAATAAAGATCACCGCCGATTTCTATTAATTCATTCGAACTTTTTAAAGCATCGGTGAGTGTAACAACGTCAAAAGGCTTAGCATGATTAGCAAAACTGACAATAGTACGAAATAGGATACGATGTGATAAGAGATAAAAATCCTTTTCTTTTAATCTATCCGCAACCCTATCCCATGCTTGATTATCCAGCATCAAGCCACCTAAAACCGATTGCTCGGCTTCAAGTGAGTGCGGAGGTAATTTAAGATGGTCGGTTTTTTGCATAGCAAGAATTGCCTATTCCTATCAATGCCAAAAATTTAATTGCTGTGAGTATATACTAGCCAGCTGATTTATTCTTCGGCAACAATATTTACTTTCAGCATCGCAATAACATCGCTGTGTAATTGCACAGAGACTTCATGTTCGCCTAATTGACGTAAAGGACCATTAGGTAGGCGAATTTCACTCTTTTCAAGCGCGACGCCTTCGGCATCTGCTGCTCGAACTAATTCAGACACCCCAATAGAACCATATAAACGACCTTCTTCGGCTGACTTAACCGGTATGGTTAATGCTAAAGCATTGATCGCCGCGGCGCGTGTTTCTGCGACTTGTAATTTTTCTTGTGCAATTTTTTCTAACTCTGCACGCTTGATTTCGAATTCAGCGATAGTTTCCTTATTAGCAGGTACCGCCTTGGCGTGAGGGATTAAATAGTTGCGCGCATAACCATTACGCACGGTAACCTGCTGCCCTAAATCACCTAAAGAATGTATTTTTTCTAATAAAATTACTTGTGCCATAAAAAATAAACCTCAAAATTCAATTCACTTGTTAACTCTATTTAATCGAGAGCGCAAATTTAGCACACTATCAATTATTGCGAATATTATCAGCGTAGCAGCTACATAAGGAAAAAAAACTGCCAATAATACATAAAATAAAAAAATCCATTTATTAGCCACGTTTCTTAAATCTGCCAGCGCATGAATAACACTTAAACCCGCCAATACAAAAATGAGTCCCACTACAGGTAAAGCATCCTGCGCCATCACTATGCCTAAGAAACTCAATACACCTATGACTAGCAGAATCAGTACTTCCCATAGGCTAAGCCGAACACTTTTTAACTCAGGGCGAAGTTGGCCCGGATTGTATAGCATTGACTGCAACCCTCGTGCAAGTATTAAATTAATAAGTACCGACAAGGAAATAAACACCACTTGAAAACCCGTAGCAAACTTAGCAAAAAAATCTAGATGTGCGGTATTAACCGTTACATTAAATTGATTCTTAACCAATAATGCATAATGGTCGAACTGATTTACCCATACCTCAGTGATATTGGGTATCCAAGCATGCACTAACAGTACTGCCAATAAACCTAGCAACAGACTGGTAGTTAATACCGCTTTCCAACTCTGTGTTTGGCGCAACACTAAGGCTAACACATAAGTAAATAAGCTGCCGCCAATAATTCCATACAAAATAATCAAACGATTACCTAAACTAGCGACAACTACCGCCGGTAAAATAATCCACAATAATACGATAGCCCCTTCTTTAGCGCCTTTACGTAAAGTAACCAAAGCAACGATGACATTACTGACCCAACCAAATAAAGGAAGAATAGTAAATAATAATCCTACTATGACTGCCTGACGGCGGCCACGCATGACATAGCTTGCAAAACGATGCAGTATCCCCATCGCATTTGAATTTTTGTCTATGTTGCCGCTCAATTCGCCCATCCTCTCAAAAACATTAGCCTATGTTTTGATGTTTATCACAATAAGGGAGTAAACCTAAAAAACGTGCACGTTTGATCGCTTGCGTTATCAAACGCTGAACGGAGGCTGAGGTTCCTGTCGTACGACTGGGAACTATTTTGGCTGTCTCTGTAAGATGATTTTTTAAAAGAGGGATATCTTTATAATCAACCTCTGTACCTTCGGCAGAAATTCGGCAGTGCTTACGGCGTCTATTTTGGTAATTGTTCATAATCTACTCATCTAATAATTAAAAAAAGCTTAGGTAGTCTACAAGGTAGCAGTTAAACTGATCTTCCTTCAACTTCGGTCTCTCTGGAATACTCTCGTCTATTTTCATGGCCGTGCATTTCTTTAGCTTTTGCCATAGGAGACATTTCAGTAATTGCCTGATCAACTTGGATAGTAAGCTGACGTAACACGGCATCATTAAAGCGAAAATTATCGCTGAGTTCAGCCATCGCTTCTTTTCCACACTCAATATTCATTAGAATATAATGCGCTTTGAGAAGCTTATTAATAGGGTAGGAAAGCTGTCTACGGCCCCAATCTTCAAGACGGTGAACCTGTCCGCCGCTATTTTTAACGATGGCCGTATAACGCTGAACCATAGCGGAAGCCTGATCACTTTGATCAGGATGAATTAACAGCACGATTTCATAATGACGCATTTCAATTTCAGATTGACTCATAGTATCTCTCGGTTAAAAGCCCCCCAAACTACTGGTAGAGCGAGTATACTTAAAGGACTATCCTAAAAGCGGGGCCATTATACGGTCGGACCCCTCAAGATGCAATAAATCCCCGTTGCTTGACAGGCCTTTCTACGCCGCCTAGCATTCGGCTTTAAATTAACCATATCATCTCTAATCAATCCTATGGATTTAGCGCCCATAACAGCCTTAGTTAAGAACGATCTTAACCAGGTCGATGCCCTCATCGATCATTGCCTTTATTCTGAAATCCCCTTGATACCAGAGTTGGCGAAGCACCTTATTGATAGTGGGGGCAAGCGTTTACGCCCGTTGATTGCTCTACTGAGTGCGAAAGCCTTTGGCTATTTAGGCGAAGGGCATATCCAGCTAGCCGCTAGTTTAGAGCTCATTCATACCGCTACCTTGTTACATGATGATGTTATTGATGGATCTGAGCTACGACGTGGCAAAAAAACAGCCAATAGTTTATGGGGTAATTCAGCCAGCGTTCTAGTCGGGGATTTTCTTTATTCGCGTGCCTTTCAATTAATCAGTCAAATCAACAATTCGCGTGTCCTCACATCGCTCGCTGACGCCACCAACACACTATCCCAAGCTGAAATTTTACAATTGCTCAGTTGTCATAATGCCAATGTTGATGAAGAATACTGCTTAAAAATTATCCAAGGGAAAACCGGTGTACTTTTTTCTATCGCTGCAGAACAACCTGCAATTCTAACTGCACGTCCTGAAGCTGAAATTTCAGCGATGGCTAAGTATGGTGCGCATCTGGGTATCGCCTTTCAATTGATTGATGACGCACTCGATTATTCTGGAACCAGTCTAGAACTCGGCAAAAACTTAGGCGATGATTTAGCCGAAGGTAAACCGACACTCCCCTTAATCTATGCTTTACAACATGCCAATGATGAACAAGCACAGTTAATACGTGAAGCGATCACACAAGGCAGTCAACATCATCTAGTGTCTATTGTTACTATCTTACAAGCTACGTTAGCCATCGATTATACGCGTAACCTCGCCGAACATCATATTCAACAAGCTTTGCTACACTTAGACGTTATTCCAGATTCGGACTACCGCGATGCACTTTCACTATTAGCTAAGTTTGCTAGCGAACGTACTTATTAGCTAGTTAAATAATAATTAGCTTTTTCCATCAAACTTAAATTTAAGTTTTATTTAACATTTATATCGGCATTTTTTTATTTTCATATTAATTAAATCAGATCTATTAAGGTTTATTTAATAAATGTTTATTAATATCCATTTGTAGAAAAAAATTAAAGAAAGTAGTATCTATGCCAAAAATAGCAAAAAAAACTTATAAAGACTTATATAATTTTAGTTTATTAAATAAATTAAAAAATGATGACAGTTTTTCACATGACGTTTTTTTGGCTGCAAAAATTAAAAATGGGCATAAAAAAAGCCTCTGGTATACTAAATATATAGGAAAAAATAGACGAGTGAGTCGCTATGCTCACGAAAAATTTCGGCCATCCTGACCCCGAAATTAATTCGCATCACGCGACTAAAATTAGGCCGCGACGTCCTGCGTCCGGCACGCACTGGCCCATTCTAG
>JBDKHQ010000019.1:0-8728 GCA_039797585.1 Pseudomonadota bacterium | reverse complement strand
TGGGCTGCGTGCAGTGGCTACCACCATGACTTGACGGCGTGATGCGTTTCCTGCTTCGCCCGTCAACGCACGCCTATCGCGGGCTCTTCGACCGCACTTCGTGCTCTCCATGTCTCATCGGAAGAAAGATCCTTTTTTTCTAATGTGTCAATTGATTTTGTATAAATATTCACCAATTTTTTATATTCTTTACTGGGTATATTGCTCACTATTTGCTGCTTGATAAGAAAATAGAGTAACTTGATAGCGTTTCCGTGTAGATCGCCAATGGTTAATTCACCCGTATTAGCAATTGGACAATCTGAGTCTAATGTCGGAAAAGTAAAAATATTTAGCTTTTTTTCTAATAATTTAATGGGCATTTTAGTCAACTTTATGATTGCAGAATATCTCTATAATAATAACTATATACCGCTGATATCGCCATGGCCTTTCTTTAATAATCCCATTCCAACAATACCCGCATACATACATAACATTCATGCTCTAACAAGACATTCTATTAAAAATTATCTTCCGAAGCTGATGCGAGTATGGCTACTTGCTTCAGAATTTTCTAATTTGCTTAATTCCATTTTTAAACGGCCAAGTTCTAATATCAAATTAGTTTCCAGTTGCGAACAAGTTCCCATTTCTTCGTTCCGGTTTTCTAATTCTTGCTTATCAGACTTAAGCTCCCTTGTAAGTGTTGCTAATTTTTCACTTTCAGCAGCAGTTAAATTGGATTTATAAGCAAAATCATGTATTTTATTTTCTTTTATGGTTACTGCACGTTGTTGAGTAGCGCGACGTGTAGTCAAGGTTTTTAGATCTCGACTACAATTCGCTAGATCAGCTCGTTTTATTTCAATTTGTTGGCGAAGTTGATTAATGTCACTATTATTTTGCATAATTTTTCCTTTTTCAATCAAAAATTTAAAAAATTAATATAAAGAAAATGTTTCATTTTGGCAAAAATATCTCTTTTTTTTAAAATTTTAATAGAAAAATTAACATTTCGTGAACGGCAAAATCATTTAACTGGCATAGCGTTCCAATAAATAACTAAACACGGCTAATATCGCCATGGCTTCTCCGCCTTCGGGCCGGCCTGGTCTGGTATTAACATTGTAAGCATTAAAATCAAAGTGTAACCAAGTCGTCTTTTCACTAATAAAACTACGCAAAAATAAAGCCGCAGTTATAGCGCCGGCAAAAGGAGAAGAACCGCAATTATTTAAATCGGCGAATTTAGTATCGAGTAATTTTTGATACGGTTTATATAAGGGCAAACGCCATACCGGATCCTGTTGTTGTTGACTGTGTTGGATAATATCGTGCGCCAATTGTTCTTGATCAGTAAAAAACGCACTTATTTCTGTTCCGACTGCGCCTCTTGCTGCACCGGTTAAGGTAGCAAAATCGATTAATAATTCTGGACTTTCACTATCGGCTTCACACAGTGCATCCGCTAAAATAAGACGACCTTCTGCATCAGTATTTCCAACCTCAACGGTTAAACCATGTCGAGTCTGAATAATATCGCCGGGTTTATAAGCGTTACCCGAAATCAAATTTTCCACTGCAGGAATTAATAATCGTAAACGCACAGGTAACTGATGCGCCATAATCATTTCGGCCAAGCCGATAGCATTCGCGGCTCCACCCATATCCTTTTTCATAGCCAACATATTGCCGCTAGACTTTAAATTATAGCCACCCGAATCAAAGCATACACCTTTACCCACTAACGTAATTTTTGGATGCTTGCTATCACCCCACTTTAAATCGACTAAACGTGGCTCATGACAACTCGCTTTTCCAACGGTGTAAATAGCCGGATAGTTAGCGCTCAATAAATCATCGCCTACTATCTGTGTCACTGTGGCATGATATTTTTTGCCGATCTGAAATACATTTTCTACTAGTTCAGCTGGATCCATATCATCCGCGGGTGTATTGATCATATTACGGACGCGATAAATTGCTTCAAGTTTTATTATCAATTCTGTGTGATTCTTTTTCGAAATAAGCAATTGCACTAGAGGCCGCGTTGATTTTTTATAACGGCTAAATTCATACGCCCCCAAACCCCAAGCTAAAGCAATCTGTTCCAGTAATTTGGGTTTCTCGATACCTTCAACATGATAATGCCCTTCTGGTAGTGCATTAGGTAGCAAACCGAACGTCCAAAAATCCGCGGCATCATTCCGAACCAATAAAACTTGCTGCAGCTGCCCTGCTGTTCCAGGAAGTAAACTATAACTTCCTGGTTTTGCAATAAAATTTATAACCTGTAACCATTGCTGAGTGGCTTTTGTCTGACCCGCTAACCAAGCTTGCCATTGTTCTGGCAAAATGGCAGTGATAGGAATCGATCGCGACGATTCATGAATAAAACAATTAAGCACTCAAAACCTCCCGTGCTGAAACATAAGGCTTATCAAATACATTCGCCACCGCTTGATGCGTGATGCGCCCACGTGAAATATTCAAGCCACTACGTAAATGCGCATCTTCAGCCAAAGCTCTATAAATACCTTTATTGGCTAAGGCTAAAATGTAAGGCAGTGTGGCATGCGTCAAAGCAAACGTAGAAGTACGAGGCACAGCACCCGGCATATTGCTCACACAGTAATGAACGATGTCATCGACAATATAGGTAGGATCAGCATGTGTTGTCGGTCGACTTGTCGCAAAACATCCGCCTTGGTCGATCGATACATCCACAACGACCGAACCCGGACGCATTTTTTTTAATAAATCTCGTGTTACAATTTTCGGCGCTTCAGCACCGGGGACTAACACCGCGCCTATTAATAAATCAGCCAGCGGCACATATTTTTCTATGGCATCTTGTGTGGAAAAAATAGTGTTTAGTTGTCCACCAAAGTGGAGATCTAATTCTTTTAGCTTAGCCGCTGATTTATCCAAAACAGTCACTTGCGCTTCTAAACCTAAAGCCATGCGAATCGCATTACTGCCCACTACACCGCCGCCCAAAACAACAACACTAGACGATGCAACCCCTGGAACACCGGATAGTAAAATACCGCGTCCGCCTTGTGCTTTCTCTAAACAATGTGCGCCCGCTTGTATCGACATGCGGCCTGCTACTTCACTCATGGGGGCTAATAAAGGCAAGCCTCCTCGAGCATCGGTGACTGTTTCATAAGCTATAGCGGTACAATTCGAAGCTAATAATAATTCTGTTTGCCTTTTATCGGCGGCCAAATGCAAAAAAGTAAATAGGGTTTTTTCTTCATTTAAATAAGCACATTCTTGTGGCTGAGGTTCTTTAACTTTAAGGATCAGATTCCCTTGTTGGAAAACTTCTTGCGCTGTATTAAGTATAATAGCGCCGGCCTCTTGATAATCATTATCTGAAATATCAATACCACTCCCTGCATTCGTTTCAACAAACACCTGATGACCGTGATCAGTCAATTCACGAACAATAGAAGGAATAATAGCGACTCTATACTCATGGTTCTTAATTTCTTTAGGAACGCCAATATGCATATTAACTCCATATTTAAGGATGTTGTCAGATTTGTATTCGTTCCTTGTGTAAATATCCATTTGCACATCAAAGTGCTAAAGAACCCCTAGGAAGGCTTACATGTGGAACCCACACAAAATACACGGGTTTTTAAAAAAGTCCATATCTACTGTTTACTTAAAAATACGAAGCATTTAATAAGAAAATTCTAGCTGCTAAAAATCCTTAGATTAAAAGGAAAGCAATTACTTATCATTGATATTATCTAACATCAAATGATATAAATGTTTTTTCTCTTCTTCGTTTAAGCCGGATTGCTTGCCTTGTTGCAATATCTTATCGATTTGTCCTTCCGCGACTGCTTTTTTTAAATGCTTAAGTAAATCATGGAATTCTGCTTGGACTCCGGACTCTGGGATAGTTAAGGGGTAACTTATCAATTGTTTGAGGATTTTATGGCAAGACTCATCTTCTCGCCAATATTCCAGTAACATGGCACTTGTCAGTTCTGGATTTTGTTTGAGCAGTAAAAATAACTTCACTAATAAATCACTGCCAGGTAATTCTAATCGGCTTAAGGTATGGCATTGCTTATCAGAAAGTGATTTAACGATTTGAGGGAACTGCACTAATAAGGCAATCGCTAAACGCATCGGCGAAGAACGATTGGCGCTATTAGTAGGCTTATGTATTTTTTTTTGCATGGTTTTTATTGAATTACTTTTATCATTGACGGTAACTTTTTTTAATGTCACCACGTCCATATTAACTAAAGCAGCCAGTTGCTCAAATAATTTATGTTGCATAATACCCACCGCCACTTTTTCAAGCAGTGGAACGGCTAGCTTTGCTAGACGTGCTTTACCTTCTAATTGATTGATGTCAACTTGTGTTAACAAATAACCAAATAAAAATTCACCTAAAGATTGTGCTTGTTGTAACCTAGCAATAAATTCAGCACGACCCTTTTTTTGTATTAATGAGTCAGGATCTTCGCCATTAGGTAATAGTAAAAAACGCAGTATGTAACCATCGGTTAATAAATCTAAACTTTGCTCGAGTACGCGCCATGCTGCTTTTTTTCCGGCAACATCCCCATCAAAACAAAAAATTATTTCCTGGGTATGGCTCATCAGTCGACTTATTTGATCACGACTGGTTGCGGTACCCAAGGTTGCAACTGTAAAAGGGAAATCAGCTTGAAACAACGCTAAAACATCCATGTAACCTTCAACCACTAAAATGCGTTCTAGCTGACGATTTGCCTGAAATGTTTCATAAAGACCATACAGCTCTTTACCTTTATGAAACAGCGCGGTTTCAGGCGAGTTCAAATACTTAGGTTCCTGTTGTGCTAAGACTCGGCCTCCAAACCCGATGACACGCCCCCTCCTATCACGAATAGGGAACAAGATTCGGTCGCGAAAACGATCATAATAACCTGGGCCTTCGGATTTTTTGACTAATAAACCCGCTGCAAATAAATTTTCTGTATCGTTAAAAGTTTTGAGTAAGCTATCCCAAGCAGGTGGCGCATAGCCTAAGTTAAACTTCTTAGCTATCTCGCCCGATAGTCCGCGCTGTTTAAGATAATTAATAGCGTGCGTGTTATGTCGTAATTCTTTGGCATAGAACTGCGTCACCTTCTCTAACAAACCATAAAGATTAGCAGCAACTTTATAAACTTCTTGTTGTTTTGCGTGTTGCGGAACTTCCATGCCCATTTGCTCAGCTAATAAATTTACCGCTTCTACAAAGCTTATTTTTTCGTATTCCATTAAGAAACTGAAGCCATTTCCACCCATAGAACAACCGAAGCAATAATAGAATTGTTTTTCAGGCGTAACAGTAAAGGAAGGTGTTTTTTCGGAATGAAAAGGGCAACAGGCAATATAATTTTTACCTTTTTTTCGCAACGGAACACGTGCATCAATAAGCTGCACAATATCGATGCGCGCCAAGAGCTCATTAATAAATTCCTGGGGAATAGGTGCTATAGACATATATTCCTGGTGTACTCTTCGCACTTGAATTTTTGTCTGGTGCTACTCAAGAAATAAACGAGGGCTTAAGTCAAACGTTCTTTAATTTTTGCGCTAATCTGTGTCATGTCCGCGCGACCTTGCAATTTTTCTTTCAGTTCTGCCATGACCTTTCCCATATCTTTAGTCGAAGTTGCGCCTACTTTTGTTATGACTTCAGACAGCAACCGATCAACCTCTGCTTCACTTAAAGGTTCAGGTAAATAGGTTTGAATAATACCTACCTCTAAACGTTCTTGATCGGCTAAATCATCACGCTTAGCCTGATCATATTGAGTAATTGAATCGTGACGCTGTTTAAGCATTTTATTCAATATCTGCGTAATACGCGTATCGTCTACTTCAACGCGCTCATCCACTTCAACCTGTTTAATAGCTGCCAGGATGAGTCGTACCACGCCCAAACGTTGCTTATCTTGTGCTCGAAGAGCAGCTTTCATATCTTCCTGAATGCGCTGCTTGAGAGGGGTAGTCATGATTAATGCTTGCGCTTCGTTTTAGCTATAAAGCAAGGGTTATCGCGCATCAAACGCTTGCGACAACGCTTAACCGCTGCAGCAAAACGGCGCTTGCGCGCCTCGGTGGGTTTCTCGTAGTATTCACGACGACGCACTTCAGCGAAAATACCTGACTTTTCACAGGCACGCTTATAACGGCGGATAGCCGACTCTAGTGTTTCGCTGGTTTTAAGTATTACGCCGGGCATGTAGTGCACTTCCTCAATTAAAGTTAAAATAGGTGCTAATTCTAACCAGCAATCCATAAAAATGCAAAGTTTCTATTCAAACCAACCCGATTTCCATCCAAAAACCATACAATGTGTATTAGGTATTGAGACTTCTTGTGATGAAACCGGTATTGCGATTTATACAGGCGAAAAAGGCCTAGTCGCACACTCTCTATATAGCCAAATTGAATTACATAATCAGTATGGGGGCGTCGTTCCAGAATTAGCCTCACGCGACCATATCCTGAAAATATTACCTCTAGTAAAGGAAACCTTAGCGATTGCCCATCTCCCGCTCTCCGCCATCGATGGCATCGCTTATTGTGCTGGCCCTGGCTTAGCCGGGGCACTATTGGTCGGTGCGGCTTTTGGCCGTAGTTTAGGTTGGGCGCTCGGAATCCCTACGCTAGGCGTACATCATATGGAAGCTCATTTACTTGCACCCATGCTGGAAGAACATGCCCCAGAATTCCCGTTTGTTGCGCTATTAGTGTCGGGTGGCCATACGCTACTGGCACAAGTAAACGCCATCGGTGATTATCAAATTCTAGGCGTAAGTCTGGATGATGCGGCAGGCGAAGCTTTTGATAAAACAGCCAAGTTATTAGGTCTAAATTACCCTGGTGGTCCAGCCATCGCTGCATTGGCCGCGCAAGGTCAAGCTAAACAATATGCTTTTCCACGGCCTATGGTAAACAGACCGGACTGCGATTTTAGCTTTAGTGGTCTAAAAACATTTGTGAGTACGACATTAAAAAATAGCGACCAAACACACCAAACCAAAGCAAACATTGCGCATGAATTTCAAGCAGCAGTAGCCGATACCTTAGTGATCAAGACAATGCGCGCTTTGCATCAAACCGGTCTGCATCGTTTAGTGATCGCAGGAGGTGTTGCCGCCAATACCTGGCTCAGAAAAGAACTGGCTAGCACGGCATTAAAGCATAACATCACGCTGTATTATCCACGACCAAGTTTTTGTACCGATAATGGTGCAATGATTGCCTATTTAGGTTACCGACGTTTGAATTTGGGGCTAAGCGATAATTTAAGCATAAAAACAATTGCACGCTATCCTTTAGATCAATTGGATTAAAATCCGTTACTTATTTTATTTGCTTTAAAGGCCACTCACTCCTGGAGAAGGGGGCATGGGCTGGTACCCGCTTCTTTTCTCTGCTCCAGCAGCATACTTGGGTTAAGTCCTTTCTCTGCATCTATAAAAAATTTGCTAGATAGCAGATTTTTTTTACTCGTCACACTCACCGATCGCGGACGTACTTGTTCATGAAAAAATTTATTTTCAGCAGGTTCTTGGTAGCTACCTGGTTTTGTTCTATTTATTAATAACTCTATCGAACCTTTTGGAGAATCTTTAAATGGTGGTGGCGTAGTACGTATCGCAGGAGGCACCCATGTTGGCTGTGGAGTAATATGAATAGGTGTACTGACCTGATCCTGCTGCTGTCGCAACACTAAGGGGTGACTCGGAACAGCTATGACTGAATTTAAAACACAAGGAAAATCTTCTACTGGAACGAAATCACTTTCTTCACCTTTTAGCTTAGCACAAAATAACAATCTATTTAGCAAAGTACTTTTGTTATCCAGCAAAGAAATTTCAGCCCCATAATTTCGTAATTGGATAAAAACATCATATACCGTTAGATTATCCGATAATTCTTGCCGATCATAAGCTGTTAAAAATTGATTAACACTCGATACATAATGTCGGTTCCAGGCCAAAGAAAAAAATCTTTTTAATGCTCCAGATAAACCCCGGCCTTTAGAATAATCCCTTAACAAGTTGATACAAGTTTTAATTGGATCCTGAGCACAAAATGGTATAAATTGACGGTATTCGCTCATCTGTGCTGACACACCTTCCTGAACCTGCTCAATAAAGTTAGGAATACTTTCACTTCCAGTATCCAAAGAACGGCTAGACGTCGTGTCTTCCGTTATGCCGCTATCTTTTAACAGGTCTTCTTTTTTTACTGTATTACTATTTAGATTAATAAATGCTAAAAATAGATTGACTTCAGTTAAAACGAAACTAAGATCAATGCGGTTACCTTTAAAAAAATCGATACTTTTTTTAATTTTAAGCCTGTAGTCATTAAAAATAGCTTGCTGTTTGATATTGTTTTCCGATTGAATCGTCTTGCCTATAGTTTGATCGATACTTTCCGCTGATGAATTGGGTAGATAACAACCCTGCTCCGGCATCACCGATTTAGTGGCTGATCTATTAGTTTCCTTAAAAATTTCAACTGCAATCTTTAGCAATTGACCTATACTTAATTTAAGTTGTTCACACTCTGCATGAATGTCTTTTGTAAGCTTTTTATTTATTTTTAAAATTTCATCATCTATAGTGTGAAAAAATTCATGAACCTTATCGGAGAGAGTTAAATTTTTTTCAGCGAGTGCTTTAAACCGATGCTCGTTATCTAAATAATACGAAGCATTTTTTAT
>JBDKHQ010000018.1:0-4263 GCA_039797585.1 Pseudomonadota bacterium | reverse complement strand
CATCGCTCAAGGTGACACCACAACCACTTTGATGAGCGCACTCTCTGCATTTTATAAAAAAATTCCCTTTGCGCATATCGAGGCAGGACTTAGAACTTCAACGATTCATAATCCTTTTCCTGAAGAATTAAACCGAAGAGTCGTCTCATTAATATCTAGTTTGCATTTTTGCCCAACCCAACTCACTGCCAATAATTTAGCAAGTTCAGGTATTACTCAGCATGTTTATGTGACGGGTAATACTATTATTGACACTTTATATCAAGCTGTAAAAAAGATAAAAAATCCGGCAAAAAATGACAAAAAAATTATATTAGTGACCTGTCATCGTCGTGAAAATTTTGGTAAACCACTTTTTAATATTTGCCAAGCATTAAAAATGCTAGCTGCGAGAAATCCCAATATCGTAATAGTCTTACCTATACACCCTAATCCCAACGTCAAGACAGTTATATTAAAGGAACTTGCAAATATTGAAAACATTATTCTCAGTGAACCTTTAGAATATATTGAACTTATTACGCTCTTAAAAAATTGCTATTTTGTCTTAACTGATTCGGGCGGACTCCAAGAGGAAGCTCCTGCCTTACACAAACCTCTATTAGTACTAAGAGAAGAAACGGAAAGACCAGAAGGTGTAACCTGTGGCGCTGCTTTATTAGTAGGAACTGATAGAGATACAATTGTTAGTCAAGCTGAAAAATTATTACATGATAAAAATCACTATCAAAAGATGAGTGATGCTGGTTCTCCATACGGGGACGGTAAAGCTGCAATTCGTATTGCTAAAATAATCATTGAATTCCTAACTAATCCCGCTGAAAATAAAGGACTTTAAGCAGATACCTTATTGTTGGTCTCAGTGTTAGCGATCTGCCGCGCTATATCCAAGGCTTCAGTTAACTGCGCAACGGGAAAAACCGTCATACCTTGAATAGTTTGTTTACTCATATTAGCCTTGGGAATAATCGCCGATTTAAAGCCGTGTTTAGCGGCATCGCGTAAGCGTTCTTGGCCATTCGGGACAGGACGGATTTCTCCGGATAAACCGACCTCGCCAAATACTAAACAATCTTCCGGAAAAGGTTTATTGCGTAAACTCGATAATACCGCTAATAAAACCGGTAAATCCGCACTGGTTTCTAATAAACGCACACCACCCACGACATTAATAAACACATCTTGATCATACGTCATAATACCGGCATGTCGATGCAATACCGCTAATAACATCGCTAATCGATTACTTTCTAAACCTACCGTTACGCGACGTGGATTACCTAAGTGACTGTTATCCACCAAGGCTTGTACTTCAACCAATAAAGGACGACTACCCTGCCACGTGGCTGTTACTAAACTACCTGAAACCGTTAAACCTGAACGCGACAATAGCATCGCTGAAGGATTGCTGACTTCACGCAGACCTTTCTCGGTCATAACAAATACGCCTAATTCATTTACCGCGCCAAAACGATTTTTAACCGATCGGATCAAGCGATGTCGACTATCGGCTTCACCTTCAAAATATAAAACCGTATCAACCATATGTTCTAAAACACGTGGGCCTGCCAGTGCACCATCCTTGGTCACATGTCCAACCAAAAACAAAGCAATACCGGTTTGTTTGGCCAAACGCGTCAATTGCATGGCGCTTTCTCTGACTTGGCCTACTGCACCAGGCGCTGACTGAAGCAAATCGGTATGCATAGTTTGTATCGAATCAATCACTAAAACTTGCGGTTTTTCTTGTAATGCATGCGTTAAAATACTTTCGACACGAGTTTCAGTTAATAGACGAATTTTCTTGTGTGGCAATTCTAAACGTTGTGCTCGTAAGGCCACTTGTTGCAGTGATTCTTCTCCAGTGATGTAAAGCACAGCATGCTGCTCACTCAACTGACAAAGACTCTGTAATAATAAAGTAGATTTTCCTATCCCTGGGTCGCCACCCATCAGTATCACCGAACCGGGGACTATCCCTCCGCCGAGTACTCTATCCAACTCTTTGATCCGTGAAGAAAATCGTTCCACTTCACTAAACTGTATGCTATTTAAATCGGTTATTTTCGCATCGGCTGCCGCATAACCATTTACACGTGGCAGCGAACGTGCTGAAAGAGAAGCACTATCTTCTAATAAACTATTCCACGCTTGGCATTCGCCACATTGGCCTGACCATTGTAAAAACTGCCCGCCACAGGACTGACAGCTGTAGACGCGTTTAGGTTTAGACATGCTGTTCTTCCTGTAGTAATTTCTGCACGGCGCTCAATAAATCCGGGAAAACCGGGATCTCATCAAGTAATTCACAGTTATTTAACAGTGTATCTTCACCATTACCGGTTAAGACCAAAATGGGCTGACAGCCAACTTTAAGTGCTGCTTTGATATCCCGCAAAGAATCACCGATGGCTATAATGCCCCTCAAATCTAGTTGATAATAGTCGGCAATTTGTTCAAATAAACCTATGCCAGGCTTACGACAACTACAATGGTCTTCAGGCAGATGGGGACAGTAAAACACCTTATCTAGCTTGCCTCCCTGTGCTTTTACGCTATCCAACATTTTTTGGTGGATAAGGGCTAGCTCTGCCTCAGTATAAAACCCCCGGCCCACACCCGCTTGATTAGTCGCCACGGCGATGGTGTAGCCTGCTTGGCTCAATAAGGCGATGGCCTCTAAGCTCCCCGGAATAGGTAACCATTCCTCAGGGGTCTTAATATACTCCTTAGACTCAAAATTAATCACGCCATCCCGGTCCAGGATGATAAATGGGGTGTTTTTAGCCATTTTCTTGCTTCCTTTAAGTCTCTCTTAATATTGAAGGTCTATACTTTTCGCATATTCACAGAAGTTTACAGTATATTTTCCATGACCATATCACAATCAGAAAAAGAATTAGATGCGGCGTTCGAAAACGCCCTGCAACTAAAAGAAAAGATTGAAAAGAACTATATCTTAAAACCCGGCAATAATAAAAATTTACCGGAAGATATCATGCAGTTTATAAAATCAAATCGAGAAATAATTTTAAAAGGTATTGAAAACAAAAATACTACTTCGGATATCCTACTCGCACGAGTTATGAAAGAATTTTATGACATACACAAGATCCTTGTCCCTAGCAAACACACCAAGCAAACCGGAAGTTTTTTTCCATATAAACAAAATAACGAAATAATGCCGATAGAACGGATAGAACAGGTGAAAATTCACCTGAAAACTATTAATGAAATATTTAATATGCTTCCTGAGAAAACGCCCCATCAAGCAATGGAACAATATAACAGACCTACGCTAGGTGCTTAACTACTAGAATTCCCCATCGCGTACCGCACGATAACATTTTTCAAACAAGCGACATTATTGATCATGCCTAATCCGTACTGACGCGTTTTCTGTACTATCGGATTGCTGGTAGCAAATAGATGTTTAATTCCATCAACGCTACCCATCATGACGCGATTATGAAAGCGACGCTCTCGCTCATAACGACGTAAAGTATGGTGTGCAGCTATGGATCGGTGTTTCTGTTTGGCTTCCAGGATCACTTTCGCCAAACAATGCGCATCGGCGATCCCTAAATTAGCGCCTTGTCCGGCTAAGGGATGAATGCTATGCGCTGCGTCTCCAACTAAAGCAACACCCGATTTTATATAATGCTCCGCTTCTTGGGTCTTTAATGGATAACTTAAACGTGGGCTAGTTGATAGCACTTGGCCTAAACGCTGCTCGAAAGCATGCATTAACTCTTCACAAAAAAGTTCATCATCTAACGCTTCTAAACGCTGACTTTCTTCGGGTGTAGTCGACCAAACGATGGAACTATGGTGAGCATCCTTTAAAGGTAAAAAAGCTAAGGGACCATTCGGTAAAAAAATTTGTCTTGCGGTTTGTTTATGCGGTAATTCAGTCCGTACTGTCGCAACAAGTGCCCGCTGCGCATAATCAGTGGTTTTAATTTGTAAGTTTGCTAATTCTCTAACTTGAGAATGATCGCCATCGGCACCGATTAGCAAACGTGTACTTATTTCTGTCCCAGACGCTAGTGTTAATAACACCTGGTTTTTTTCCAATTGCATATTGAGTAAGGCATCGGGAACAAACCAAGTCAATTCAGTATCGGTTTTTGCTTGCGCGTATAATGCCTGCTGTAAATCGGTGTTCTTTACGATATATCCTAAACAAGCTTCGCCGACATCCGCACTATCAAAAAAAAGCTCAGCGGCTTGTCCTGATTCCCGCACTTGCATACTACGGAA
>JBDKHQ010000017.1:0-22128 GCA_039797585.1 Pseudomonadota bacterium | reverse complement strand
GATTATCGCCTTTAAATAATTCACGCGCAGCAGAATCGGATCGATAAAAATAGAAGGTTCTTTCTCCGTTATCATCAGTCCGAATTAAATAAAGCCCAGGCAATTTATTCTCTAAGCGATGAACTAAATCAGTTTTAATACCTTCAGTTTGCCAATTCAATAACATCTGATCGCTATAAGCATCTTGGCCTAGGGCGGTGACATAATGAATATCAAAAGCTTGATTTTGCAACAATCGACGCAAATAAATGGCGAAATTTAAGGTATCGCCTGCAAAGGAAAGGCAGAGCGAAGTAGGAGTTTGATGTGATAATTCCAACATCGCTTCACCAATCACGCCAATTCGCTTAATTTTAGACATAAGCAAGTTTCACTAACATTTGCTTGGTAAAAAAGAGGAGAGTATTATGCATTATCACTTTATAGGACATCGATGCTTACTTTAATTGATATTCTAGGCCTAAATCGCATTATACCGGTTATTGTAATCGATAAAGTAGAACATGCAATTCCTTTAGCTGAAATACTGCTAAAATCTGGATTTAAGGTTTTAGAAATCACCTTACGCACCGCATGTGCCTTAGCGGCTATTGAGAAAATAAGTGTGGCTTTTCCAGAAGTACTAGTCGGCGCGGGTACCATTGTTGAGACTAAGCAATTTTCACAGATAAAATCCGCGGGTGCAAAATTTGCTGTTAGTCCTGGTTTAAATAAGACCTTAGTGCTTGAAGCCGAAAAACACAATATTCCTTACCTACCTGGTATTGCTACTCCTAGTGAAGCTCTATTAGCTCATCAACTCAAATTAAAAACTCTTAAATTTTATCCTGCTGAAAGCATGGGCGGCATTAAAACATTGCGCGCCATTGCAGAAGTTTTACCTTTACATTTTTGTCCAACCGGTGGCATTAATGCGGATAATTTGCTCAGCTATCTTAGCTTACCTTATGTTTGTTGTGTGGGAGGAAGCTGGATTGCGCCGCGTAAGCTGATTGCCAAAGCTTCATTTGCTGAAATAGCATCGCACGCCAAGCTAGCCCAAACAATTTTAAAAAATGCTTTCAATTAAATAGTTAAGAAAAATTTAGCAACTATTGATTAATCAATAATGTCTACTAAACTTTTCTTAGATTTTTCTTATGGATAAGCAAATCGATGATGGACCTCAAACGATTCAAACCAGTAAAAACACAGTATGCAAAACTTCTTAGCTATTGTGCTTATTTTCTACTGCTTATTTTTCCAACCTGTGCACTAACAGATGTAATTAGTTCCTTATCCTCAGGACAAGTAGAACGACAATTACGAAATACGGTCAATATTCAACAAGAGGTCAGTGCCCGTGGTCCAATAATATCTCCCATAGCAGCAGCGCCCATTCGTCCAGTCATTTCAGTTCCTCCGAGTATGCGCAGACCTTTTGTGTTACGTTCTGTCTCCATTACCGGATCGACTGTTTACTCACAAGAAAGTCTATTAGCTTTTTTTCGGCCTTATCTAAATAAAAGGATTACTTATAAAGAGTTAGAAACAGTAAATGGAAAAATCGCATTAAAATATTTATTGGATGGTTATATTCTTAGTAAAGCGTATTTACCGGTACAAAATCTATCATCAGGGTACGTTCATATCGAAGTATTAGAAGCTTATGTCGTTGAGGTTAATGTACTGGGAAAAACACATGGTCTAGAAAACTATCTCGATGCTTATGCTCAACAATTAAAAAAATCGCGTCCATTACGATTAAAAGTATTACAACATTACATATTATTGTTAAATCGATTACCTGGAGTTTCAGCCACTTTAAAAAAGAGTCCAGGGGTAGCTAATTCAGCCGCACAAAAACTCACGTTTGTTGTTAAGCAGCGTCGTTTTGTCCCCAATGCTCTACTCAATAACAATCAAAACCGCTATTTGGGCGGTCAAAATTTATTTCTGACGGCGAATATGTATTCCTTATTGCAAGGAGGGGATTCAACCGTAGTAACGGCAGCTACCGCACCGTTTGATCCTAAAGTTTTACAATATTATTATTTATTACATAATTTTCCCATCGGCGTGAATGGTAATCATCTTGATATTTATGCCGATTACACACAAATCAAGCCAAGTCTCAACATTCCGCCATCTAGCGTTTCTGGTAAAGCCGGGAATTTGGGTGCTTATTTTTATCATCCATTTATTCTACAAACCAATGATAAGCTCGATGGTCGTTTAGCATTCGGTTATTATCGCAGCAAAACGTCTTCTTACACAGGCGTAGTTAATAGCCCTGATGCTAGCATAAGACTCCCATCATTGCGCGCCAAGGCAATCTATGAACGTAATAGAACCAAATATTTTGACAAAATAGAAGCTGAACTAAGCCAAGGGATACATGTATTCGGCGCTAATACCGCACCGCCCCCACCCCCTGGCATTCCTAATCCTTATGTTGGCTATACCAAATTTTATTATTATGTCACGCATGTGCAAAACATAACCAAATCCTTTTCGGTGCTGTTAGATTCAATGGGGCAGTATGCTTTTAATCCTTTAGCCTCAGTGGAAAAGATACCTTATGGTGGTGGTCAGCCCTATGGTATGGCCTATGATCCCGGTGAAATTATTGGCGACCAAGGACTCATGGGCGGCATAGAATTACGCTATAATAGCTTTCCCAAATCGATTAGTGCGATACAATACTTTACGCGTTATGACATTGGTAAAGTATGGAATAAAAATGTCGCGCCGACTTTCTTTTTAAACAGTGCTTATAGTGATGCTTCTTTATCGGCTGGATTACGATTACTGTTAAATAAAGATTTTCGACTGCAATTGAGTGTCGCAAGACCTATGACCAATCCGGTTCAGGCGCAAGTACAAAGCGGGCATAATGGTAAAAGCTTACGGTTTTTCTTTACGTTTAGCTATACACCATTTTAATTAATAAAAAAATTGATGAAAAAAATTTAAAAACTACATAAAAAATAATACGAGTTTTGCTTCCTAATTAAAATAAATTGTTGTTTTTGTTGCTTTAAAAACAACGATGAATAAAAGACGCTAAAATGCAAAACTCGTAAATAGTTAGTTTTTTTCTTAAATATTAAAGTCCTACTCCAGATATTAGATTTGCTATGTTTGTAGGTATAGTTGGCAAACCGGTACCAAATACTGCAGGTAAGGTAATGCCAGGAAATGCAAATGCTCCTGCTGGTGTATTGATAGCTAGTAAAGCACCGTCACTACTGCGAAGAACTTGAACATCTAATCCCCCAGTGAATCCTCCTGCCTCTAAACGTCCTACTTCTGTTGGTGTCAATCCACTTATTTGAATACCTTCCGATCCTAACGCCTGTAGGTCGAGCACAACCCCACCAGTAGAACCAAGCACATCTAATAAATTACTTCCTCCAGCCCCTGGAGTTCCTGCAGTTCCTGCGGCCCCGGTGGCCCCCAAACCACTCATTCCACCACCACTACCGCCGCCACAGCCCGTTAATAGTACAGATGTAGCCAATACCCCGGCAATTAAGTAAGCAGTTGTTTCTGATTTCTTCATAATATCTCCCTTTAATAGCTATTAAAGATTAAAATAATGCACTTTATCGTAGAAGTTAAACAGAATAGTGTCAAATTAAGGTAATGTTGTAAATTTTATATGCAAAATAATCGCGTTTTATTTGTTTTTAAATAAAATTTGCGTTTTTGAATATTACATTCTATTAAATAAACCTTTAAAACAATAAGTGTTTAAAAGTTGGTAATATTTAAGGCATATTCTTGGTTTTAGATCTGAGACTAAATTCGGTATAATGTTTCACTCTAAACCAAATAAGGAGAAAGGCACTATGACTATGCAAACAGTGGATAATACGCTCAATGATATTTTGCAAAGTAATTATATGCAGCAACTTGATAGACAACTTAATGAAAACCATTTATTGAAACATCCGCTTTATCAAGCCTGGTCTGCTGGGAAGTTGTCAATAGATAATCTTCGTGATTATGCTTGTCAATATTATCACCATGTGGATGCTTTCCCGCGCTATATTAGTGCCACGCATAGTAATTGTCGGGACTCCGAGGCACGAAAAGTATTATTAGACAACTTAAATGACGAAGAAGGAATGAATGGTCTGGATAGTCATCCGGTTTTGTGGTTACAATTTACCAAAGGTCTCGGCTTATCAGATGCGGCTGTCATTAGTAGTAAACTTTTTCCAGAAACTAAACAATTTATTGATGAGTTTTTGGCATTATCACGTTCATCTTATGCAGAAGGCTTAGGCGCCTTATATGCTTACGAACGTCAGATTCCGCAAACAGCTGCCAGTAAAATCACAGGGCTAAAACAATTTTACGATATTATTGACGAGCCTACTTTAAAATTTTTCTTAGTGCACCTTGAGGCAGATGTAGAACATGCCGAGGCCACTAAAACACTAATAAAAAATTTACCCATGGAAGAAAAAATAGCGGCAGAAAAAGCGGCTAAAAAAATAGCCAAATCCATTTGGGATATGTTAAGCGGTATACAAGCACGAACCGTGGCTAATGTTTGTGAAGCAACAGTCGTTTAATTATAGATAATATAAATCTTTGCTTAGGAAGTTTATTGATTGTTTCTACAATTGGTAAACTTCTATTTCTCAAGCCGCATCTGACACGCGGCGAATTTTTCCACCCAACTGCGATAATTTTTCTTCAATGCATTCATAGCCGCGATCGATATGATAAATTCTATTCACGGTCGTCTCACCTTCAGCAGTTAAACCTGCGAGTACCAAACTCGCTGAAGCCCGTAAATCCGTGGCCATGACTTCTGCGCCTGTTAACTTATCAACGCCCTTGCAGATAGCAACATTACCTTTTAAGGTAATATCGGCGCCCATCCGACGCATTTCTTGGACATGCATAAAACGATTCTCAAACACTGTTTCGGTAATAATTCCGGTTCCTTCCGCGGTAATATTGAGTGCCATTATTTGCGCTTGCGCATCGGTGGGGAAAGCAGGATAGGGCGCGGTACTTACATTAACGGCTTTTGCGCGTTTATTTCGCATATCAAGTTCGATCCAATGGTCGCCAATGGCAATTTCTGCGCCAGCTTGACGCAAAGTATAAATTACAGCATCTAAGGTGTTTGCTTGAATATCTTTTAGGCGAATAAAACCTCGTGTACACGCAACTGCAATTAAATAAGTCGCCGCTTCGATTCGGTCCGGTAAAATTCGATAATATCCGCCTGTTAATTGATCAACGCCTTCGATGGTAATGGTATCTGTTCCTGCGTCAGTAATGTTTGCACCGATGCTATTTAAAAAATTGGCTAAATCAACCACTTCGGGCTCACGTGCGGCATTTTTTATAACGGTTTTGCCCTTAGCTAATGTCGCGGCCATCATTAAATTTTCAGTCCCAGTGACTGTGATAGTATCAAGATCAATAAATGCGCCCTGCAAACGCCCTTTAGTTTTAGCTTTTATATAGCCATTTTCTATTTCGATTTTTGCGCCCATGGCCTCAAGCCCTTGTATGTGTAAATTGACTGGACGTGTACCAATCGCACACCCACCAGGAAGAGAAACTATCGCTTCACCACAACGAGCAAGTAATGCACCAAGAACTAAAATAGAAGCCCTCATTTTTCGTACTAATGAATAAGGAGCGTAGGAATCAATCAGCTCACGTGAACGCACTTCTAAACTCATGCGCTCGCCTATGGTAAATTGGGCGCCCATACCACTTAAAAGCTCAACCATGGTGGTAACGTCTTGTAAATGGGGAACATTAAATAAGGTAATAGGTTCCTCAGACAATAGGCAGGCTGCTAAAATAGGCAAGGTTGCATTCTTTGCACCCGAAATTCGAACTTCACCTTGTAATGGGATGCCGCCTCTAATAATTAGTTTATCCACCATTTATCTCTCTATTTTTATACCAATTACAGTTATTGCTACCAGCAATTCTTTAAATATATAATTTTTGCATTTGTAGTAGAAATTTCCAAAATAAGTAAGAAGCTTACCTTGGTTGCTAACATTTAAACTTTCTTTGCTTTAGACCTGCCCATTATTCAGAGCGATTTATAGGCAATATTTTTTCTAAATCTGATACGCGAATAATGGCCAGCATTTGTATGGGTAAACCCACAAAACGAATTTTTTGATCACGCTTTTTTAACATTCGCATCCAAGCAATCAATAATGCCACGCCGCTACTATCACTTTGAGTGACATGTTCTAAATTAAAAGTGAGTAACAAAGCTTTATCTTTTTTTAAGATATCCTGGCTGAGCTCCCATAATCCAGGTACGGTATAAGCATTTAACGCGCCCGATAACACATAATGGTCTTTATTAAATTGAAAGGATGATTTATTCATCGTCAATCATTTTGTGCATTATGTTGAGCTAACTCATTGATCAGACCATCAATACCCCTTTGTTGTAACACTTCAACAAATTGTGAACGAAAGCTTTCTATGATGCTCACGCCATCTACACTAAAATCATAAAGCATCCATTGCCCACCCACTCGCATCATGCGATAACTAAGGTTAATGGAAGGGCCTGATTCCCGAACAATAACACTATTAACCTGTACACGAGATTGATTATTATAATCGCCTCGCAATGGTAAAAAATTTACTCTTTCATTGGTGTATTGAGCCAAAGCACTCGAATAAGTACGGATAAGCAAGGTAACAAATTGCTGAGAAAAAGCTTGTTTTTGCGTCGGCGTAGCGCGTAACCACGCCTCACGACCTAAAGCTTTACTCGACATACTCATAACATCAACATGAGGCAACAGAATTTGATTAACTATTCCGTAAACAACTTGAGGTTTTGTTTTAAGTGTGGCTTGATTTCGTTGCAGCGCTGAAATTAATTGATTAGATGTATTTTGTAGTATATCTACAGGCGAAGAAACAGCCCATGCCATTGTACATATTAATAAACCAAACAATGCGAATATTACTTTTTTCACTTCTTTCCCCCTGAATTCTTTAAGCTAAATATTAATTGGCCGATAAGATCTTCTAAAATTAATGCCGGATGCGTATCTTGTACGATACCCTTGTTATTTAAAAACGTCTGAGCAAATCCTGGTGTTAGACTAATATAATTTGCGCCCAACAAACCTTGAGTTAAAATACTTGCGGAAGTATCTGTTGGCAATTGTTTATATTTAGGATCAATTTTCATCGTCACGATAGCTTTAAATTGAACATTATCGAGTTTGATTGCACTTACTTCCCCAATATGAACACCCGCTAAAGACACCGGTGAGCGCACTTTTAATCCACCCACATTATCAAAAGCAGCTGTTATGTTATATCCATTTTCACCAATAGCACTACTTAATCCACTTACCTTAAAAGCCAAAACTAATAAAGCAAGTATCCCAAATAACATGAAAAAGCCAACCCAAATTTCTATTATTCTCTCGCGCACTTACCAACCTCCCATCATCATTGCGGTTAATACAAAATCCAAGCCTAGTACAGCCAGGGAAGAATAAACAACGGTATGCGTTGTCGCTCGTCCAATTCCTTGAGGAGTAGGAACCGTATCATATCCTTGAAACACAGCTATCCATGTAACAACACCGCCAAAAACAATACTTTTTATAATTCCATTCACTATATCATCATGAAAATTAACCGCCGATTGCATAGCGCTCCAGAACGTTCCACTATCAACGCCTAACCAAATGACACCTACTAAATATCCACCCCAAACTGCAACTGCACTAAAAATGATCATTAATAGGGGCATACTGATGAAACCACCCCAAAAACGAGGTGAAATCACACGCCATAGTGGATCGACTCCCATCATCTCCATGCTTGCAAGTTGTTCTGTTGATTTCATTAAACCAATCTCTGCGGTCAATGCCGAACCAGCTCGTCCTGCAAACAATAATGCCGTAACCACTGGCCCTAATTCTCGTACCACACTTAAAGCAACTAATTGACCTAATTGTTGACTCGCACCAAATTTATTTAAAGTATTATAGCCTTGTAATCCCACAACCAAGCCAATAAATAATCCCGACAAGACAATAATGACTAAGGATAGTACGCCAATAAAATATAGTTGTTCGATTAATAAAGGAAAACTTTTTTTAAAGCGTGGTTTGCGTATTAATAAATGCGCTAAAAAAATCCCTGAACGACCAAAGCTCATTAACAGCTGTAGACCAAATTGACCCAATAATCGTAATTTCTCTAATATCAACATAGCATTAGTGCAGCAAATCTTGTTTATAGTCGATGGCGGGATAATGAAAAGGAACCACGCCATCAGGTAAACCTTGTAAAAATTGTTGAACCTCTGGATCTTTATCAATATGTACTTTTTCGGGAGTACCGTGACCAATAATTTTCCCGCTAGCTATCACATAAACATAGTCAGCTATACTTAGCGCTTCTTCTACATCATGAGAAACTAAAATCGTAGTGATGCCTAAGGCTTTATTTAGATCTGAAATAAGTTTCACGATGACTCCCAGAGCAATAGGATCTAGGCCTGCAAAAGGTTCGTCATACATAATAAGCTCCGGATCCAAAGCAATTGCTCGGGCTAAAGCGACACGCCTTGCCATACCACCTGAAAGCTGACTTCGCATAAGATTTTTAGCACCGCGTAAGCCTACGGATTGTAATTTCATCAATACAATATCACGAATCATAAAATCAGGTAGATTGGTGTGTTCTCTTAAAGGAAAAGCAACATTTTCAAAAACATTTAGATTAGTAAATAACGCTCCACTCTGAAATAAAATACCCATTTTACGACGTAATTCATAAAGTTGAGCCTGCGACAGTTTATTTATTAACTTACCATCGACATGGATATTGCCACGCTCAGGTTTTAATTGACCGCCTATTAAACGCAACAGCGTAGTCTTCCCACATCCACTAGGACCCATGATGGCTGTTATTTTACCGCGTGGGATATTTAGTTCGACATCGGAAAAAATGGCACGTCCGTTACGATTAAAATATAAGCCGCGGATGTTGACGAAATCACTCAAGTTATTCGTCCCCTTTTCTCACTTTTTCTATCAAATAATCAGTAACCTGCAAAAAGCGCGTGGGATCTCCACCTATCATGCTGGGGTCAACTTTATATCGATTATCAATAACTAATGTAGGTGCGGCAAGAATTTTATCTTCTTGCATCAAAGTATCACTTCTCAATAATTGCGCATCAATACCTGGCGAAAAACTAGCTATACTTTCAAACTCATGTTGTTTAACGCCATGCTTTATAAAAAATTCTTCTTGAAGCTTAGGATTTGATAAATCTTGTCCTTCAACATGGATAGCTTTAAATATAGCAGGCGTCAATTCCTTTTCGACTCCCAGCATCTGCGCGATATAATAGGCTCGAGCCAAGCTGCGCCAACTTGGTTGGAACACTATCGGTACCCGCTCAAATTTTACATAATTTGGCTTTTTTGCAAGCCATTTGTCCAATGTGGCCTCAAAATGATAGCAAGCAGGGCAAGCATAACTAAAAAATTCAACCACTCGTACTTGTGCTTTTGGGGTTACTTTAGGAATAATTTCCGAAGTGGAAATAACTTCATAATCTTTCCCGGCTTTAAAACTCGTCGGCTGGGAAGTTTTAGAATTATTGTTCATTTTTCCACAAGAGATTAAAATAATAGATAAAGCCAAAAACAATAGGCTACGTAATCCCAATCTAAACATACAGCCCCTCTTTTAATAAAAAGCTAAAACAACTCGACCCTACCAAACTATCATTTTGCCTTTTTCCAGTTAAACAGCCTTTAAGATATAGCATGCAAATTCCTTTTTCTTAAAGGCCATATAGACAGTAACTAAACAAATCGGATAGATTTTGTAGTGGTTCTTACGAAATTGGCCAAGCATAACACAGCTTATCAAAAAACGTTAAGCAGGAAAAACCAACGCTTAGCAAAAGAATGTCCAATTTTGGGGGTTAAAATTTAATTCAGTTTACCTGATAGGTAAAAAACCCGCTTTTCTAATCAATTTTTAAGTTTTTTGCACATTGAATTAGAAGGTCAGCACATAGTATAGTCTTAAAAAGATAGTATTTTGTCATTTTTTAGATAATAAGTCGTGTCTAAAAGTCTGAGTAAGCGAAGACAAATATTTTCTTCATAGAATACGATAAGGATTTAAACAATATAAATAGTTCTTATTAAACTATTTTTTTATGGAGATACACTATGTGGAATATATCCGAACAAATACGTTACCAAATAATTGCCCAATATCGAGATAATACCATTTTGGTCAATATTCTTGGGCAGGGCTTATATTTTATGCGCACCGCCCATCAAATTTTTACCGCCCCTACGCTAATAAATGGATTCTCACAAGAAGAAGCGGCGTTAATAGGCTATATAGCAGGTTCAGAAAATAATAAAGTCTAAGGGATGTCAGTTGCTTTCGGAGTAGAAATTGCATGCTGTTTTACCTTATGTCAAAGTAGCTCTACGAACGTCTGACTCGAGGAGATCATAGTGATAACGCAAAATCAGGAACTATTAAAAAGTAAAGCAGCTCAGGCCGCATTAGATCATATAAAAGTTGGATCTATTCTGGGTATAGGAAGCGGTAGCACTGTCAATTACCTTATTACCGCGTTAGCTGATATTAAACATAAACTCGAAGGCGTAGTCGCCGCTTCTGTAGAAACTGAAAAACGTTTAAAACAATTTAATATCCCTGTTTTAGATCTTAATAGCGCAGGAGAGTTAGCGCTTTATATCGACGGGGCCGATGAAGTCAATCCACAACTGCAACTTATAAAAGGTGGCGGGGGCGCGTTAACGCGTGAGAAAATTATTGCTGCTGCGAGTAAAGATTTTATTTGTATCGTTGATGAAAGTAAATATGTTGGTGTATTAGGACAAAAAAGCCTCCCGGTGGAAGTTATTCCAATGGGGCGCAGTTATGTTGCTAGAGAATTAGTAAAATTGGGAGGCTTCCCTATTTATAGGGAAAAATTTATTACCGATAACGGCAATATTATACTAGATACTCAACATTGGGATTTTACTGACCCCATTAAGCTCGAGCGTTTACTTAATAATATTCCAGGGGTCGTTTGTAATGGATTATTCGCCCAGCGTCCCGCCAACATATTGCTCATGGCTAGCAAAGATGGAATTAAGATCTTTGAAAAATAATTCGCATTAATAACGATAATAATCTGATTTATAGGGGCCTTGAGGTTTTACGCCAATATAATCGGCTTGTTCAGAAGTCAGTTCTGTTAATTTGGCACCCACTTTCTCTAAATGTAAACGAGCCACTTGCTCATCCAGCTCTTTAGGCAGCATATAAACTTTACCTTTTTCATAACGATCATTGTATTGCCATAATTCAATCTGTGCTAAAACTTGATTGGTAAACGAATTAGACATAACAAAGCTTGGATGGCCGGTCGCGCAGCCTAGATTAACTAAACGACCTTCTGCTAATAATAATAAACGTTTTTTATTAGGAAAATTTATCTGATCAACTTGCGGCTTAATATTTAACCAATTGAATTGACGTAATCCAGCCACATCTATCTCAGAATCAAAATGACCGATATTACAAACGATAGCCAGATCTTTCATCTGTTGCATATGAGATAGAGTGATAACATCTTTGTTTCCGGTGGCAGTTACAAATATGTCTCCTAGTTTTGCTACATCATCCATGGTTACGACACGATAACCTTCCATGGCCGCTTGTAATGCACAAATAGGATCAATTTCGGTAATCCAAACAGTCGCGCCATAAGAGCGCAGACTCTGAGCACATCCTTTTCCTACATCACCATAACCACACACCACCACAATTTTACCTGCGATCATGACGTCAGTCGCGCGCTTTAATGCGTCAATTAAAGATTCTCTGCATCCATAGAGATTATCAAATTTAGATTTAGTTACCGAATCATTCACATTTATCGCTGGAACTAATAATGTTTTTTCTTTTTGCATTTGATAAAGTCTATGTACACCCGTCGTAGTTTCTTCGGATACGCCTTTAATAGCTTGTAAAAGTTTGGGATGTTTTTCATGTAGTAATAAAGTAAGATCGCCACCATCGTCTAATAATAAATTGGGCGTCCAGTCATCGGGCCCTATTAAAGTTTGCTCAATACACCACCAAAATTCTTCTTCTGTTTCCCCTTTCCAAGCAAAAACTGGAATATTTCGAGCTGCCATAGCCGCAGCCGCGTGGTCTTGAGTAGAAAAAATATTACAAGAAGACCAGCGCACTTCTGCACCCAAATCAAGTAGTGTTTCAATTAACACGGCTGTTTGTATGGTCATATGTAAACAACCGGCAATACGCGCACCCTTTAAGGGTTTTTCGTGACCGTATTTTTTGCGTAAAGCCATTAAACCTGGCATTTCTGTCTCAGCAATAGTGATTTCGCGTCGCCCCCATTCTGCTAAACTTAAATCTGCAACTTTGTAGTCAGCAATATTAGCCTTTAACTTTTCTGTAATCATAAATACCTTTCTCAATAACTTATATAAATAGCAACTTTTTTAACGCCGTTCTTACACTCACAGCAATTGGATTTTTGACAAGGCGCCGTAAGAATGAGCAACCGGAATGTATTAAGATACATGAGGATTGCGAGTTGAGCGGCAACACAGTCAAAAATTCAAGTGCGAAGAGTATATTTAAAATTCCGTTACTTGTTTGATTTCATGGTTCAACAAGTCTGCGTGTAATAATTCCGTCTTATCGGTTTTTTCCCAAGGAAAATCTTCGTTTTCACGGCCAAAATGACCATAAGCTGCAGTGGGTTTGTAAATAGGTCTTAATAAATCAAGCATTTCAATTAAGCCTCGTGGTCTTAAATCAAAATGCTGTTGTATTAATTCAATGATACGCTGATCAGGTAATTTAGCTGTGCCAAATGTATTGATATTTATGGATGTGGGCTCTGCAATACCGATGGCATAAGAGACTTGTATTTCGCAGCGATCGGCTAAACCTGCAGCAACAATATTTTTTGCAACATAGCGCGCAGCATAGGCGGCTGAACGATCAACTTTACTGGGATCCTTACCGGAAAAACAACCTCCACCATGACGTGCCATACCGCCATAAGTATCCACGATAATTTTACGTCCTGTTAAGCCAGTATCACCTAAGGGTCCACCAATAACGAAACGACCAGTAGGATTTATATAATATTTTGTGGTTTTTGTTAGCCATGTTGCTGGAAAGGTAGGCTTGATAATTTCTTCCATGACGGCTTCTTTGAGATCGTCATAAGCAATATCAGGAGCATGTTGAGTAGAAAGCACGATTGCTTCCACGCCAATGGGTTTACCATTTTGATAACGTAAACTTACCTGGCTTTTAGCATCAGGCCGCAACCAACTCAGGCTGTTATTTTTACGTAATTTCGCCTGGCGTTCCATCAAGCGATGCGCGTAGGTAATAGGCGCAGGCATCAGCACGTCGGTCTCATTACTAGCATAACCAAACATTAAGCCTTGATCGCCTGCACCTTGTTCAGGTTTATTGACCCTATCAACTCCTTGGGCAATATCAGGTGATTGTTTACCAATAGCGGTCATAACAGCACAGGATTCCCAGTCGAATCCCATCGATGAGCTATTGTAGCCAATCTCTTTTACAGATTCTCTAACGATTTGTTCTACATCAACCCAAGCCGTGGTGGTTACCTCACCTGCCACTAACACCATACCAGTCTTAACTAATGCTTCACAGGCAACTCGGGCATTTTTATCCTGAAGTAAAATTGCGTCTAAAACTGCATCTGAAATTTGATCGGCAATCTTATCTGGATGTCCTTCTGATACCGATTCGGAAGTAAATGTCGTGTAATTATCCATTTTTTTTCTCGAACTTAAAAAGAGAAATATGATTAAAAACTGAGCTTTAAAACTAAAAAGAAGTATATACTAGCGAATCTTTTTTAAAATAGCCAATTAAGATATCGCCTGTAAGAATTTAGCACCGCTCAACACTAAGAACGGGGCTCACGCATTAGAAATGTAGCAATAAAAGCAATACAAAATCCTATCGGTATAATGAGTAAGGCACGATGATAATCGCTGGGTGAGTAAATTCTAATTTGATTTAATACCGTCCCTTGAAAATTCGCATCCATTAGCCAGCCAAATAATGGTTGAAATACTGCATAACCTCCTATTGCCATGAAGGAAACGACACTCACTGAAGTTGCAGTCAGACTCTTTGGATTACTGGCTGCAACTAAGGGGTAACTCAAAACCTGACTACTGGTAAAAAACCCTAAAGCAAAAAACAATAAAGCGATGGTTACTATAGAAAACCCCGGTATACAGATAATTGTAATAACTAATAACTGGGAAATAATGACGCCTAACATCATGAGTGGTACACGCTTTTGAATTTTATCAGAAACCCATCCAACAACTGGACCCCCAATGATCGTCCCAATAAAAAGCAGGCTTGGTGCAAATGAAGCTTCTGTTGCAGAAAAATGATCCGCTTGCTGCAAAAATAAGCTTCCCCAAATAGCACATAAAAGGGCAACAGGTAAATTGAGCAAAGAAACATAAAGCCCACATAAACTATTTTGTGGGTTTAAATAAGCGAGTCGCCAACTTTGTAAAAGTCCCAATTTAGAGAGTTCTTGATGCGAATTTTTTTGCTCCTGATGTGAATTAGCTGGGTAATCTTGAACAAAACTAAAAATTATTAAGAAAATAATGACGCCTAAACTTGCATCAAAAAATAAAGCATGACGCCAATTTACTAATTCCACCAATAGAGTTAGAGGTGTTTGGGCTACCATACCGCCCATCATAGCCATCGTGACGATTAAGCCACTGATCAATGCCATATTTTTTGCGGGAAACCAACGCGATGCAAGTCGAATACTACTTAGGAAACAAAAAGCGCTACCAATACCACTCATAAAACGAAATATAGATGCCCATAGAAATGAACTTGTCATTGCAAAAGCAGCAATACCCACAATGCAAAGAAACAAAGAGGAAAGAATAATTTTACGTGTCGAAAATCGGTCTAACAAAGCACCCGCAATCGGTAAAAATAGTAAATTGGCGTAAAAGTAATAAGCGGATAGTTTACCCAATCCAGTAGCATCAAGAGAAAAAGCATGCATCAGATCGGCACTAATAGCATTGAACATATTCATTTGAATAAATTCATAGAAAAAAAACAGTGCAGCAGAAAAGCAAACTATCCACGGTAATTTTTTATCCATTATGGAAATATTCTCATGAACACCTGAAGTCAGCATAGATTATTCTCGCGAATAAAAGGTTGGCAATAAGTTTCACGTAAACAACACGCAGCGATTAAACTCACTATAAAAGCTATGGGCATAATGGCCATGCCATAACGATAATTACTGGCCGAATAGTAAGGTACGCCTTGTAAGAAGGTTTGATCCCAATGCAGATCGATTAACCATCCAAATAAAGGTTGAAATACAGCTCCTCCACCCATGATAAGGATTGAGGCTAAACTGGTCGATGTGCCTGTCAAATATCTAGGGTTACTTTCGGCAATCAACGGATAACTAATAATTTGAGTACTTGTAAAAAAACCTAATAATAAAAACAAAGTAAGCAAGGTATAGAAATGTAATATGGGTATAAACATAATCGCTAGTAAAACCAGCAAAGAAAACATAGCGCCGATAATCATCAACAATCTTCGTCTACCAATAAAGTCAGAGAACCAACCTACTAAAGGTGAACCTATAATAGTTCCTAAAAAGATCATCGTAGCGACTAATGAAGCTTGGGTTTTCTCAAGGTGATGGACTTGGGTTAAATACAAAGTTCCCCATAACGCACCCAACAAAATAATCGGTAAATTTAAAAGACAAGTATATATTCCTGCTAAAGTATTCTGCTTATTTCGTAAAGCTAAGCTCATACTTTTCATCACTGAAATAGGCTTAGCGGCTACTAAATCTTCACTCTTTTGAGATAGTTGATGCTTTGGATAATCATGGACAAAGCAGTAAATCAATAGGGTAATCAATATTCCCAATGCGGCATTTATCATCACGGCGTTTCGCCATCCTAGCGCATGTACTACCAGCGCAAAGGGAGTCTGCGCCACTATACCTCCAGCCATGGCAATGGTAATGATAATACCGATGACCAAAGCTAAACGCTGTGAAGGAAACCAACGCGTTGCCAATTTAATACAACTCAAAAAGCAAAAAGCATTACCAATACCGGCTATGAAATGACTAAAAGCCGCTATTTCAAAGGATCGGCTGCAAGCAAACAGAAGAGTCGAAAGCACGACCATAACCATCGCACTGAGTATAATAATACGAATAGAGAAGCGATCGACTAGGATTCCAGCAAATAACAAAAAGATAACATCTGCATAGAAATAGGTCGCAGATAAGAAGCCTAACTGGCCCGCATTGATTGAAAAATCATGCATTAACTCTTGGCTAATGGAGTTAAACATACCCATCTGGATAAATTCGTAAAAGAAAAATAGCGCGGCAGAAATGCAAACCAGCCAGGGTTGAATCTTAGAAAAGCTTAGATAGTCAGACGTTCGTTTTAAGGTAGTTATGGCCATTAATGCCTCAAATAGGGAGCAGACTTATGAACTTACGTCTTTTATTTTTAGGGACTATTTGGGAAGCGTAGTGTATAGCAAGCCAAGTCTATTGTCCAAACGAAATCGACAGCCCTGAAATGGCTAAAGTCAAATTTTTATAAACCAGTATAGCGGGGCGAAGGCGAATAAGAACTAACCGCTTGGGGAATTGTTTGATTGTTAGCATGATAGCCGTTCATTTTTTGCGCTGATTCACTTTTAGAAGTGGATAGAAATAAAAACGATGGATTAATGTTATTAGATCTATCTCTCCAATCGACATTTGAACTATCATTCTCTCTATTTGGGATTACATCTTTGTTTTTCGGGATAAGCAATTGAAGGCAATCATCATTAGCCTGTCTTCTTCTATTTTCTTGATCCTTATCCGGCACAATTAGATTACTAGCGAATGAATTAATAAAACATGCTCCGGTAGCTACTAAAGAGATGATCGATGTGCCTATAACTAATAGCGCGTTTAGAAGCGCATTTATAGTGACGAAAATAACCCCTATAATTAGTTTAAAGCTGATTTTTTCTTGGGGTGAACTATCGTCGATCACTTCCCCCGCAGCTTTTCTAGCAAAACAGAAATTAAATGCCTTTATTGCACTATTAACTAAAAAGTTAGCGGCCAGATCACAAAGATTGTTTACCATCATGATGGTAAAAGGGATTTCTCCTATAAACGAAGCCCAACCTATAAAAACAGCAGCAGGCCCAAAAAAAGGTACTAAAATTGGGACCCCTGCAAAATACAATGTAAATAAACCGACCCCTGAAAGACCAAAAATCAGCAATTTAATGCCAAGACCCAACCAGCCAACAAAAGATAATTTTTTTAGATAATCATAAACGTGCAGGCCTAAGAAAAAAACAAGCAAAGGAACAAAAATCAACAATTTAATAACAAAACCCAAAATACCAGCAAAAGGTAATTTTCTCATATAATCAAAAGCTTGCTGAACCAATTTCTCAACTAAAGGGTGCTGTAATAACCAAATATAACCTTTAAACATTAGAATACTGAGCGCTACACCTAAGCCAACCATTAAAATACCTAGGAGGATGGGTAGAAAAGGAGGCGCGGCCGAAAGTGCTAAGGCAGGAATAATTCCAGCCAGAATGCTTATGAAATTACTCGCAGTAAAGGCTATCATAGAGACGCCGACTGCAAATGAAACAACCGCAGCGGGTATAAGCAAAATTTTCTTGAATCCGGATAATTGGACGCGTTTACTTGGGTCGATATGTTCAATGATCCCACACGTTATAAAACTTATTACCGGGTTGATATATACAAAGATCCCATCCATTTTAGCGGCAGAAAGCAAAATTTCAGGAATACTTTTATAAAGAAAATAAAAATTAACTCCGAAAACTGTCAAAGCACCAATGATGCTTATTATAGCTGCTGGAATTAAGGGCATCAGAAAGAAAGTAACAGGAGTCAACCCCATAAAAAGTAAGTAGGCACAGCCTCCGACAGTTAGACCACAGGCTAAGGCGGCAAGAAATGCAATAAGAACACCCAATATATATAGAAATTTATCAGGCCCAGATTTGAAAGATGAAATAGCTTTAGCGGCTTTTTGAAATATTTGTTCAATATCTTTTGGAGTTTCGCCATTGATCGAGTTAATACACTCCTCAAGAATTTCGTAAGGTTTTTTTTCTTCTAGTGAAGAAATCACAATTTTGTTAAATGGATTTGTCCTTTCGTTGTTTTTAAGATCTGTGTCGAACTTTATTTTAAATTGATTAGCCTCATTCCCTATTCTAATAGTCTCATTCCGTAGTCTAGCAACCTCCACCATAAGACCGACACGTATGGCATGACGAATTGATTTATCTATATCCTTTTTGAGCTTGGTAGATTGACGTATCTTTTTAGGAGTTTCATTTTGATTATCGCCAGCTCTTGTAGAATTTTTAATTTTTTCTCTACTTAATCCAGGATCTTCCCAGGCAACTGCCAAACTCAGCAAATGTTGTAATCTAGTGTTTATTAGTTCACTAGCATCATTAAATGAACATACATCAATTTGATTCTGGATATAGCTCTGGCGCTCTCTTTCTAATTGACTTTTATCTTCAAATATTTTTTTATGATTAATATTTAAAATAAAATTCTTTTCAAAACGGACTCCCAACTGATATAAATATTTTAAATACTCAGAAAAATCCCCTGAGAATATTAGTTGTTCGGCTCTCATTAACTCTTCTTTTTCCAACGGCATTAAAATTCTCTTTTTTACGGAATTTTTATATTTATTTCCTTTGAGTATTAATATGCATAGAGTCCCTCCTACTCGATTATAGACATAAGAGGCTTAAGACAAGCTTAAGACCCTTTTTATTAAGATAAAGGGTATTTGGGGTTCAGGAATTTAAAAAAAGATATGCCAATAAAATATGAAATTAAGCTAGGTCAAGCAGGTTAAAATGTTTTCTGCAAACAGAAATATAACGTTCATTCCCACCAATCTCTATTTGTTTACCTTGAGTAACCTTATGATTTTCAGCATCAAATCTGATATTCATAATCGCCTTACGGCCACAATAACAGACGGTCTTAATCTCGTTGATCTCATCAGCCCATATCAATAAATAGAGACTACCTTCGAAAGGCTCAGCGCGAAAATCACTCCGCAATCCATAACATAAAACCGGAATATTTAAACGATCAACAACCATTGTCAATTGCAATACTTGGTTTTTTGTCAAGAATTGGGCTTCATCGATTAATACACATTTTAATTCATTCCTTTGCTTTAGAAAGGTTTCTACCTGTTCCAACAAACTGTCTTTTGGCGTAAATAAATTTGCCTCTGCGTTTAAACCTATTCGCGAACTGATACAGCCCAATTTATGACGATCATCGATAGCTGGTGCAAACAATAATGTTTGCATACCACGTTCTTGATAATTATAACTAGCTTGCAATAATGCGGTGCTTTTGCCTGCGTTCATAGCTGAGTAGTAAAAATAAAGCTTAGCCATAATTGAAAATTAATGAATGAAGGTTTAGGTTATAATACCTTAACTATTGTAAATGGGGAGAATTTTTATGGCGCTAACACCTTCTAGCATGCTTGCTCTAGGCACCAAAGCGCCTGATTTTAAACTAAGGGATACACTTACTGGTAAATCATATAGTTTAAAAGATAGCAAAGTGTCTAAAGCTACAGTCATTATGTTTATTTGCAATCATTGCCCTTACGTAAAGCATGTCATACATGAACTCATCCAGCTCGCTAAGGATTTTCAAGCTAAAGACATCTCGTTTGTAGCCATCAGCTCGAATGATGCAGAAGGTTATCCAGAAGATGCTCCGGAAAAAATGAGCGGGCTAGCTAAACAATTAAACTTTAGTTTTCCCTATCTTCATGATGAAACTCAATCAACCGCCAAGGCCTATCAAGCCACATGCACACCTGATTTTTTTATATTCGATAAAGATTTTTTGTGCATATATCGGGGCCAATTAGATGGATCCAGACCAGGCAATAAAATTCCAGTGACGGGTAAAGATATTCGATCAGCTTTAGAAAATATTCTCCAAAGAAAACCCGTTAATCCGCACCAATTACCAAGTATGGGATGTAATATTAAGTGGAATAAAAGAAAAAAATTTAACGCCTATTGAGACCAAGATTAAATAAATTTTCTTCCTCTAGAACCTTTGCTGACTTTTTAAAAAACGTACTTTTTAATGGCGTTAAACCCTCAAAATTATTATCATTATCTTTCAATTTCGTTAAGGATTCCTTAGCAGAATTTGCGAAAATAAAAAGCTTAATTAATTCCTGTTGACATAAACGAATTCTAGATTTCAACATTGGTATTTTTTTAAATAAATCATTAATTTCTTCATCTCTCTCTAATTCATCCACAACCTTCTTTCGAGATTCGGCTTTTTCTATTAGATTAGTTTGATTACAATCACGATAATAGAACACATTATTCCTGTTAAGCTCATTGATGAGATTAAATAGTTTATCTGCTATATCGTGCTTAACATTATTACGAGTATTTTTTATATATTTATTATTAGAAGGCAACTGATCAGTCAAATTTTGGAATTTTTGATTAATTATTGCTAGGAATAGAAATTGAACCAAACGTTCCTTTGTGTCTTTTTTATATAAATGGATAGGATTTATTCCGCAAGAAACCAAAAATTTCCAATTGAGTATTTTTATAAAATTGCTAACTGAATCAATCGTTAAATTCGCTTGATTTTGTTCAATAAACTCATTTAATTTTTGCATAAATCGCAAAAAATAATTTTCATCTATAAAATAAAATCTAACAATAAAAATATTAATTAAAAAATGTTTGATTATCTTAAACAATTCCCTAAATATATTTTTTTTACTATTACATAAAGAAGGCGAACGTTTATTTTTTTGGTATAAATTATTATTCTTATAATTTATTTGTAAATACTTATTAATGGCTTGTTGTTGATTAGTTATAATTTCATCAAGGCTATGAGCGGTAGCTAGAAAAGCCGGGTTTTTTAGTTTAATTTTTTCAGACAGGTTATTAAATTCATAATTAGGCCAACAAATAAATTCATTTGCATTTAATTTAACTAATTTATATAATCTGAAAGAGTTTTCAAAGAAATATAGAATAAAATCATCGGAAAATGTACGAGCAAACTCACCAAGTTCCTGTTGGAAATAATTAATATATTTTTTAGGATATCCCAAGTTCTCCCTAACTTCGTCTATTTTAATTAAAATTAGATTTAGGTTTTCGACTAAGTTATAAGCTTCCTTAGCAATCTTAACTAATAACTTTAGATTGTCATAATTGATAAAACTTAGAAATTCCTTAACTATTTGCTTATTTTTATTGCCTTTTAATGACAATAAATCTGTAAGAATAGTATCCAGAATGTCTTGACCTAATACGAATTGTTGGCCTTTAAATAGGCTAATTCTTTCTTGAATAGAAGCTAGTATGGGTCCCCATACTTTGGCAGTTTTAAAACGTTTAACCTCTTTAGACCTTAAGATTCTAGCACGTGTTTTCTCGGTTCGAGTTTTTTCAATACGATTCAAACGCCTAAATAGCTCTGCATCTTTATCTTCTAAGGAAAGTTCTGCCTTTACATTATTATTTGCTGTTTCAGCTACATCCAGAATTTCAATTTCTGCTAGTCGTTTAAATTCTTTCCCGACAGACAACATAATTTTTTCGAAATTAGTTTCATATATTTGCCGTTCATCTATAAATTCATTTAAATTTAAATTCTCACCTTCCAAAAAATTTCTAGGTTTTTTTTTGTTTTTAGATGAGAATTTTACTTTATGGCCCTTGCCTTCTTTATCAAAATAAATAACAGATGGTATAATTTTCTTTTTTTTAACCATTTCGGGAGGAGATTTGAGTTCGGATGCTAACTGCGGTTCAGGGGATAATTCAACAAAAGATATATTTTCAAACTCCGAACTAGAACTGATATTCAAACCTTGTTTAAGTTTCGCAAAG
>JBDKHQ010000016.1:0-22911 GCA_039797585.1 Pseudomonadota bacterium | reverse complement strand
TCTTTTTTTTTCCATCGCGATGCGGGGGGCATTTGTTGATGAGGAAATTGTTCTTGCTCCCAATTAGGAGCACCGTAAGGAAGCGCTTGCTTAACATAAGCATTGATCTGCGATAAGTCTTCGATGGTTAAAGATTCATCACTGATGCTTTCTGTATTAAGTACAAAAGCATAGTTTTTTTTAAGCAAGTTTCTTTGAAAGAACACGGATGCTTGCAATAAATTTTTCTCTATAGTTAACATTTTTTGCCATAGCTCTGCTGTCGATAAGTACTCGATAACATCAACGGCTTTTTTGCCTGCTATATTGGCTTGATGAAGATTGATGTTGGGTTGATGAAAAAGGAATTTTAGGATGTCAACATGATTATTTTCTGATGCTAAATGTAAAGCCGTATTACCTTTCGAGTTGCTTGCATTCAACGTATATTCATCACACAGATCTTTAACTTGCGTTAAATTTCCTGTGGCTGCTGCCACTAAAAAACGAATACATTTTTTTCTTTGTTCTGGAGAAATGATATTATTGTTCGGCATACATTAATTCCTTTTATTTTGATTGTCACACGCTCTCAGCAAACAAGCGCTGACGCATTGAAGTGTTTAAATGCGTCAGTCTGGTATTACAACTTAAGAAGAACTCTTAACTTGCGCCATCACCGCTTCAGCAAAATCTTCGCTGGGTTTTTCTATCCCTTCTCCGACAGCAAACCGCACAAAGCTGATGACCTCTGCTCCCGCAGTTTTTAATAACTGTCCGACTCGAATATCGGGATCTTTTACAAACGCTTGGCCTAATAAACTCATTTCATCACGGAATTTATTCAGTCGCCCTTCTACCATCTTATCGATAACCGCTTGTGGTTTACCACTGCCCTGAGATTGCGCCATAATAATTTCGCGCTCTTTCGCCAAAATTTGTTCGGCAATATCATCCGCTGAGATGACTGCAGGATTATTAGCAATAATATGTAAGGCTAAATCTTTAGCCAGTTGTTCATCGCCGCCTTTTAATTGCACAATAACGCCGATACGTCCCATATGCACATAGGATCCCAGAATAATATCGGCCTGCTCTGCAACAAACTGCAGCCGTCTTAACTGAATATTTTCGCCTAATTTTGCAACTAAGCCTTCACGAGTTTTTTCTACACTCTCGCCGCTATCAGCAAGCTTAAAGTCTAACAATGCGTCTATGCTGGTAATCTGATGACCCAATGCAGATTGCGCCGTTTTCTCAGCAAACTGTTTGAAATTTTCATCACGCGCGACAAAATCCGTCTCGCAATTGACTTCTAGAATGACGGCAGGACCTAGCGCTGATTTTGATTTAATCACAACTAAACCTTCAGCGGCGACACGCCCGGACTTTTTCTCCGCTTGAATTTGACCAGATTCACGCATTGCTTTAACCGCTGCATCCAGATCACCGCCCACGGACTCTAAAGCCTTTTTGCAATCCATCATGCCTGCCCCGGTTCGAGCACGTAAGGCTTGAACCATGGCGGCCGTTATTATTGTTGGCGTCATGTACTTATTCCTCTTTTCCTTCGGTAGATTTAGTTGATTCCACTACGGGTTCTTGAGCTTCAGCTTTTTCTACTTCAGTGAGTTTTAAGTCGGTTGGTTTTTTTGCAGCAGCGCGCGCATCTAAAACAGTATCCGCAACCATTTGTGTATAAAGTGTAATCGCGCGGGCTGCATCATCATTACCTGGAATAATATAATCAATGCCTTCAGGCGAATGGTTAGTATCGACAATACTAATCACGGGTATTTTTAGCTTTTGTGCTTCACAGATAGCAATATGCTCATAGCCTCTATCAATCACAAATAAGGCATCTGGCAAACCACTCATATCCTTAATACCCCCTAAACCACGTTCCAATTTATTCATTTGCCGCTGTAAATTCAGCGCTTCTTTTTTAGTCAATTGGTTAAAGCTGCCATCTAGGCTTTGTGCTTCTAATTCTTTAAGTCGTTTAATGGACTGACGGATAGTCCGATAATTGGTTAACAAGCCGCCTAACCAGCGATGGTTAACATAAGGCATACCGCAGCGTAAGGCTTGTTCTTTCACTAAATCCTGTGCGGCACGTTTTGTTCCGACAAATAAGATTTTGCTACCAGGCCGAGCGGCTATTTTTGCGATATAATTGAGCGCTTCAGTAATGTAGTCTCGAGTTTTCTCTAGATCGATGATGCTAATACCATTACGCACGCCGTAGATATACGGAGCCATTTTCGGCTCACGAAAACACGTACGGTGACCAAAATGGACACCTGCTTCAAATAACTGTCTTAATGTTGCTGTTGCTGACACTTTATATAATCTCCAATTGGGTTAAACCTCCACCTCGTATTATTTGAAGACTATCTTTGAAATAGCCACCCTCAAATAACTTAGATACTAGGTGTGTGAAATATCGCTTTTCAGCGCGGTGTTTTATACCATAGAATGACTTGTTGCATCAACATCAAGCCCAGCCTATCGGGTTCTTATCCATATTTAAGGAGAGTCAAGGCTATGCCTTACCTATTAGTGCTTTACTACAGCCGCTATGGTGCTGTGGCAAAAATGGCCCAACAAGTCGCAAGAGGCATCGAGTCGATTGAAGGTGTAGAAGTAAGAATTCGCACCGTCCCCAATATTTCGACTGTTTGTGAAGCCGTGGAAGAGAAAATCCCACCGGCTGGCCCCCCTTATGCCACGCTAGAAGATGTTCGCGGCGCTATCGGCATCGCTTTAGGCAGTCCGACGCGTTTTGGTAATATGGCCGCTCCTTTAAAACACTTTATCGATAGCTTAAGTGGTCTATGGTTTTCAGGTGAATTAGTCGATAAACCAGCTGGCTTTTTTTCTTCGACGTCTAGTCTACACGGCGGACAAGAAACCACGCTGCTGAGCATGATGCTACCCATGATCCATCTCGGCATGATTATCGTCGGTGTGCCCTACACAGAATCTGATTTAAGCACCACACAAACCGGCGGCACACCTTATGGGCCGACGCATATGGCCGGCAAAGACAGTAAAAACCCGATTAGCGACGAAGAAAAGCGACTTTGCCAGGCCTTAGGTAAACGCTTGGCACATATTGCCTTGAAATTACATTAATGGTGGCTAGCACGCTCAAAGAGTTTATTCCAAAATTCTAGCGTTGAGCCATACGGCTCAGACTGGGAATAAATTTGTCTTGCAAATAAGGGTCAGCATAGCGATCAAAATATTTTGTGAAAAGTGGCGCAAAAACTTTTTTCAGCTTAGGTGTTAATAACTCATCCATATCACTGGCTGTTTCTGTTAACAAATAGTCGTCTAGCGACCCTGCTCTTTCTTCTCTTGCATACGCAGACGTATAAATGGTGTCGCTACGTACACCTCTTTGCTTAAAATCATAAATAAATGCTTTAGCCAGTTCTAATGGCGATCTATCCCGATTGATCGAATAAAATACCAACACTTCACCTTTTTTATCATTATAAACAGGATTTTTAGCATAGACTTCCTGATCCGTCTGATCCGTTTCCAACGTCATTTTAATTTCTATATTATGTTGACGTCTATCAACATGCTTAAACAGATTAATATCCAAAATACGATTATAAACCGTAGGCGCATAATCATCCATTGCAGTAAGATAAACATCGAGTTTTTTCTTTTCTACACCCGATAGCTGTTCTGATTTATTTAATAACGAATCAAAATCGTTGACTCTATTTTCAATCTGCAATAAAGATTTCTTTAATTGTCCTTTGAGCTTTGTACTTAGCTTGCCGTCTTTTGTCATAAACGGCAGACCTACCATCTGACCACTCGAGAAATCATCCCAATTATTTCCTAATTTGTGTTTGTTTATCTCCATAACCGTTAAATGATGTATTTCATTTAACAAGGTTCCTGTAAGATCTTGCTCGTTAAGATATTCTTTCATCACTATAAATATTTGCCCCATCTCTGCAATAAAGCCACTTGCACCCGAACGTAAAGGACTAGCGGGCACGAGACGAATCGTTGCCTGCGCTAAAGCCGCTCGATTGGCCAATGTCAAAGGTAGTGATGCCAATATTTTCTTTAGAGTTGCTAAGTATTTATTAACCACTAAACGAGATTTCTTGTCGTCAAAAGACTGATGGTAAGCAAATTTAACACATTCTTCATTGACACAAGGCAGCGCAGGGGAAGGAAAAAAAGCCGGTTGATTAACAATACCGGAAGATTTTCCATTTTTTACACTATTCAAGCCTGAGTTTGATTGATTGCGGACCAAAAAATAGAGAATAACCGATGCCATCCCCATACCTATAGCCATGGTAGTAAATAGCCAGTATAAAATGCTGGTATTCTCTTTCGGGGCGAGTGTTGGATCCTTAGCTTTTCTATCATCAGGCATTTTTTTATTTTCCTAAAAAAAAATATTATTATTAAAAATGTGAATTTTTAAATTACTATATAATAAAAAAAATTACCATGTGCCGAATACTCAAAGATTTAAAATCGTTTTCACTAATGGAATAGTTAATTTACGTTTTAAGCTTAAGCTGGCTTTATCAAGTTGCATTAAGGCAGAAAAAAGCGCTTGCGAATCACGTGGAAGACGTAACAATAAAAATTGACCCACTTCCTCGGAAAGTTCTAAACCCCTTAAGTAAGCACGTTGTTGCAAGGCAATGAGTCTTTCCGTGTCATTTAATTCGCGTACTTGAAATAAAACACCGCTGGATAGACGTGAAGTTAAATCAGGTAATGATAAATTTAATTGCTGTGGACTATGCTTAGCCGCAATCAGCAAAAAACGTGACTGTTCTTGTAAACGATTATAGAAATGAAATAATGATTCTTGCCAAATACTATCATCCGCTATACTTTCTAATTCATCAATACAAACCATATCGACTGATTCTAAACCGCGCAATATCTCACTACACTTATTTTTTTTCAAGGTGTTTAAAGGTAGATAAACGACGGAAAATCCTTGCCGTTGCGCCGCATGACAACACGCTTGCAGTAAATGCGTACACCCTGCACCCGGATTACCCCAAATATAGATATAAGGCTCACCTATTTTAAGCGAAAATTGTCGTAGGCAATTTAATAGAATAGCATTCTGAGCGGTATAAAAATTTTCAAAACAACATGCATCCGGAGGTTGGATAGGCAAAATTAATTGCGTCATTTAAGACCAACCCTGTTTTCGATTCTTAGCGCTTAATTTTTTACTCGCTAACTTTAAATAATAAGCCGCTTGCCAAAACCACATCCACGTATATTGGATAAAACTCAATAAGGTAGTAACAAAAACGGCCTCGATAATACGTGGAATTAATTCAGCAGGGATATCAAAAAAAGCTAATTTAATAATCAGTAAGCTCACTAATACTAATTGAAAAAATGTATTTAACTTACTGATCCAAACCGGTTTATAATCTAAGGGTCCGACCCAATACCGATACAATAAAGCGCCGCCCATAATCCAAATATCGCGCCCTATCACCATGATCGTCAGCCATACAGGAATTTGTTGCAGATAAGCAAGTACCACAAAACTCCCCATCAGTAGAAGTTTATCGGCTAAAGGATCCAATAAAGCACCTAACGGCGTCGTCCAATCAAAAAAACGCGCCAATAAACCGTCTAAGCCATCACTCACACCCGCTATCACAAACAAATAAAAAGCCAGGGGATAGCACTTTGTCAACAAGGCCCATAAAATAGGACCTATTAGGATAAAGCGCATACAAGTAATCAAATTAGGTAGATGACGTAGTTGTATTTGCATCATTTTTTTGGCTTAATCAAACTTATCATAGGTGATCCATGCTGAAACCAGAACTCATTAACCAACTTATAGTAAAGTTTCCTCAACTTCAGGCTGCTACTGTTAAGAAAAGTGTGGAACATTTAATCCAACTGCTGGAACAAACATTATACCAGGGTCGTCGCATAGAAATACGTGGCTTTGGAAGTTTTTCACCTCATTATAATGCAGCACGTTCTGCTTTTAACCCCAAAACCGGAGAACATTTTTTAGCACCTGAAAAATATCGCATCCATTTTAAAATGGGTAAAACACTCAAATATTGCGTTAACAAACCTATTCATCAGACTGAAATAAACTCTGCTGATTAGTGCGCATTTTGTTCTAAAAAGTCTCCAAGAGCATAACATAATGCTTGTGTCCCGACACGCTGTAAAGCCGAAATTTCAAATACCGGGATATGCGCGGGAACTTGGGTTTTTATATATTGCACATACTCCTGTAACTCCTCAGCGGGTAGTAAATCTATTTTATTTAACACTAACCATCTGGGTTTGGCGGCTAATTCAGGACTGTATTTTATCAGCTCATTTTCAATCAAAGCCATATTTTCTAACGGATCACTGCCATCAATGGGTTGGATATCCAATACGTGGAGTAATAAACGCGTACGATCAAGATGCTTAAGAAAATTGATGCCCAAACCTAAACCCTCGGCAGCACCGGTAATCAATCCCGGGACATCCGCCATCACAAAACTACGTCCCGCTTCTAAGCGCACCACACCTAAATGTGGCTGCAAAGTCGTAAATGGATAATCAGCGACTTTAGGCGTCGCCGCCGATACTGCCCGTATCAGACTGGATTTTCCGGCGTTAGGCAAACCGACCAAGCCTACATCGGCCAATAATTTCAAAGAAAGTTTTAAGCGACGCGTTTCGCCAGGATGGCCTGGTGTAAATTGGCGTGGACTACGATTGGTACTGCTTTTAAATCGCGCATTACCCAAACCATGCCAACCTCCTTTTGCGACACATTGTGTTTGCTCTTTGGTCGTTAAGTCACCGATCAACTCTTGCGTATCCGCATCAAAGATTTCGGTACCGATAGGCACGTCTAAAAAGAGATCAGCACCCTTTTTTCCAGCGCAATCACTACCTTTGCCATTTTCGCCACGAGCTGCCTTATAGAGACGATTATAATGAAAATCAATCAGTGTATTGAGATTGGCCGTGGCTTTTAAATAAACACTGCCGCCATCACCCCCATCACCGCCATCTGGACCGCCTAATGGGATAAATTTTTCGCGACGAAAACTAACGCAGCCTGCTCCGCCCTTACCTGCCTCTACCAGTATCTCAACTTCATCTAAAAATTTCATAAAAAACCCCGCTGAGCGGGGTAACCATTAAAAAAACTGTTTTTGTCTAAAAATCAACGTAATTGCGAGCATCGAAGGTGCGCGGCAATCCAGTTAAGCGTGTTCAGCCGACTCTGTTAACGCAGGAACTACATTCACATAACATCTTAGCTTAGCTCCTTTACGAGCAAATTTAACCACTCCTTGCACTAAGGCAAATAAGGTGTGATCCTTGCCAATCCCTACATTATTACCTGGATGGTAATGTGTTCCTCGTTGACGGATAATAATATTTCCTGCTTTAACCGACTCACCACCGAAGTGTTTTACACCTAAGCGTTTTGAGTGTGAATCGCGACCATTGCGGGTACTACCGCCTGCTTTCTTGTGTGCCATGGTGAGTATCCTCTATATAATCTCGGTAATTTTAACCGCGGTATAATGCTGCCGGTGGCCCATTTGCTTCCTATGATGCTTACGGCGTCGAAACTTAATAATTTTGATTTTATCACCACGACCGTGCTCTACGATAGATGCTTTAACGGTTGACTCCGTTAAAAAAGGTGATCCCACTTTAACATCGGTTTTATTAGCCAGCATCAACACCGGAAATTCAACGATTTCGCCAACCTCTGCCGATAGCTTTTCTAGCTTAATAATTTCGCCTTCGGCGACTTTATATTGTTTTCCACCAGTGGAAATAACTGCGTACATTTATACTCTCCAAAATCTTACATGCAGGGTCTAGTTACAAAATCTTTAATGATACTGGCTCCCCGAACAGGACTCGAACCTGTGACCCAATGATTAACAGTCATTTGCTCTACCAGCTGAGCTATCGGGGAATTTATAGCCGTTAAGGCCGCTTATAGTAATAGCAGAGCTGGGATGGGTCAAGGGTTGAAATAAATTTATTTATGCACACATCATTATTTTAGTGAAGCTTTATTTTTGTTGATATAAGTGCTGCGCTCGCGCTTGATCAAGGGGTTTATTATGCGGGATCTCTAAAAAGTAGCGTAGCTGCCAACGTTGCGTATTTTGTGCTTGTCGACTCGTGGTCTGGTCCCAAGGAGGATAGACGCGCAGCGCCCTTTTACCACCTTTACCCGCTTCGGAAAGAATACCTTGCTGCACTAACACCGATTTTGGCATGACGAATTGACCAAAAAGCTCGCCGCGACGCGTGCTAATCACTAACAAATCAAAGGGATCTGATGCATCGTAGGGCTGAATAGGCTGTTTACCGATCCTCTTCCATAGCGTAACAAACTGGCCTATTTTAGTCGGCGTAATTTTAGCCACCCGAAACTTTATCCGCCGTCCCTGTAATGTAAAAAAATAAGCCCCGTACTCGGCATTGTCAGCCTCTGTCTGCGGTGTAGAACAATGCAGATGATTGGGCGCATAAACCAAAGCCATAGTGGCTAAAAGATCCGGATGTAAGACTTTATGCTCAGTATTTTCTATCTGTAAAGATTGCATAACCCAGCATAGCAATTTCACATTAAACAGTCACTATTGAAGTACATTGACACCCACAGTCGAGAGGGCTGACTGCTAATCATCCACTCATGGCGAGGGAGGTCATGATTTGGATTTATTATATTGTATTTCATGGATTGCGGGGAGCTATACACTCCTGTAATCGGCATGAAAACACACGTCTATTTTTAGTGCAATTTTCCTATCATTTGTTGCATAAGCCTGATAGACTAGCCCACTTTTAGAGCTAAAGATGTTACTTGGCTCACCTACTACAGCCAGGAACTTTTTAGTGAACTTTACAGAATTTAACTTAAACGCCCAAATTTTATCCGGCATTCAAGCCGAAGGTTACGAAGTAGCCACCCCTATCCAAGCAAAAGCCATACCCGCTATCCTTGAAGGCCGAGATGTCGTTGGTTTGGCGCAGACGGGGACGGGTAAAACTGCCGCTTTTGCCTTACCGCTATTACAACACCTGATGGCAGGACCTAAAGGTCAATTACGCGGCCTGATCCTCGCCCCGACGCGAGAATTAGCCGACCAAATTTGTGTTGCTATCAATAAACTCGGTGCTAAAACCGGTTTACGCTGCGCCACTATATACGGTGGTACGGTCAATTACCGTGAACAATATCGAACGTTGCGCGGGGGTATCGATATCGTCGTCGCTTGTCCGGGTCGTTTGCTCGACCTGCTCCAAGGCGGCAAAAACAGTCGCGAACAGGCTAATCTGCACCAGGTTGAAGTATTGGTCTTAGACGAAGCTGATCATATGTTTGATTTGGGATTCCGCGAGCCTATTTACCATATTTTAAAATATTTACCCAAGCAGCGCCAAAACTTACTCTTTTCCGCCACGATGTCATCCGATATTCGGTTACTTGCAGACAAAGTACTGAATAATCCTGTTTCAATAAAAATTGGTGAATCTGCTCCCGCCAATACCGTCACACAAACACTTTATCCCGTTTCAGAAGCACTCAAAACTGATTTACTGGAAACCATTTTACAAAACAATGCTGTTCAATCGGCCATCATTTTCACACGTACTAAACATCGCGCTAAGCGTTTGGCTGAACATCTTGGCCATCTCGGTTACAAAGCGACTTCCTTTCAGGGTAATTTATCTCAAAGTAAACGCAAGATTGCACTCGGCAAATTTCGCCATGGTGAATTAAAATTCTTAGTCGCTACCGATATTGCCGCGCGTGGAATTGACATCGATCACATCTCACACGTGATTAACTTTGATATGCCTAATACGGCGATAGATTATACACATCGCATTGGACGTACTGGCCGCGCATCTAAGTTAGGTGCCGCCTTTAGTTTGATTACCAACGGCGATAGACGCCAAATTCGTTCTATTGAACATCTACTTAAAAAACGTTTAGAAGAATGTATTATCCCTGAATTTGATTATAAAGCGAAAGCCAAAGCCCCCGCCGAGCTCACCACCGCTGATCGACCCAGACAATTTTCCCACGCTCATCAACACTCAGGACATAGAAAACCAAAACCGCGCGTTAATTACCAAAAAAGTTATGCTGGTAATAGAAGAAGAAAAAGCCCCGAGTAAGACAATAGTGTTAGATCGGCATTGCGAATGATGTAGATTGCCACGCACCTACGGTGCTCGCAATGACGAGTAAATCAATGACGCATTACTGAAATTTATTGTACAATAGCCGGCTATTTTTGAAGGAATAGAATAAAACTTTTATTGTGGTGATAGGCTATGAATTTTCTCGATGATACTCAACGCATCAAAACCGGTCTCGCTGAAATGCTTAAAGGTGGCGTCATTATGGATGTCACTAACGTTGAACAAGCACGAATAGCCGAAGCAGCCGGCGCCTGCGCCGTCATGGCGTTAGAACGTGTACCCGCAGACATTCGTAAAATGGGCGGTATCGCTCGTATGGCCTCTCCTAAAATTATTCACGATATTATGCACGCCGTCTCCATACCGGTGATGGCAAAAGTACGTATTGGACATTTTGTTGAAGCACAAATACTGCAAGCATTGCATGTCGATTTTATCGACGAAAGTGAAGTGCTAAGTACTGCTGATGATGAATGTCATATTGATAAGTATGCCTTTGATGTACCTTTTGTCTGTGGCTGTCGCAATCTTGGCGAAGCATTAAGACGCATTGCCGAAGGTGCTGCCATGATACGTACTAAAGGTGAAGCCGGTTCAGGAAATATACTCGAAGCAGTACGTCATATGCGTGCTATCACCCGCGAAATTAAACAACTGACCATTTTAAATAAAGAAGAACTTTACGCAAAGGCAAAAAGTTTAAATGCGCCTTTAGAATTAGTACGCTGGGTTGCTGAAGAAGGTAGATTACCGGTACCGCATTTTTCTGCTGGTGGTGTCGCGACACCTGCCGATGCCGCTTTACTACGCCAACTCGGCGCAGAAAGTGTGTTTGTCGGTTCAGGGATCTTTAAATCGGCGGATCCAGAAAAACGTGCCTGTGCCATCGTACAAGCTACGACGCATTTTGATAACCCGGAAATTTTACTTAATGTATCGAGTGATTTAGCCGAAGGAATGAGTGGATTTAATCTTAAATCTGAAGAAGAAGAAATTACCAGCTTGGTTTGAGACCTTTTTTCGTTTTACCACGAGATCAAGTCTATAACGCACGCTTGAAAAGAGGTTTAATATGAATATCGGTGTTCTGGCTTTACAAGGTGGCTACCAAGCGCACATCAACTGCCTAACTAAGCTCGGTGTATTTTGTTCATTGGTACGGGATCGGCGCACATTGACTGCAAGCGATGCATTAATTCTACCGGGTGGAGAAAGCTCAGTGTTGATCAAGTTACTGAAACAATATCAACTCTGGACGAGTCTGATGGATTATGACAAACCCATCCTAGGCACCTGCGCGGGCGCAATACTTTTAGCTAAATCAGTATTATCACCGACCCAAGATAGTTTGGGACGTATTAACATTTTTGTCACACGTAATGCTTACGGCAGACAACTCGCTAGTCGTGTGGTAAACGGACATTGTGTAGTCAGAGATCGAGCGATGGAAATGGTTTTTATTCGCGCACCTAAACTCACACTCCTAGAAAACACAGACATTAAAGTACTTGCAAAATACCAAGATCAAATAGTTGCCGTGCAAGAAAATAATATCATCGCCGCTAGTTTTCATCCTGAGCTGAGTCAAGATAATTATTTACATCGTTATTTCATCCAGCAAGTGGGATGCAGTTCAGCGGCTTAATTTAAACTATTCTGTCTTTTCTGAATTTGCGACTAAATTTCCGGTAATAATACTTTCTCGAAGTTGCGCAGCGATATCTTTTAAACCACCCGGAGAGTGCGGTAACAAGATAGTCGTGCTTTTATTATTGGCACCAATTTCTTTCAACGTATCAAAATACTGCGTAATCAATGCCAAATTCATGGTATCCGCCGCTGTTACACCAGGAATGGCTTTTTGAAATTCTCCTACCGATTGTTGTAAACCACCAATTATCGCTTTACGTTGGTTAGCAATACCCTCGCCTTGTAAACGCTTACTTTCTGCTTCGGCTTCGGCTTGTTTTACTTTCAGAATCTTTTCTGCTTCCCCTTTGGCTTGTGCGGCCACTTGTAAGCGTTGTTGCTCATTGATTTCATTCATGGCATGTTTCACTTTCTCATCGGGATCAATATTCGTGACTAAGGCTTTCACAATCTCGTAACCAAATTCTTGCATGGTGCCGGTTAATTCATTTTTTACTGCATTCGCGATACTGTCTTTCTTTTCGAAGACGGCATCTAAACTCATCGTCGGTACTTCAGCACGCACCAAATCCAAAACATAAGCCGTGATTTGTTCTCTGGCATTCTCTAATTTGTAAAAAGCATCATAAACACGGTCTTCTTTAATCCGGTATTGGACGGAAACCTGAATTTTAACTATCACATTATCTTGGGTTTTAGTATCTAACGTGACATCCAATGGATAGATACGCAGCGAAATAGCACCGGCAATGCGTTCGATGAAAGGAATTTTGAAATTTAAGCCCGCATGCGCACAGCGGGTATATTTCCCAAAGCGCTCAATGACGTCAACGGATTGTTGACTGACGGTGAAAAAGCTCTTAAACAACAGTATAGCGAGAGGTATAATAAGAATGATTAGCAGTGACATAGGATTAACCTGGTTAAAAATTAAGCTTATAGTATCATAAATGCTCATCCAGCCACTAGAATATACGAAACCCTGACCGGAAAGGGTTGCAAGCAAGTCTCGGTACTAAGCTCCTTCTGCTCTAATTCCTTTTGCTTTTGACAAGCAAAAGCTATATCCTGGCAATCGCCTACTTTTCTGAAGAAAGATTGTCGAAACGATTGTGAAGATAAGGGATTTTTTTTGTCGCCCGCATCACGCCGATGGAGTAATTCATTTAAGATTGCTATTTCATCATTAATAAATAAATTTTTAATGTTTTTTTTAGGGATTAGCGTTTTATCATTTTCGTTTAATTGTTGATAATCTTCCTTTAAAGCTTTAAAAACATCATCAAATAATGATTTATTTTCTTCATAATTATCACTTAATAATATACTCGCTTCTTGTTTTAAACCATCAATTTTCGTTTGTATCTTTTGTTTTTCTGAAAAAAAACTAAACCGCGAAGCTGAATTATTTTCTAATTTGGTTTGCAACTGAATAATCTTGACTATTATTTCTTTTAATAGGTAAATTCGATTGCCTTCCATGTCATCGTTTTTAAGTCTGGCAGTACGACATTTTCTGTAATAATAATTATTCCTTGAAACATCGAAGAATGCATTCTCTTGGGGCAATTGACCCACTTTGGGCTCAGGTACACCGCTACCATTTACATAGTAATAGATAGCCTTTGCCATATCGATTAATAGAAAAATACTGGCTATTGCAACCATGACCCAAAACCAAGGTCCGGTCACTAAACCTAAGCTCACTAGCGTTAAAGCTAGTGTTATCGGCACTGCGACCATTAATATCTCACGATGTTTTTTGATGTTATTTTCGTAGTGCTTTTTTAACCAAACTTGATCGAGAACGCTGTTAGCGTTTTTATAATTAATAAAACTAAAACCTAAAGTAAAAAAACTAATCGCAAGCTTCGACAAACTGTAAACAAGAAAAAATATTTTGATATTATGGTAAAGAGCGAGCCCTAGCGGTGCTATGCCATTCGCGAGCATCACAATCATGAAAGCCAGCATCAACAGGGAAATAAAGATTTTAAAACAAGCATATAAAAATTTGGTGACTTCAACTAAATTTTTATTATCTTGATCGGCAAAATAATCAATGAGTGTTAAAAAAGCTCTAAAAAAATGTAGAAAATACAGAAAGAGGTATAAGCCCTCAAATGCAACTAAATAAGATCCATGCAGAATCGCTTTAAGGCATTCATCAACTCTATTCTCTTTGAGCCAATTCTTAATGATACTACCGAAGCGTTTCAGCACTAGCAAGATCAGTCGCCAAAGTGAAATGCTCGCCATCGATCGATACATTTGCTGCAATTGCAGCCCAAAACCTTTCATTAAGCGCCGCAATTCTTTTAAAGCCAAACAAGCTTCAAGCCGAGCAATATACTTCTCTACTTCTAAAAGAAACCAATCGTTAAGCACGTAAGGCATAGTCTTTACCCTATATGACATGTTTCTTAATTTAAAGCCTCATGGCATGAAGCGGCTCATTATAGTTAAGTTTCCTTTTACTATCCTTAACGCCACCACAAATAATTTTTTGGTTTAATTAGCTCAACCTAGCACCCAGGATGAATGGGATGCTGCCATCTGTTCCTCTATGTTTCGCGATGCGCGACATGCCTGTGACAAGGCTTCGCAAGCGCCGACCTTTTTCCAAAATGACTGATAGAATGCTTTGGGTTTAACGACTTCTGCTCGTTGGGTGCGTTTTTCCTGCTCGGCAAAAAAAACCAGTTGGCCTAAGATTTTTTGGAGTTCAAGATCGTTTAAAACCCCCGATCGTTTATTTTCTAACAAATCGCTATTCGCTAGAATAAGCTCGATTAAATCTTCGAGATTATCCGTATTTAAAGTCCAAGCTAACTCACGCAGTAAATATTCTTCTTTGACCTTAAATTTTTCTTCGAGTGAAAAAAATTGACTCATTAAGCCTAATTTTGCAGTTTTTTCTCTTTTACTTCTTAATTGCAGTATTTTTAGCAAAGTTACTTTTAAAAGTAGTTTTTTATTGGCTTTATTGACATCGTCAACCTGCGGGAATTTTTCTGAAACTTCTGTCTGTAAATAGTAAATGGGAGAAAAATTTTGGTAATAATCTCGACTGGTTTGATCAAGCCGTTCATTTAATTGTTCTTCACTAAGGTTAGCCGGCTCAGGATCCGGTATATAAACAGCATAAAAATAATAATAAATCGTTAACAGCGCATCCTGGGCGCTAAGTAATATCAACGCGAATGTGATGGCAGAAATCCCTAACCAGGGTGTAGCGGCCGTTAATAACAAAGCCACTATGCCAAGACCAAACATCCATAAAAATTTTTTGATTTTTGCAACCTGGTGCTCTTTTAATAATGGACTTTCGCTAGCACTATGTTTATTTTTAGCGATTTTATAGCTGAAATAACCCGCTGTGGCGAATAATGCGATGCAAATCCCCGCATCGACCAACAGCAGCAACGGATTAGTCCATATTAAAATGGTAGCGCTATTGAATATACAGGTTAATAGTACAAACAACAGACCCGCCGTCAGCATGCAGACATGCTTGGTGATATTATCGTGATATTGGGCACGCCTCCATTGCTGTTCAATACCATATTTTTCTATTTTTAGATAGGAAATCGTACTGACTAACAAAACTATCGAACTATGAATAAGCTTGATAATACTATAAGCAAAAAATGAGCTTAACAACATTGCAGGCAGAGAAACGAGACCGCATCCGAGTAAAACGATGGCGATAACGGCTATCGATACTTTAAATAGGGCAAATAAGAGTTTACAGGTATCCCCTAAATTTTTATTTTTAGTTTTATTAAAATAGCTAAATATTCTTAAAGCGGCCCTTATCAGATGTAAGATATAAAGGCTGAACGTAAAAGGCAGGGGAAGACTAGTCAGATATTTTGCGATACTTTCGAGGCGCTTCAAGACGAACGACAAGGCCCGCCAAAACTCAGTGGTAGTGATATGTTCCTTTATGTTAGAAACAAACCTGAGCATTAAGTTTATTACCCCCCCTAAAAGGAAGGCCGGCATTATACTAAACTTTTTTAAAAATTTCTTGTGAAATATTATTTTTTTTATTTATGCATTATTTTTTCATAAAAGCTTGTTAAACTATAGGAAATTTTTTTACCTAACTGCTTATGTCACTCATTTCTCCCATTCCGCTATTTGATAGTTTAAAATTTATCGACCCCAAAAAATTTCCGCAACAAATTCTAGACATTAAGCAAAATAACCCTTATGCCAACCAAGATTATTCTCAAGCCGCACAGTTTTTGTATAGTTACCGTGGTAGCGAGGCCACATTTAATGCTTATCGACGCGAAATTGAACGCTTATTACAATGGAGCTGGTTTGTTTTGGGAAAATCTATTAAAGAATTGCGCCGCGATGACTTTGAGACATTTATAGAATTTTGCCAACAACCTCCTAAACATTGGATAGGTGTTAAAACCGTCGCTCGTTATTTCATGCATCAGGGCCAAAGAAAGCCGCATCCCGATTGGCGGCCTTTTGTTGCGACAATTAATAAAATGGCGAGTCAACAAGGCATCATGCCGGATATAAAAAAATACGCCTTATCCCAAAAAGCCTTACAAGCGATTTTTGCGGTATGTGGAAGTTTTTATAACTATCTGATTCAAGAAGACTATATCCATTTCAATCCGGTAGCCCAAATTCGGCAAAAAAGTAAGTTCATCAGACAGCAAAAAAGCAACCATCAAGTGCGGCGCCTAAGTGAATTACAATGGTCGTATGTCATGGAAACCGCAGAAATGCTGTTTGAACAAAAACCGGATCTGCATAATAGAACCTTATTTATTATGAAAGCCTTATATGGCATGTATCTACGAATTTCTGAACTCGCCGCTAGCGCACGCTGGGAACCACAGATGGGTCATTTTCAAAAAGATGCGGATGGTAACTGGTGGTTTTTAACCGTCGGCAAAGGAAATAAAGAACGTTTAATTAGCGTCAGCGACGATATGTTAAATGCATTAAAACGTTATAGAGAAAGTTTAGGCCTGATGAGTTTGCCTAGTCGCGGCGAAACCACGCCTTTAATTAGCAAAGCCAGTGGTCAGGCCGCTATTCAGAGTACTCGACAAATTCGTAGTATCGTGCAAGCTTGTTTTGATGCTGCTTTTGCACGTATGGTTAAAGACGGTCTCAAAGACGAAGCCATAGAATTAATAACCGCGACAGTACATTGGTTACGCCATACAGGAATATCCGAAGATATCAAACATCGGCCACGTGAACATGTCCGCGACGACGCCGGGCATAGTTCGAGTGCGATTACCGATCAATATATCGATGTCGAATTGCGTGCGCGCCATGCTTCAGCTAAGAAGAAAAAATTAGATCCTTTAGCTTAGTCAACTATGGATGGCCGTGATGACGATGCTCTATTGTCATCGCGAGCGCGTAGCGCGCGGCAATCCAATCATGCCAACCAATCTCTAGCGACCAAAAAATTTTCGGTTAATTCGGCCTCTTTAGAACCAGGTCGCGGCTGCCAATTATATTGCCAACTCGCTTGTGGCGGCAATGAGGTTAATATCGATTCAACCCGACCGCCACTTTGTAAACCAAATAATGTTCCACGATCATAAATCAAATTAAATTCCACATAGCGACTACGTCGATAAGCTTGAAACTGACGCTCGCGCTTGCCATAAACAACGTCTTTACGTCGTTGTATTATCGGAAGATAGGCTGATAAAAAATGATCGCCAACACTTTGTATAAACCCAAAACATTGCTTAAATTCCCATTGGTTCAAATCATCAAAGAAAAGTCCACCGATTCCACGTGCCTCTTGTCGATGCTTTAAATAAAAATATTCATCACAATTTTTTTTGAATTGCGGATAAAGCTCTAAACCAAACGGATCGCAGCTTTGTTTAGCAGTTAAATGCCAATGGCGACAATCTTCTAAAAAAGGATAATAAGGCGTTAAATCAAATCCGCCACCAAACCACCATTGTGGTGCTTGTTGATCCGATCCTTGCAAACCAATAAAGCGTAAATTCATATGTACAGTCGGCACATAAGGATTACGCGGATGGATGACTAAAGAAATACCGGTTGCTTGAAAAGCGGCGGCGCTTAAAGCAGGATGACGTTGGCTGGCGCTGGGAGGTAAGGCGCTACCAAAGACATGCGAAAAATTAACTGCTCCGCGTTCTATAACTGGCCCAGCGCTCAAAACACAGGTTTTTCCACCGCCACCTTCCGTTCGTGTCCAATCATCAATTAAAAATTTTTCTTGATGATCTGTATTTTCGAGACTCAAACAAATCTTGGTCTGTAACCCCAGAAAATAATCTTTTATTGCCGGAATAATTAGGTCATAATTCATCATACAATTTTTTAATTAAAATTAATCCACAATTAGAACTTGGAGCATGACATGCCCTGGATTAAAGCCTTGCATATTATCGCAATGGTCGCTTGGTTTGCGGGCCTCTTTTATTTACCGCGCTTATTTGTTTACCATGCCGATGCCAAGGATAGTATCAGTATTGAACGCTTTAAGATCATGGAACACCGTCTTTATTATTATATTATGGCACCAGCCGCTTTATTAACCCTCCTGTTTGGGTTTATTTTGTTTAGTTTTTCCGCCAACTATTATGCTCAGGCAACCTGGATGCATCTAAAATTAGGCTTAGTGCTAGCATTAATCCTATTTCATCTGTACTGCGGAAAATGTTTACACGATTTTAAACACGATAAAAACCCACATTCGAGTTTATTTTATCGCTGGCTAAATGAGTTTCCGACCTTGTTGCTCATCGCCATTGTTATCGTCGCTGAAGTGCATCCTTTTAGTTTATAACTCCACCATTTCAAAATCTTCTTTCATCGCGCCACATTCAGGACAGCGCCAGGTTAAGGGGACATCTTCCCAACGCGTTCCAGGTGGAATACCATCTTCTTCCCAGCCTTGTTCCTCATCGTAAACATAGCCACAAAGTAAGCACATATATTTTCTAAAAACGTTTGCGTCTGCTGTCATTTTTCCACTCTTTAATTAATTAACTCTGAACTTTATTCTTCGAAGCGTATAATAAGTTTGGGCTTAGAATATAAAGAAATTATTCCCGTTTAGCAAAGTTTTTAAGCAGTTTTTATCGCCAAAGGCCTATTTACATCTAAATCCTCAACTATTTGGCTAAGTCGATTATTCGCAGCAGGTCTTGCAAAGAAGGTAAAGGGTCGGAATATTTTTCTCGAAAATACCGTATTGCGTGCAACATTAAATGCACTAAAAAAATCTGCGTTTGAACTTTGTTGTTTGGGGATATCGACCTTTTCAGCAGATGACATTAAATACTGCATGAGACCTTGGCTAGTCAGATAAGCACCGGTTTTTAATGCTGGCGCTAATGCCATTTGCACGATTAATTTATTTAATAAAGCGATACTTTCCGGAAAAATCTCCAGTTGACCGCTTAATTGCCAAAGATTAGAAGGAGCATATTCTAATTCTGTCACTACAATAAAAAACAGGAGCTGGATACAATTTTCTAATTTGCTAGAGATATTATTTGCCAGCTTTTCTCGCATAAAATCGGTAAGAATTGATGCCAGCATAGCCATCCCAGCACTTAAAAAACTTGTATACCCTAAAGCCAATAAAGTAATGCGCGGTATAAACTTTAATAAGGTTTTATAAGTATGTGTAATATGACAAGGATCGATTATTCCTTCAAAAATTTCTTGTAATAAAGGTATAGTTAGTAATTGCGAGCATTGCTGTAGGTTTTTAAAAAATGCGGTATCAACGATCGCCTGATCAGCCGCCGCCCATAATGGATATTCGGGTTTGCTCAACAATGCCTGAACAATAGGATATTCTTCCATGCTTGTCGAATTTCTTAAGTTTAACACTTGAATATGGCAAGTTTTTCTCGCTTCTGCCTGCGTAAAAATAACGCTGAGATTATAATCTTCAGTGCAATTATTCAGCACCGTATGACAATTATCTAGGCTGATGTTTGCCATGGGTTCAGCTAATGAACAATGCAATTTTTCTCCTCGAGAGACAGCCACCGCTTGACACATTTCAATTAAATTAATAGACGTCGCGTTATTGAGTAAGCCATACTGTACTTGCGGATTGCTTAATAATACCTTGTTTCTTACAGGGATTTTTTCTATGATCCGTAACGTAACCTTTCGTTGTAAGCGCGTAACATTATTAGCGATCCTAATTTGAAAAGAAAAAATACCTGACACATTACTATTTACTTTTAGCCAACAATCCGAATCCAATGTGAGGGACAAAGTAGCGTTATAAGCGGGTAACAAATGACAGGTGATTAATCCTGGGCTTAAACTCACTATTTTAAAGTGCTCATATAAGGAGGCTGAAAAATTGATATTGCGATAATTGGTTAAACTCAGTTTTTCCAGGCAGTGTACCCATATCCATCGCGTAACGTATATTGGCTAAACCTAATTGATTAAAACTTTCTACGGCTATTTCGATGGTATCCATGTAATCAGGCTTTAGCAAAGCCGTATCTGAATAAGCATAGGTCAGTGTTAAACGCTGACCTGGCGACTAAACCATAACTTTCTTAAATCAGCAGGCCGTGCTAATACAAAACGCTTGGCACGTATTTTTTTTCTTCGATCATAAAAACTCTTTTTTTTATTTGTTTTAGTTTTTCAATACAATGTGCAGCGAGTGTATTTTTAAATAACTTATTTTTCAATAGTAAATAAAGCGCGGACAAATTCCTGTGCTGAAAAAACTTGTAGATCATCAATGCCTTCACCCAAACCGACAAAACGGATCGGCAAAGCTAATTTTTTTGCGATAGCAAAAATCACACCGCCTTTAGCCGTGCCATCTAATTTGGTTAACATCACACTGGTTAAGGAGATGGCTTCGTTAAAAGCTTCAGCTTGCAGCAATGCATTTTGGCCGGTGCCCGCATCCAGTATTAACATAATTTCGTGTGGCGCTGTCGCATCCAATTTACTAATAACCTTTTTTACTTTTTGTAATTCTTGCATTAAATTCTGCTTGGTATGCAAACGTCCGGCGGTATCCGCAATTAACACATCCATATTTCTGGCTTTAGCGGCTTGAAACGCATCATAAATAACTGAAGCACTATCTGCGCCCTGATGTTGAGCAACGATCGGAATATGATTACGTTCAGCCCAAATCGTTAATTGCTCAGTCGCTGCAGCACGAAACGTATCACCTGCGGCTAACATCACCTGCTTACCTTGCTTCTGCAAATAATGCGCAAGCTTACCAATACTGGTTGTCTTACCGACACCATTAACACCCACCACTAAAATAACCGTGGGTTTGTGCGCAGCGTTAATCACTAACGCCTGTTCAGACGGTTGCAGTAGTTCGCCCAATTGTTGTTGCAATATATCCCATACCGCCTGACCATCGGCCAATTGATTGCGACTCAATTGCAACGTTAAATGCTGAATAATTTCTTGTGTCACCGTAGGGCCGACATCGGCTGTTAAAAGTAAATCTTCAACTTCTTCAATTAATTCGGCATCAACCTTTTTTTTACCTAATACTAAACTGGCAAGACTTTCGGTTAATTGATGACGAGTTTTCTGTAAACTATTTTTGATACGATTAAAAAAACTATTTTTACTGCTCAGTGAAGCTTCTTCATCAGGAACATCGGCTTGGGATTCTTTGCGTTTTAAAAATTTAAACATAGTTATGTAGAGTAGCTGGAAACGTTTATAATAAATGACTTATTACATTTAACGCAACGCAGAGTTCTGCAAATAATATGAAAAAAGGTGAAATCAGGATCATTGGCGGGCAATGGCGCGGTAGAAAACTTCATTTCCCTGCTATCCCTGGTTTACGCCCTACTCCGAACCGTATCCGCGAAACTTTGTTTAATTGGTTAGCTCCATATCTTAACGATGCTAATTGTTTAGATTTATTTGCTGGCAGTGGCGCTTTAGGGTTTGAAGCACTCTCGCGTTATGCTAAATCGGTTAGTTTTATCGAGCAGTCCTCGCTATTAGTGACCTATTTAAAAGCGCAGCTCAAGCAGCTCGGAGCTGAAAACCGCGCCCAGGTTTATCAGGCGCAATTTCCTTTTGCTGCAACACAACTATTTAAAGCAAAAAAACCACTCTTTAATATCGTTTTTCTGGATCCCCCTTTTCATCAAAATTTACTAGGCTCGGCCTGCACCTGGTTAGTCAAAGAAGGCCTATTGGCACCTGAAAGTATGATTTATATGGAAGCCGAAGCCAGGCTTAAAAAGCTGGTATTGCCAGAAAATTGGGAGATTCAGCAGGCTAAAACTGCCGGTCAGGTGCAATATACCTTAATTAAATCTAACCCCTAAAAGCATGGCTTGACATTATATTACCTTCTTGTTTCAATGCAGAAGTAGGTTACAGAATTTTATCTAAAATAAGATAAGCATGAAAAAAATAACAGTGGCGCTTTTTGTGGGTCTACTCTCGGGGTGTGCTTCACAAAACTTACCAAATTCCATAACCCCCGCTATCAACGCTCACTCAGATGATGCCTCAATTAGGCTAGCCGAGGCCGCACGCTCTGTTAGCCAGTCATTAAATGAGTTAAAAGAACTGGAGAAGGCTTCTAGCCCTCCTATTAGTAAGCCACTACCATATCCCAGCACTTCAGGACTAGAAAAAACTATCGCCTCAGTCGATTGGTCAGGTCCGATAGAGCCGCTATTACAACGTATTGCCAAACTGGCTCATTTCCATTTACGCATCATAGGAAAACAGCCGGCTGTTCCGGTTTTGGTAACGATTTCCTCACAAAATACACCACTCAATTATATTATCCGTAATGCCAATCTTCAGGCAGGTATGAAAGCCAATATCATCGTCTATCCGGGCATTAAGACCATAGAACTACGTTATGCTAAATATTAATATTAAGTATTTCGAAAATTTATTACAACCATATCTACGAATAGTATTTGGCTTAGGTCTATTTGCGCTGCTCGGTGCCTGTAGCACCACACAACCTAATTATAAAACCGTCGGTAGTTTAGATAATTTAACACAACTACAAAA
>JBDKHQ010000015.1:0-3473 GCA_039797585.1 Pseudomonadota bacterium | reverse complement strand
GTCTGATCAATCCCTATTAACAGGTGCAAAAGCCTTGCAGCATCAAGGGGACGACTGCTTGCAATATCGGTATTTATTGCCTTTGCAATCTGATTGATGTTGCCCCCAATTCGAGATAGCTCAAGTAAAAATTCACGATCTAATTTGGTGTAGTGATGTTCCTGATTCTTTTTTTTGACGTTGCCTTGCTTTGCATCAATTTGGGCAAGCGAAGTATCTCTTAGATATTTCGCAATATTTAGGATATTGGCATCTTTGATTTTCTGTACTTCAGCATCAGAAAATCGGACTTTATAAACTTTATTACGTTTGGTCTCTGTCATGCTTTTGCCTTTGCTTTTGGAGGGTTTCGGGAGTTCTCCTCCTGAACAAGGTCATAGAAGCCTGCAACGAAGTGGAGGGGTCTCTATGTATCCTTGCGTTCCATTACAATATCAGACCCCTAGACGTAATTCAATTAAGCAGGTCATGGCAAGGCTATGGACAATCGCAAGCGACCGTAAAACCTGATCGGTGCCTAAACACTATGCACAACTCCGCATAACGATAAAGCCGTTATACGTTGAGTTGCACACAGGTTTAGATCACAGGGTTTTCCTTTGCCCACAGCCGTTGCACATTCCCTTAAATAATAATTTTTAAAAATTAAATGGGAAGGAAGCACCCGGGGGCTGATATCTGATTTAGGCTTGCACTTTTACACTTTTTAAATACGCATAAACACTAGGTCGAGATATTCCTAGTTGATTGGCTATTTTCGTCACACTAAGCCCCATAATATGCAGTTTTAAGGCTTCCTGACGTATATCGCTGTACTGTGCTGATCTAGCCTTACCGCCATGACTGGAATCACTGCTTAAACCACCTTTACGCCCTTTAGCAGTCTGACGCTCGATAAATTTGGCGTGTGCTGCTGTATGGTTACGCCATACCCAACGAGCAATAGACTTAGCAGTTGCCTTTACCTCTGAATATGGCAATGGCTCTAAAAACGCACCATTTGCGTTTATAGCGACTTTTAGCACTTCCGCATACCAACTATCAGGCGAACCCGAAATAAACGCTCTAATCGCTTCATACGCCCAGAATCTAACGGTATCGAACATCATACAGTTACGCCCAAGCCCTGAAACTTCTTTTAAGTCGGTTTTTAGTTCCTGAAGCTCTACAAAATCGGCTAAATAATTTAGGTCGTATGGTTGAACGCCAAAGGTATGATTTTCCCATGTTCCGTGACATGGATTTTTAGTGATTAACCCCGTATAGCCACGATCTGCACCTAACGCCAAGCTATACGCCTGCTCAATCTTGGCAAGGTACTGTATGACATTCTGCTTTGCTCGATGCGTGGTACATACTGGAGCTAAAAGCATATAGCCAATATGTGCATGTCCATTCTGGCGATTTTTGGCTATCCACGTTGGGGTCGGTAAATTTGCGTCAGACCACGCAAAATAAGCGTCTTGGCGGTCTATATCGAACACCAACGAGCTAACAAGACAAGGGGGATTATGCTGAATGTATGGCTTCTGGATTGCGGTACGTTTTGGGCGAATAATCACCCCACGCCCTAAATCATCCGAGCAATACGGTTTTTTTGGGAGTTTTTCGTAAAAATCGTCTGAAAATTGCGTTTTATTGAGCATGAAACACATCCAAGTGTTGCATTGGCTCAAAACATCAGTAAAATACAAGTATCGAATTTGCGTTTGACTGATGCTTTAAGCATTTGTTTAACAAAGAGAAAAAAGCGAGCCTGCCAGCTTGCTTTTTTTTCGCCTGATGAAAATATTACACCTTTTTGAATTGCTGTCAAATGACTGATTTTCAAAACAAAATATTGCGACAAAATGTCGCAAATTTGTGATCTTCGGGTACAGCCGAGATAGGAATATCCTATCTCTGACCCCATTCAGGCTGTTCACGATCAAGCCATTTTTGATAACTAATACTGATATTAAAAACATTCATACCAACTGCAAGCACAATAGATAACAAGCTAATTGATATTACTTTTGTGCTTTTAAGTAGCAATGCTAATACAACAAGAACAACTGACGATGCTAAAAAAAACGTATCTATAGATATGGCATAGTGATTATTTCTTGTCATAAACGAGAGTATATAAAATAAAAATATACCAACTAGATTTAAAGTAGAAACCCAAAATAATATCTTTAATTTCATTTGATTACTTCTTCTTCTCGACTATTAGGGCAGGGATTTTCTCACCACCAATAATATTGCCAACATAGTTATTATTTCCTCTACTAAATGCCCACAGATAAATTTCTTTATCAGTTGGTGAGGTACGCTCGTAAACAGCTTCTTTTCTGGAAAAATAAGCCCAACCTTTTTGGCCATGAACTCTACATTTTTCCTGTCTAATCGCAAATACATCGGCAATTGACTGTACAGATGTACCTCTGAGACCAGTATTGCACCCATGTAAGACTAGATTTGCATTTGGAGACCATCTCAGCTTTTCCAGTTGTGATATTTCATCATAAGAAATGGTCCCATCTTCTGTAACTTCATTACGATCATTTCTAGTGCTCAAAAATTCTAAACCATCATTACCACCATCAGTCTTACTTGAATGGCTAAAAACATGCATTTCTTTTACTTTGGCTACATTTTTATTTAATTCAGCAAATATTGTTGTCCATATTTTTTTAAAGTCCTGTCCAGATGTGACTTGATATTCTTTAAATACGAAGTTATCACCACAGTTATTTAACTTGAGCTGTGAAAGACAATGCTTTGATGCCCTCTCAAATGCTCGATCATCATTTCTAGAAGATTTGTGATAATAAATACAAATTAAATATTCTTTTAAAGATACAGGCTGTCTATGTACTGACTCTTGCTTTGTATTTGTTCTACAACTACCTTGTGTCACTCTGGCTCTCCAATATAAATATCAATATCTTCAGCCTTTGCTGTATAAAATCTTTCTGTATATCCGTTTTCATCTGTTGTTCCTGAAGAAACAACAGCTCCAGTTTTAGAGTTTTTCAGATAGTAGGGCACATGTGCCAATGGCTCATTATCATCCCGATCTACAAGTTGCACACGCTCATCAAACTTTAAGGCATCCTTTAGATTACTCACTTGGTTTGAAGAACTGGCAGAACCTGAGCCACCACTACGAACAGCCAAATCAGATATTTTCATGTATTTGGCCCCACAAGTGGCAGTATCGCCAGCCACAATAGGGTTGCGACCATTCACTTGTATAAAGCCTCTTTGTGTCGCAAGTGCCTTAGAAACAACTTTGCACTTCGGGCAAAAATGCCCCATGCCTTCTAGATGAACTCCTTTACCATCAACCAACCAAGAATCATCACCCTCTATAATTTTACCACCATGGTTAGTAAAACAACCTTTTGTAATGAATGCTTGCATCTTGTTATCCCTCCTTTAATTATTTATCGGACAACATAAACCACTTATGCTTGTCTAGCAAAGAT
>JBDKHQ010000014.1:0-9628 GCA_039797585.1 Pseudomonadota bacterium | reverse complement strand
ATCCGGTAACGCGTACGCGGCAGCGCATTGAGCGTTTTTTTTCGGGTGTGGGTTTTACTGTAGAGCAGGGTCCTGAAATCGAGGATGATTATTATAATTTTGAGGCCTTAAATATTCCCAGTAATCATCCGGCGCGCGCTTTACATGACACTTTTTATTTTGCAAATGGCTTATTGTTACGTACGCATACTTCACCGGCGCAAATACGCGCGATGGAAAACGCTAAACCACCCATAAAAATGATTGCACCAGGTCGTGTCTATCGTTGCGATTCGGATGTCACGCACACACCGATGTTTCATCAAGTAGAAGGATTGTTGATCGATGAATCAGCTAATTTTGCTGAACTCAAAGGTTTATTAACGCAATTTTTGCAGCAGTTTTTTGAAAAAAACGATCTAGCGATTCGTTTCCGTGCCGCTTATTTCCCATTTACTGAACCTTCCGCTGAAGTCGATATCCAATGTGTGATGTGCTCTGGGGTGGGCTGTCGTGTCTGCAGTCATAGCGGATGGTTAGAAATATTAGGTTGTGGCATGGTGCATCCCAATGTATTAGAAAAAGTGGGTTTAGCACCGGATAAATATCAAGGCTATGCGTTTGGTATGGGTATCGATCGTTTAGCGTTATTACGTTATCGTATCCCCGATTTACGTTTGATGTTTGAAAATGATTGTCGTTTTTTAGAGCAATTTTAATATGAAATTGAGTGAACAATGGTTACGTGAATGGGTTAATCCCAACTTAAGTGTTAAGCAATTGGCAGAACAACTGACCTTAGCCGGCTTAGAAGTGGCTGCAGTGCATCCCGTTGCGGGAGCGTTTAATAAAGTTGTTATCGGTGAAGTATTAAGTGCAGCACCACACCCCGATGCATCGCGTTTACAAGTATGTGAAGTGAATGTCGGCGCAGATCAAATCTTAACCATCGTATGTGGCGCTAAAAATTGTCGAGCGGGTTTAAAAGTAGCGGTCGCACAAGTCGGCGCGCATTTACCGCAGGATGTATTGATTAAAGAGGCCAAGTTACGCGGTGTGGTTTCACAGGGTATGTTATGTTCCAGTAATGAATTAGGTTTTGCTGAAGGCGCTCAGGATGCCGGCATCTTGGAATTACCCGATGATGCTCCGCTAGGTAAAGATCTTCGTGAGTATTTACAATTAAATGATCATGGTTTGGATATACATCTAACGCCTAACCGTGGTGATTGCTTGAGTGTCAAAGGTTTAGCACGGGATATTGCCGCCATAACCCAGCAGCCTATGACTCAAGCACCGATGGTAGTATCGCCTGTTGTTATACAAGATAAAATTAAAATTAACGTCGAGTCCGCAGAAGATTGTCCGCAATATACCGGGCGGGTTATTCGTAACATTGACACGCAAGCCAAAACACCGCTATGGATGCAAGAGCGTTTACGTCGCAGTGGCGTGCGCAGTATTCATCCGGTCGTGGATGTGACCAATTATGTGATGTTAGAATTGGGCCAACCCTTGCATGCTTTTGATCTTAAACAATTAAAAGATGAAGTGAATGTACGTCTTGCGCATGCTAATGAAACTATCAATTTATTAGATGGTAAAAACATCGTTTTAGATGCAAACACTTTAGTTATTGCCGATAAAAATCAAGTGCAAGCGATTGCGGGTGTAATGGGGGCGGTCAATTCGGCCGTGACTGCGCAAACTCAGGATGTTTTTTTGGAAAGTGCACATTTTAATCCCGCTCGTCTAGCCGGGCGTGCTCGGCATTATGGCTTGAGTACAGATTCGGCCTATCGTTTTGAACGAGGTGTGGATCCGGCTATTACAGTGTCGGCTTTAGAGCGAGCGACACAATTAATTACCGAAATAGTCGGTGGGCTAGCAGGGCCGGTCATACAGGTGCAATCGGCGGCTCAGCCGATGCGCAATATAAAATTTCGCCCGGCGCATGTAAAAAAATTGTTAGGTTTTTCTTTAAGCGAGGAAAAAATAGACAGTATTTTTGCAACTTTAGGGATGCATGTGCAGCATAAGGATGCACAAGTTTGGCAAGTAACACCACCCACTTGGCGTTTTGATCTCTCATTAGAAGTGGATCTCATCGAAGAATTAGCGCGGATTCATGGCTATCAACATATTCCAGTGACATTACCGAATAGTTCTTTAACCTTTTTACCGCAACCAGAAACTCAACTTGCGTTAACTCGACTACAAGATTTACTCATCGACCGGGGCTATCGCGAGGCCATCAATTATAGTTTTACCGCGCCTAAACTACAGCAAACGATATTTCCCGATTCAGAGCCGTTAAGTTTGCTGAATCCGATATCGAGTGAATTGTCGGTGATGCGCACCAGTTTATGGCCAGGTTTGTTAAATAGCTTGCGTTATAATCAACAACGACAACAATTAAGTTGTCGTTTATTTGAAACCGGTGTGTGTTTTCATAGTCATGCGGGAAAACTTGAACAGCAAGAATATCTAGCGGCTGTTGCCAGTGGCGAGTGTTTACCTGAGCAATGGGGTGTTGCTAGTACGCCCTTAGATTTTTTTACTATTAAATCTGATCTGGAAGCCTTATTAAGTTTAACGTCTAAAACCGATATTCAGTTTATGTCAGGTACACACCCGGCTTTACATCCCGGCCAGTCCAGTGATTTGCATCAGGCGGGTAAGATCATTGGTTATTTTGGTGCTTTACACCCGAAAATCATCACCGAGTTAGATCTAATTGGCCCTATTTATTGTTTTGAATTAAAAACTTCCGCCATTAGCGAGAGATGCTTGCCGCAATTTAAAGCTTATTCTAAATTTCCCATGGTACGACGGGATATTTCTTTCTGGGTAGATCAAAAATATCCTGCACAAACTATTTTACAGGCCGTGAATCACGAAAGTGGTGAGTGCCTGCATCGATCCTTTTTGTTTGATGTCTATTTTGCAGAGCAAGAACCACAAAAACGTAGCTTAGCATTAGCCTTATGTTGGCAACATCCGACACGTACCTTGGTTGATGCGGAAGTGGATGAACTAATGCAAAAAGTAATACACTATCTTAAACAGAGTTTTGCTATTCAATTACGGGAATAGAGTACTATGAGTCCAGTGTTAACCAAAGCTGATTTGATTAACAGCTTAAGACAACAAGAACCCAGTCTCAGCCGGCCTTTAGCCACACAACTGGCGGATGCTTTTTTTGAAGAGATCGTATTAGCCTTGGAAAAAGGTGAGCCAGTAAAAATTTCTGGCTTAGGAAGTTTTCGACCACGCAGAAAAAAGGAACGACCTGGCCGAAATCCGAAAACCGGTGTGACAACTATCGTCACTTCGCGCAATGTGGTGTTATTTCAAGCCAGCCAAAAATTAAAATCGCAATTGAAGAACCAAAAAAATTAATTCTTATATATCCAGCGCCTTACTTGTTATTTTGACTATCCTGACATTATAATGTGCGCACTTCGGGGCGTAGCGCAGCCTGGTAGCGCACCTGCATGGGGTGTAGGTGGTCGCTGGTTCAAATCCAGTCGTCCCGACCAATCTCGATACTGACTTCGTTTAATCTTTTGCCTGTTCTTATTACCTATTTAATGTTATTGGCTGTTTATCTTTGCTTAGTGTAGGATAAATTAGTCGAATGGAAATTTGTGTTTACTTAAAATCAGGAGATAGGCTATGGCAATTTATGAAAATATCTTAGTAGCAATAGATTTGCACCCTGCCTGTGATGAAATTATCTTGAAGCGTGCTCACGCTTTAGTTAAAGGCGGGCATGGTAAATTGTCGGTCATTCATGCTGTCGAACATATCAATGCTTACGGTGTTGCACAAGCGTATCCTGCCGTGATTGATTTAGAAGGCGAAATGCTTGCTGAAGCGCAAAAACAATTAGCCGATTTGTCGAAAAAATTTGATATCCCTGCCAAACATCAATTCGTCGAAGTTGGATCGCCTAAGGTAGTGATACTTGATAAAATGAAGCAATTAAAAACCGATTTAATTATCATCGGCAGTCATGGCCGACACGGCATAGGTGTATTATTTGGTTCTACCGCTAGTGCGGTCATTCATCATTTATCTTGTGATGCCTTAGTGGTGAAGATTCCTGAACTAAAAGCCTAATAATTTATCCTATCAGCCAGTAGACAAGCATTTTACGGAATAGCGAGCGCATAAATATTAATCGTCATTGTGTGCACGTACCAATCCTCGTCATTGCGAGCACCGAAGGTGCGTGGCAATCCATGCCGGCCGCCTCACTGACGTTTCGGCCTCGCCATGACGGGTTATTTTTTTAGTGACCTATGCAGAGTTTTTTTTGTGGCTTTTTTTCTTCTGCATCGAAATCAGGATTGCTTGAATTACGTTAGAACGAAGAGTTAATGCTGGGTCCTGAAATGCTTAGCGATAATCCTACTTGGTTAATTGCGTCACTTATCCGATTCAGTTCTTCTAAAGATAAATAGGCAAGAATTTCTTTTTTTATTTCATTTGGCAGTGGTCCTCCTTCTTCTGGATCTTTATTAATGGTATCCACTATGTTATTTAAAGAGCGATTTCGTTCCACGCCAGCTGTCATATGTTTTTCTAAAGTGTTATTAATTCTGTCCTTATAATATAATGGGATTTCTTGGAAAAAATCGACTTTTGATAAATATTCGTTTACTCCATCTACTATCTTTGGATTGGAAAAAATAATCTCTAATTTACGTTCATTTTTTTCTTGATAAATATCGTAAAAAGAATAAGAAGAGCCAGCAATTTTTTTGTTTTGTAAATCTTTAATAAACGCTAATTTGTTGATATTAGTTTCTAAAAAATCTTTGTAGCATGGAAAATTTTCTGTAGTGGTTGTTAAGTTCGCGATGCTTATTTCCTCAATGATATCTTTGGATAATGTATCTGGATCAGTTGTCGTAACTAAATCATACAGCGTAGTAGTCGCGGCGATTTGCTCAGCTTGCATCGCTCTAATTTCAGTTTTATAAGCATGCCATGCGGTTAACATCATTTGGTTTTCTGAAACGGATTCTGGTATTTGGAATGTGGGATTTTTTAACAAAATTATTTTAATTAAACCCTTTTTTGTATCTACCGAAAATTCAGTACGAGCCATCGCTATTTTGAAAGCTGTTTCATGCGCATCATTTTCTGTTAGCAGCAGTGCATTCGGATCGGATGCTTTTTTTATCAGGAGATTGAGTGTCGATGCATTCTCATTTTCAGCGGCTGCTAAATGGGCAGGCGTATCACCATCCTCATTCTTTGCATAGGCATCTGCGCCATGGTTTAAAAGTAGACGGGTTATTTCAGTGTCATTACGATTAGCAGCTAGATGTAAAGGTGTATAGCCATCTTCATTAGCCTGAATGTTGGCACCGTGCCGTAGTAGAAGTTTTACTAGTTCGGTTTGTTGGCATGTCACTGCTCATGCAGCGCTGTAACGCCCCCACGAGTGGTTTGGTTAATATTGATTTCATAATTTTCTAGCAAAAATTCAACTATTTCTTCGGGATCTTCTAACTCTTCATTATCCTGATCGCTAGCAAGCCAATGCAACAACGTTGAACCTAAAGCATCGATGCTTCCTAAGAGCTCTGAGTTTTCTGTTAAAATCTGTTCTATTTGAGATAAATTATTATTGAAAGCGGCTTCTTTAAATAGGTCAAGTTTACTCATATTTTTTCTCCGCAAAAAGTTAAGTTCAACACTAGTTTATCGTTTATAAATTAATAAAATCTTAAACACGAATTAACGCAAAAAATTTAATTTGGAATATTTATTGTCAGGCAAAGGGTTTACCCATTTTTTCTTAAGATTTCCCAAAATTTGTTTATCTTAAATTTTTGAGCTACAGTAAGGGGGTATTACTGTCGAATGAGCCAAAAATAAGACGTTTAGTGTGTTACGTGAGTTTCACTTGGTTAAATAAAGGAGTATTTATGTTCAAAAGTCCGAGCGTTTTAGATTGGATTGCACTCGTTATCTTATTTATCGGTGGTTTGAACTGGGGTTTAGTCGGTTTATTCCATTTTGATTTAGTTACTGGCATCTTTGGAGATTACAGTCCAATTGCTAGAATTATTTATATTATCATTGGTTTAAGTGCGATTTATGTACTAGTACGTGCGATTAGTTGCTGTAAAAATCACGTTTCAGTACCTTAAACCGGTATCAGTTTATCAAAAAACCTCCCGTCTCGAACGGGGGGATACTATTTCTCAATTGAAATTGCTTAAAATTTAACAGTAAGGCAAAGTGTTTTATAAAGTTTATCCCATAACCAATTAAATCCATTGTCAGCCAACGTCAAAGTATTATTCGTCATTGCGAGCGCGCAGCGCGTGGCATTCTCGAAGATTTACTCATTTTATCATTCAAGTACGTTAGCGCTTAATTCTACTTTTTCTATTTTTTCAAAACGTGAAGTGATTTTATCCGCCGAGATTTTAGCGTCTTGAATATCAGTATAGGCTAACTGAATATGACGGAATAAATCATCCATTCGTTTTTGGAACCGCGAAAAATCCTTGGCTAACACGCTTAAATGTTCTTGTATCAGATGAATTTGTTCACGTGTCGCGGCATCTTTTAAGATAGCGCTGGTGGTGGTGAGCACGGCCATCATTGTCGTTGGCGAGACTAACCAGACGCGCTGACGTTGCGCTTCTTCAACTAAATCATAATAATGCGCATGAATTTCGGCGAAAATGGCTTCGGCGGGAATAAACAATAAAGCACCTTCCGACGTTTCACCGGGAATAATATATTTAGTGGCTACCGCTTGAATATGGTGGCGAATATCCTGGCGAAATTGCGCCGCCGCAGCGCGTTGTTCACTTTTTGGTAGGTCGATTTCGGTTAATTTTCGAAAGCCTTCTAGGGGAAATTTAGCATCGATGGCGATACTACCGGTGGGCGCGGGTAACAATAATAGGCAATCAACACGTTTGCCGTTACTTAAGGTGTGTTGCAAACTATAATTTTTAGCGGGTAAGACATTTTCAATTAAAGCATTGAGTTGTATTTCACCAAAAACCCCGCGCGAGCGTTTGTCAGCAAGAATGTGTTGTAGATTGACCACATTACTGGAAAGTTCGGTGATGCGTTTCTGTGCTTCATCAATCAATGCAAGCCGTTTCACTACGTCTGCAAATGTGGCAGTGGTTTGTGCAAAGCCATCAAATAAACGTTTTTCGACTTGACCACTAATGGCAAGTAATTTTTCTTGTGTATTTTCGGTTAATTTATCCATACGTTGACTGATATGTTGCAAACCTTGCTGTAAACTATCTTGTAGCAGTTTTAAACTACTCAGTTGATGTTGATCAAATTGTTGTCGATAGGTATTCAGTTCGAGTAAAAGTTGTTCTTTATTTTCAGCGGTATGCCGCTGATCGAGAACACGCGCATCATGTAGTTGATTGAGTAAACGATTGATATCTGTCCAACGACTTTCCATTTGGATTAATTTGTCATGTTGACGTTCTAATTTATAAAAATGCAACAATGTAAAAGCGATTAAGCTGGTAAGCAGCGCTAAAGTGATATATATAAAATATAGGGGCATAAATTTTTCCTACTCTTAGAATGCTATGGGGACTATAAAAAGCACCGTATTGATCATCAGTTTATTGTTAACATGGCCTTGTTTAGCCCACGCTGAGGATAGAGATCAACAACGAAAACTATTTTGGCAGGCCAGACAATTGTTAATGGCTAAACATTATCCACAGTTTTCTGCTTTAAAAGTTAAACTAAAAGATTATCCTTTATATCCTTATTTAATTTTTATCCAATTAAAACAACAATGGACTTATGCAAATAGTGGCGAAATCGACGAGTTTTTGCAAACCTATAATGACACACCGTTAGCCGTTAAATTACGTGCTGATTGGCTAGCTTATTTGGCTAAAAAACAGGATTGGAATCATTTCATCCATTACTATCAACCTATTTATGCTACACCATTACAGTGTTATTACCTGCAATCTTTATTAGCGACGCAACAAAAATCTTTAGCTTTTAAAAAAATAGCGACACTTTGGTTAGAAGTTAATTCACCGCCAAGTGTTTGTCGTAAGGTTTTTAGTCGTTGGGAGCAATCCGGAGGATTAAATTCAGATTTAATTTGGAAAAAATTAGATCAAGCGATGAGCAAAAATAATGTCAATGTGATCCAACATGTTGCACAATTTTTACCGCCCACACAACGCCAACAAGTTAAACGCTGGTATCAAGTGCAACGGCAGCCGTTATTAATTGAGCATAGCAACCGATTTGATCCTGATAATACAGTTGATCGAAAAATTTTATTATTCGGTATGAAACGCTTGGCGAATAAAGATCCGATAACATTGGCGGAAGATTGGTCGCAATTAAGTAAAGCGTATGATTTAAATGAAGCAGAAAGTCAGCCAATATTGGCTGATTTAGCAATCAGTTTAGCCAGACGGGGTGACAGTGCAGCGGAAGATTGGTTAAAGAAAATTAAACCGACTTATGCCGATGCAACCTTACGCGAATGGCGCGTACGCAATAGTTTATTAAATGGCCAATGGGATAAGGTGCTTTTTTGGTTGGATCATTTATCACATAAAGAACAACAATCAGCCTGTTGGCGGTATTGGCGGGCGAGGGCACTCGCTGAGACCAAGCAAACCGCGGCGGCGAATAGCATCTACGCGAGTCTAGCTAAAGAGGTTGATTACTATGGTGTGCTAGCCAGCCAACGTTTGAAGTTAAGCTATCATCCCGCTACGCATAGTATTTTGGGTGATCGCGAGGCGCTGGGAAATAATCTTGCCATACAACGTGCTAAAGAATTGATGGCTTTAGGTTTTGTCGGTGAAGCGCGTCAGGAATGGTTATGGGCATTGGATAGCTTAGGCGTGCCAGAACGCCAAGCAGCAGCCCAATTGGCTAAACAATGGGGTTGGTATGATTTGGCTATCGTCGGCGCCAGCAAAGCGAATATTCACAATGACATTCAATTACGCTTCCCATTCGCTTATCGACGTTCAGTGCTAACGGCAGCGCGTAAAACACATTTAAATTCGGCGTGGGTCTGGGCGATCATGCGCCAAGAAAGTGCTTTTATGTGGAATGCGAAGTCCAGTGCTGGGGCTTTGGGCTTAATGCAAATTATGCCAAATACGGGTAAGCAATTGGCCCGTGGATTGGCTTTACGTCGCATAAATTTGCTCGATCCAGAACAGAATATTCGTTTAGGTAGTACTTATTTAAGACAATTATTAAAATTATTTGATGGTAATGCAACCTTAGCCACCGCTTCTTATAATGTCGGTCCTAATCGGATTAAACATTTTCAAGGATTGTATCAGCGTCTACCGAAAGATGTTTGGGTAGAAATTTTACCTTGGAAGGAAACACGCGATTATGTTAAAAGTGTGGGCTTAGCGCGCAGCATTTACAGTCAAATCTAATTACTCTTCGCACTTGAATTTTTGACTGTGTTGCCGCTCAATTCGCAATCCTCATGTATCTTGAATACACTCCGGTTGCTTCATTCGATGAGACATGGAGAGCACGAAGTGCGGTCGAAGAGCCCGCGATAGGCGTGCGTTGACGGGCGAAGCAGGAAACGCATCACGCCGTCAAGTCATGGTGGTAGCCACTGCACGCA
>JBDKHQ010000013.1:0-7554 GCA_039797585.1 Pseudomonadota bacterium | reverse complement strand
CGCACAGATTTTAAATTAAAATATATAGTTAGGCTACCATTCGACTATCATCGATGTAGGTCCTTAGATGTAATTTCAATTTACACAGTGAAACCTTCATGATCAATTAAGTCTTGAAGAGGTAATCGAATAACTTATTCTTTTGAGTAACCTAATATATATATAACCACCTAGAGCGACAAAGTAAATAGACATTTAATCTAAAACTTTTTTGCAGGCTAAAACATTTTAGATCAATCCCCACTCGATATGATAAATTAAAAAGCAATTGCGCCAATACTTGTTTGGCAGGTAGCTACTCATGGTTACCTCTATGAATTGTCAACAGCCCCTAAGCTTTTTCTGTTATTATAAAAAATTCAATTAAAATAATTATGGAAAACAGGATATGCGAAACAACTTAAAAGTAATAAATAACGCCGCTGGACAATTTGAGTTAGTTCTTATCCCTATAAATGATATAGACGCAGCAAGAAGAACTGAAAATTCCGGAAAATCAATGTCATATTCTCAATTAGGAAAAACATTAGTTTCAAATACGGTAACGCTTTTCGATGGACTACTTGGTGGGCAGGAGCACTAGCAACAAATGTCGATATGTCTGCGGTACCTGGTGCAACATTGGGTGCATTTGGTGGATATTACTCTGCTCAACAGAATGAACCGTGTATCGAAGGAAAAAATTCAGATGCAGTTAGCAAATGTGCTTTTGGATCTCCGGACATGATTATGGGGACATTATATGGCGCATCAGCAGCGTTAATAGGTGCTGCTGTAACTGCCGTAGGGTTTTTTAAAAACCCTACAATAAAGGGTGCGCAAGCTACAATGGGGTATACTTTTGAAGCTACAGTTCGTTGTTGCGCTCTGATGGGTAACCCCTCTGACGACTAGCAAATAATACATACTAAAAAAGTGATTTATATACTTAATTTTCTATAAAAAATGGAGTTAAATAAATAAGATACTTATGCTAAAAACACCGGAAAATAACGACATTGCTAATCATGCAGAAATTGACTACAATTTGGCGCTTCGATTCATGGCTGGAATAGCTCAGTTGGTAGAGCAACTGATTTGTAATCAGTAGGTCCCGGGTTCGAATCCTGGTTCCAGCACCAGAAAATTTTATTTAATTTGCAAACCTTGTAACTATCTAAAATGACAATATGTTATCTATTACTAATATAGCTGCTTATCGCTTTGTGCAACTATCCGACAATATTTTACCTACATTACAAATTTCAATTAAATCAAAAGCTAAAGAATTAGGTTTGAAAGGAACTGTGCTATTAAGTGTTGAGGGAATTAATTTATTTATATCTGGTGAAAATGATGCGATTAGCATCTTTCAAGATTTCTTGAATGCTTATTCCTATTTTAAAAATTTAGAATTTAAAAAAAGTTTTTCTAATTTTCAACCCTTTAAAAAAATGCTCGTTAAGGTAAAAAAAGAAATCATCTCTTTTGGTATTGATAACATAGACCCCGCAAAACATACTGCCCCATATATCACTCCTGAAATGCTCAATATTTGGCTAAAAAATAGACCTGATTTAGTGCTTATGGACACACGAAATACTTTTGAAGTTGAACTTGGGACTTTTGAGAATGCCCTAAGTTTAGACCTTAATCGTTTTAGAGATTTTCCTAAGGCAGTAAAAAAATTACCTAAAGAACTTAAACAATTTCCGATTGTTACTTTTTGTACTGGTGGGATTCGTTGCGAAAAAGCAGCCGCCTATCTTTTACAAAATGGATATCAAGAAGTTTATCAGTTGGAGGGAGGCATATTAAATTACTTTGAAAAATGCGGCGAAAACCACTTCAGAGGTGCTTGCTTTGTTTTTGACGCCAGAGAGCGCTTAACCCCTAAACTTGAAAGCTTTAACTAAAAATACTGTTGATTACGATTTTAATTTAAAAAATCTTAGTTTAGTTAAAACTAGCTTGCTTTTATGAAGAATATTAGGTATTTTTTGTTTGATTTTCGCTAACCTATATTGATGTATATGAAATATTTGACCCTTTCTCTTTTATTTATTGCCCCCTTCTTGCTAATAGCATGTGGCCCACCTAAGGTCTTTGGAGTACCACAGGAGCAATGGGCACAATTAAATCAGCAGCAAAGAACACAAGTAATCGATGGCTATAATCAACGCCGACAAGCAGAAGCGCAGGTTGCTCCTATCTATGCGGTTGCTAATGCGTTAGCAGCTAAAAGTTAAAAAATCCCGTCTCTGGCACTTTAATAGCTGCTTTAATCTGAAATAGGGTTTATTTTAACCAAATTTAGCTTGCTTTTTATCAAAACCTTATATATTTTCAGCCAACCCTGATAAATGAAGCTTTATAGTAAATTATGAAAAAATTGAAATGCCTTATCCTGTTAATATTCCCTTTCTTATTGGTCGCCTGTGGCCCCCCGTCAATCTTTGGGATACCACAAGATCAGTGGGATCAGTTAAATCAACAACAAAGAAGCAAGGTAATTGAAGGCTATAACCAACGTACTAAAACTGAAGCTCAAGTAGCCCCCATATATGCCTTAGCGGATGCTTTAAAAGCTAAAAATTCAACCGCTAAGGCTGACAAACCTGCTGCTGACCCTTTTCCAGATCACAATCCGATGATGGACCCTGATCCGGAAATAGACAAAGCTTTTCAACCCCCAGGAATGTTTGCAGATGATTTAAAAGGGCTTTAGATTTATAGCTCTAAGTGATGTTCCACGTGGAACATCACTATCTGTTTGATACCAGCTTCAATCCAAGTATCGAACCTATTAATAAAGTTAAAAAAAGCGCTCTAATCAATGAGAGAGGATCTTTAAAAAAAAGCATCCCTATCAAAGCTGTCCCGAAAGCGCCTATTCCTGTCCATACCGCATAGGCAGTTCCTAATGGTATGTGCACAATTGCTTTATTCAGAAGAAATAGGCTTAAGGTTGCAAAAAATAAAAACCCTATTGTATATTTTATCTGCGTAAATCCTTCTGATAGCTTCATGCATGTCGTAAAGCCTACTTCGAATAAACCCGCCACCACTAAAATTAACCAGGGGTTCATATTATTTCCTCATTATATAATAATGGGTTCTTGAATTTTATTTTTTCAATAATTTTGCCTTGCTCTACTTGAAATATTTTACCTAATGCACTAGTTTCCAGCTCCTTTACCAAATTTTCTTCGATTGCGGTAATAAAAACTTGCGCTTCCAGACCATGGAGTAAATGCATCAGCATGTCTTGTTTAACTGGATCAAGTTCTGCAAATAAATCATCAAATAAATAAATACATGTTTTCGCTGTTATTTTTTTTAGTAATATGCCCTGAGCTAATTGCAATGCACATGTTAATAGTTTTTGCTCGCCTCGTGATAAGACTTCATGGACAGAATATCCATTTAACTTTATTAATAAATCAGCTCTATGCGGACCAAATTGTGTGTAAGCTAGTTTGTAATCTCGACCTATCGAACTGTTTAAAACTAAGCCTAAACTAATTTTTTTATCCCAACCCTGATAAAAATCTATGCTTAAACCTTGTAAAGTAAGTAACTTCTTTATTAACTCATTGATTAAAGGAGTTAATTGTTGTATGTATTTTTCTCGTAATAGTGTTATTTCGTTAGCTGCTTCTGTTAATTCTAAGTCCCATACCTTAATTTGATTCATTGGTGCTTGCTGTTGTAAAGCTGCATTACGTTGCTTTAACACCTGCTGAAATCGTTGCCATACTTGAAAAAATTGTGGTTCCACGTGAAACACACCCCAATCTATAAACTGTCTACGAGCTCTTGGCCCGCCACTTAATAAGTAATAACTATTAGGATTAATAAGTTGTAATGGTAATAATTTGACCAATTCACTAATTGAATTGGTATTATTACCAATTTTAATCTTTGTTTTTCCTTGTCGGATTTTTTCCAGGCCCAAAGTTGTGGAACATTGTCCTAAGATGATTGAAAATAAATTGAAGCTTTTTGCATCATATTGAATAGCGCGGCTGGCCAAACTACTACGAAAAGAACGACCTAGACTTAAAAAATAAATGGCCTCAAGTAAACTAGACTTGCCACTACCATTAGGCCCGTAAATAAAATTAAACCCGGGAGAAAACTCAAGATCGAATTCAGTAAGATTTCGAAAACAGTTTGCTTTCAAACGAACCAATTGCATAAGGCATTACACGCGCATGGGCATAATGACGTATACACTAGCATCCTTTTCTTTGGCTTCGAGTCTTACGCTCGCTTCTGTAGATGTTAAGGTAATTTTCACCAACCCAGGCGGTAAACTGTTTAATACATCCATAAGATAGCCAATATTAAAAGCTATGCTTATGTCTTCTCCTCGATAAGACACATCGAGATGATCCTCAGCTTCCTCTTGTTCAAGATTATTGGCAAAAATGCGTAATAGATCATTTTTTAACTCTAAACAAACACTCTTATGTTTATCATTCGACAAAACTCCCACACGTGATAGAGAAGCTTTGAACAAATCCCGGTCAATTTCTAGAATTTTATCACCGCTTTGCGGGATAACTCTATCATAATCAGGAAACGTACCATCGATAAGTTTCGATGTAAATGTATAATCCTGCATATGGACTCTTAACTGATTCTTAGTTAAAAAAATAGTTAAGCTATCGTTTTCTTCATCACTTAATAAACGCGAAAGCTCATAAATAGCTTTTCTAGGCACTATAATTTGATTACTATCCGCCGTTATATTCGCCTCTTTTACATTAAGTGCTAAACGGTGGCCATCCGTTGCTACAGCTCTTAAACTTCCCTGACCTAACTCCCATAACATTCCATTTAAATAATAGCGTACATCTTGTTGAGCCATAGCAAAATTAGTTGACTCTATCAAAGAACGTAAACCTTTCTGCGATAAAACAAACTCTAACTGCTCAGGGTGGTTATCTAATGCTTCACTTATTGGAAAATCTGTCGCTGGTAAAGTAGATAAATTAAATCGACTACGGCCACATTGAAGATATAATTTATCGCCTTTTTGTTGAAATTTTAGTTCACTACCTTCAGGTAAACTTCGACAAATATCCATTAGTTTTCTAGCCGGTGCGGTAGTTGTCCCAGATTCACCTGATTTTTCTAAAATAACACGACCCGTTAATTCTACTTCCATATCAGTGCCCAACAACGATAAATTTTTATCATCCAATTTTATTAAAAGATTGGAAAGTATAGGCAAAGTCTGGCGACGCTCGATCACGGCTGTTACCAATTGTAAAGGCTTCAATAATGTTTCACGATTGATGGTAAATTGCATTTTTTTATTCCTCAACTCGATAAAGTACGCAATAAATTTATAAAATCTTCAGCAACGCCGGTATTTGTTTTTTTTAATTCTTGTATTTTTCGGAATGCATGTAATACCGTGGTATGATCACGTCCGCCAAAAGCACGACCAAGCTCAGGTAAACTATGATTTGTTAATTCTTTTGCAAGTGCCATAGCAATCTGACGTGCCCGCGCCAAAGAAGATGTACGACGTTTAGAAAGCAAATCAGACACTTTAATTTTATAATATTCAGCGACGGTTTTAATAATATTATCAACTGTTACTAATTTATCTTGTAAGGCGAGTACATCTTTTAAAGCTTCTCGTACCAACTCAAGTGTAATCTGTAATCCTGTAAATTGTGCATAAGCGACTACTCGTTTTAACACACCCTCAAGTTCTCTTACATTGGAATGAATACGTTTCGCAATAAAAAAAGCGACTTCCTGAGGTAAACTTATTTTAGTTTGATCAGCTTTACTAATTAAAATAGCGACTCGAGTTTCAAGATCGGGTGGTTCAATAGCAACCGTAAGGCCCCAACCTAAACGTGATTTTAATCGCTCTTCTACTCCCGACATTTCTTTAGGGTATCGATCACAGGTTAATACAATTTGTTGTTGACTTTCTAGTAAAGTATTAAATGTATGAAAGAATTCTTCTTGTGAACGATCTTTTCCAGCAAAAAATTGAATGTCATCAATTAATAAAGCATCTAGCGAACGATAATAAGTTTTAAAATCATTAATTGTATTAGTTTGCAAAGCTCTAATCATATCAGCAACAAAACGCTCAGAATGTAGATATAACACTTTGGCATGCGGGTTTTTTAATAGAATAGCGTTACCTATTGCATGCATTAAATGTGTCTTCCCTAATCCGACCCCGCCGTAAAGTAATAATGGATTGTATGCACCACCTGGATTTTCTGCGACCTGCACAGAAGCAGCACGTGCTAATTGATTAGATTTTCCTTCGACAAAATTAATAAATGTAAAATTTGAATTTATGTGAGTAGCTGAAACTTTAATAACCTTAGATTTTCCTTTAAGGTCCTGCGTATTTCTTAATATGGGAGATGTTTGAGATGCTTGATTATTGCGGCTACCGACTCTTAATATAACTTCCGGAGGGGCTTCGTCCAATTGCGTCAAAATCTGATTGATATGAACCAAAAACCTTTCATTCACACAATGCAAAACAAATTGATTAGGCGCCCATAGGACCAGCTGATCTTCTTTTTGTTCTGCCTGCAACGGTCGAATCCAAGTATTAAAATCTTGGAGGGATATATGATCCTGTAGTCGATCTAAACATTTTTGCCACACGAACGTTGCTAAAGCGGTTGCCACAATAATTCCTCTATCACATAAAATAAAAGGTTTAGCCGACCTAAGTTCATATCATAATTCTTATAGCTTATCTAGCCTAAGCTCATTAAAAAAAAATAATGTGTATTTGCTAGTAGTTTCCATTAAAAATTTTTATAAGGATAAAAATTTCGAACTAGGCAGGTTGATGCGTTTTCATCGCTCAATGGAGATTTTCAGAGAACCGCAATTATCCTCTTGATTGGCTTTAAGTAAATCATCGGCATATATCACTCACAATGCGTATAAAAGCTACGCGTCTAGTACGACCTATTTAGAAACAATTCTATTCCTAAAATCTCTAACTGCCACGCATATTCTTTTTTTGTACAAATTTAATATTTTTAAATCTGTGAATAATTACTAACAAACCTGTGTGCATAAGTGTTGAAAAAAAATGATAATTGACTCACCGTGAAATCTGGACTTAACTATTCACATTTATTCCCAACTTATCCTTCGCTAATTTTGTAGTTAACTCCATGAAAAATCTAATGAAATTATAGTTAATAACAGAAATATCCTTGCTTTATCATCACATCTATCTATTTAAAATAATTTATTATAATAATAAGGTTAAAAAGTAATAAGTCATGTAAAGATAGCTTTTTAACTTTAAATTCGCGTTAACAAGATTTTAGGTTAAATAAATTATCTGAAAAGATAAATATATATCTTAATTAGATGAAATAGTATCCTATTCTGTAAGGGGTTATATCCATATTGTTTTAAAATTATGCACAAATTAGACGGTCAAGCGAGTCGCTATGCTCACGAAAAATTTTGGCCGTCGTGTCCCCAAAATTTGTTCGCATCACGCGACTTATATTAAGCCCCGATTCGTCCGGCGTCCGCCACGCACTGGCCCATTCT
>JBDKHQ010000012.1:0-9545 GCA_039797585.1 Pseudomonadota bacterium | reverse complement strand
CATCGCTTAGAGAATAAATTGCCTGGGCTTTATTTAATTCGGACTGATGATAACGGAGAAAGAACCTTCTATTTTTATCGATCCGATTCTGCTGCGCGTGAATTATTTAAAGGCGATAATCAAATTGATTTATCTCAGCAACTAACAGGCATGGATTATCTCTATTTTTCAGGAATTAGTTTAGCGATACTCGATGAAGCGAGTCGTGAATATTTTGCAGATATTTTACAAAAAGCTAAGCAAACGGGCGTAAAAATTATTTTTGATACTAACTATCGAGCTTCATTATGGGCTAATTCTGATTCAGCAAGAAAGAGTATGCAACCATTTTTAAAATATGTGGATATTGCTTTACCGACTTTTATCGATGATCAATTAGTATTTGGCGATGCTACACCAGAAGCTTGTGTACAGCGATTATTAGAAAGTGGAGTCACCGAAATAGTGGTTAAATGTGGTGCCGAGCCAGCTTTAGTTGCTACGCTTAATTTTCAACAACGAGTCCCAAGCTGTTTGGTTGATAAAGCCATTGATACCACCGGCGCTGGAGATTCGTTTAATAGTGCCTATTTAGCAGCGCGTTTATTAAATTTTGATCCTATCAAGGCCACTTCGTATGGCCATGAACTGGCTGCAAAGGTCATTACACAACCAGGCGCTATTATTCCCCGAACAATAATGCCAAATTTATTTTGAGGGTAATATGTCGAAAATTATTTGTCAGTCATCTGAGTTTGGCGAATTACCCGATGGCCAACTTATCACGCAATATACATTGCGTAATCCGAATGGAATGTCTATTAGTGTTATAAATTATGGCGCCACATTAACCTCCGTGCGAGTTCCCAGTCCAGACGGTACATTGCAAGAACTTACGTTAGGCTTTGATCAGCTTGATGAGTTTTTAGCACATGATTTTTATTTTGGCGCCACGATAGGGCGCGTCGCTAACCGAATTGCTAATGCACATTTTAACTACCAAAAAAAAGATTATTTTTTAAGTAAAAACAAAAATTTTTCTCACCATTTACATGGTGGAGAACAAGGCTTGGATAAAGTGGTTTGGCAAGCTGAAGTAACAATCCAAGAAGAGCAAACGAGTGTCAATTTTTTTTATACTAGTCCTGATGGCGATCAAGGTTATCCCGGAAATCTCGACATTGAAGTGACTTATGCTTTAACCTTGGCTAATGAATTAAAAATTTCCTTTCAAGCGAAAACCGATAAAGTCACACCGGTGGATTTAACTAACCATGCCTACTGGAATTTGGCAGGAGCAGGAAATGGGACCGTCTTGGATCATATATTGCAAATTTTTTCCGATCGCTATGTTGTTACCGACCAAGACTTACTGCCTACAGGCCAAATAGCCGAGGTTAAAGGTACACCATTCGATTTTCGTGAACCGCACTCAATTGGTGAACGAATAAAAGATATCGCTATTGGGGGTTATGATCTTTGTTATGTATTACCGCCAATAATAAATCATAATCCGCAACGCATTGCGAAAATTATAGAACCAATAAGTGGACGTACACTTGAAGTATTTACTACTCAACCGGGTTTACAATTTTACATAGGCAATAGTTTGAGGAATTATCCCATTAGTTGCGGTTTACACACAAAACGACATGGTGCTTTTTGTATGGAAACACAAAATCTTCCTGGTGCGGTTAAATATCCACAGTTTCCATCGCCTTTTTTATTACCGGGTGATAAATATCAACACGAAACCAGCTATCGATTAATTTGGTAAAAATTATGAATCCTGAAGTGATATGCAAACAGATTATGGTATTAGGCGAAGGTCCACTTTGGCATCCCATAGAAAAATGTTTATATTGGGTGGATATCGTAGCGGCGACTTTATATCGTTTAAATAATGATGAAACACTCGATAAATTTAGCATGCCCAGTGAGATTGGTTCGATTGCCTGGAGCGCTAAAGGGGGTTTAGTAGCTGCACTAAGTGATCGCTTTGTAACTATCGATACGAAAACCGGTACGACACAAAACATCGCCTTCCCGCTACAAGGAAAAAAAAATGTCATGTTTAATGATGGTAAATGTGATAGACAGGGCCGATTTTGGGCAGGAACAAAAGATACGGCAGAAAAAAATCCTATCGGGGCCGTATATTGTTTGAATAAAGAGAATGTGACAGAAATGCTAAATGGTTTTACAGTGAGCAATGGTATTGCTTGGAATTTGGACAATAGTTTAATGTATATCTGTGATTCTCCTGCTCGCCAAATTTATCAATATGAATTTGATTCCAAACGCGGAAGCTTGGGTGAAATGCGTGTATTTGCACAAATTCCCAAAGAAGAAGGTTTTCCTGATGGACTTACAGTCGATAGCCAAGGTTATCTATGGAGTTGTCATTGGGATGGTTGGCAAATTACACGCTATAGTCCTACCGGCGAGATCGATAGTGTTATCCCTATGCCAATAGCTAGACCAACAAGTTGTTGTTTTGGTGGTCCAGATTTAACAACTTTATATATTACGTCTGCTTCAATAGGCATAAGCGCAGCACAGCTAGCTGACGCTCCTCAATCAGGGATGCTTTTTGCTATAGAAACGGGAATTAAAGGACTGCCTGAGCCCTCTTATTTAGCCTAATAAAATAAGCTCGTCTTAAAAATCTGTCATAGAAGTACTGACGAATTCTCTGGTTAATGGTTAGTTTTTTAGCTTTGACTTGCTTTTAGTGCTGATAGAGGTAAAGTAATGATTAATAAATGCCATAAAAGAGATTATTTTTTATGATAAAAGTATCAAACCCAAATTGGTTGGTTTATACCATTTCGGGATTTGCAGCTTTAGCAGGATTGTTGTTTGGTTATGACACAGGGATTATTTCTGGCGCCATTTTATTCATTGAAAAAGACTTTGCTTTAACTAATTTTCAAATTGAAATGGTTGTCAGTGCCGTTTTATTGGGTGCGTTGATAGGCTCAGGCTTAAGCGGTAGAGTGAGTGATATATTTGGCCGACGTAAAGTACTGGTTTTTACTGCAGTTACCTTTATTATCGGTTCTTTAGCCACCGCATTTTCACCTAGTTTGATTTTCTTAATTGTAGGTCGAATTATCCTAGGTGTGGCGATAGGTATTGGTTCTTTCACCGCACCACTCTATCTAGCAGAGATTGCTCCAAAGCGTATTCGGGGTATGTTGGTTTCCTTGAATCAACTAGCGATTACGATAGGCATTGTTATTTCTTATTTAATTAATTATTACTTTTCTGTCACTGGGCAATGGCCTTGGATGCTAGGTTTAGGCGTTGTTCCAGCGATTATTTTATTGTTAGGCACCATTTATTTACCTGAAAGTCCTCGATGGATGATTTTGAAAGGTTGGGATCAAAAGGCCCGCGCGGTTTTACAGCGTATACGCCATGGTGAAAACATCAATAATGAATTTGACGAAATTCGTCAAACCGTAGCAATTGAAAAGGGAACACATCGCCTATTATTAGCAAAATGGTTACGCCCTATTCTTTTTATTAGTTTAGGTTTAAGTTTTTTTCAGCAAGTAACCGGAATCAATGCCATTATTTATTATGCGCCGACCATTTTAAAAATGGCTGGGTTTAAATATGCCAGCAATGCTATTTTAGCAACCTTAGGTATCGGAATAATAAATGTATTATTTACTATTATTGCCTTACCTCTCATTGATCGTTGGGGTCGCCGCCCTTTATTACTTTTTGGCCTTTTAGGTATGTTTATTAGCTTAGTTATTTTGGGAACAGCTTTTTATTTTCCCGCATTTACTGCATTACGTTGGGTAGCGGTAGCGAGTATGGTTATTTACATTGCTAGTTTTGCAATGAGTCTAGGCCCAATTATGTGGTTAATTATTTCGGAAATTTTTCCATTAAATATTCGAGGTGTAGGTGCTAGCTTAGCCATTTCTGCGAGTTGGGGTTTTAATATGCTGGTGTCAATGACATTTTTGACCTTAATTCAGTTTATAGGCACTAGTCACACATTTTGGTTATACGCTTTCTTATGTGTGTTGGGTTGGATTTTTGTTTACTTTATCGTTCCAGAAACGAGGAATTGCTCTTTAGAGCAAATTGAAAATAATTTGCGTTTGGGTCGGCCAAGCCGTGAACTGGGGGCGACACTCCGCGGGTCTAGTCTATTTGCAATCTTAAAAAGACTCTTTGTTTTTTTCTTAATTAAAATAAAGTACAGGCAGAGAATTTAAATGATGTTAAAAGATAAAGTTATTTTGATCACCGGATCAACTAATGGCATTGGTGCTGCAACCGCTCGCCGTTGTGTTGCAGAGGGTGCTAAAGTTATGATCCATGGTCGTAAGGAAGATAGCGCTAAAAAATTAGTTCAAGAGTTAGGCGAGGCAAGCAGTTATTTACTGGCTGATTTAATGGATGAAAAATCCTATGTCTATTTAATAACAGAAACAGTAAAAAAATTTGGCCGCTTAGACGGCTTAGTCAATAATGCTGGTATTTATCCACGAAACAATATTGATTCAGCCAGTTTGGAAATCGGCGAAAAGATTATGCGCGTTAATTTCTACGCCCCTTTATTGTTATGCAAAGCAGCAGTAGAAATCTTTCGAAAGCAGAAAGCAGGCGGCGCTATTGTTAATATCGGCTCTATGAATGCTTACACAGGCCAACCCGATCTGTTGATTTATTCTGCATCAAAAGGCGCACTGATGACGATGACTCGCAATTTGGCAGATAGCTTAGGTGCAGAACTTATTCGAGTGAACCAATTAAATGTCGGATGGACGCCTACCGAGAATGAGATTTCTTTAAAAATTTCAGAAGGTTTACCAGAAAATTGGCAAGAGAGAATTCCTAAAATGTATGCACCCAGTGGCCGTTTATTATCTCCGGATAATGTGTCAGCACACGTGGTATTTTGGCTTGCGGATCAATCAGCGCCGGTCAGCGGTGTAGTATATGAAGTTGAACAATATCCAATTATTGGACGTAATCGTTTGAATGATTTAGTCATTCAATAATTTATAATTTGCATTATTGATACCAACCTAAAAAAATATAAAACTTGATCTCGTCGAGGTACCATTATGAAGATCCAAGATGCTAAGGTGTTTGTGACTTGCCCTGATCGTAATTTTGTGACACTAAAAATAATTACTGATGAGGGTTTATATGGTTTAGGTGATGCCACCTTAAATGGACGAGAATTGGCGGTTAAAGCATATTTGGAAGATCTTATTCCTTGTTTGATTGGCCGAGATCCGGCCCAAATCGAAGATATTTGGCAGTTTTTCTATCGCGGTGCTTATTGGCGTCGTGGACCTGTGACCATGGCAGCTATCGCTGCGATTGATATGGCTTTGTGGGATATCAAAGGAAAAGTTTTAAATACGCCGGTTTATAATTTGTTGGGCGGTAAAAGTCGCCAGGGTGTTATGGTGTATGGACACGCCAATGGGACAGATATTTCCGATACCATCGCTCAAGTTGGAAAGTATATTGACATGGGTTATTTAGCGATACGCGCGCAGACAGGCGTGCCAGGCTTACCCAATAGCTATGGTGTTTCGAACGATAAAATGTATTATGAGCCAGCCACTAAAGGTTTGCCGCAAGAGTGTGTTTGGTCTACAGAAAAATATCTTAATTACATTCCTAAATTATTCAAAGAATTGCGTAAAACTTATGGGGATGATCCTCATTTTCTGCATGATGCCCACCATCGTCTAACGCCCATCGAAGCGGCGCGTCTAGGCAAAGAATTAGAGCCCTATCATTTGTTTTGGCTAGAAGATACCGTGCCTGCAGAATTACAAGAAGGTTTTCGAATTATACGTCAACATACAACGACTCCTTTAGCGGTTGGAGAAGTTTTTAACACAATATGGGATACACACATTTTATTTACTGAACAGTTGATTGATTATATTCGCATGTCTGTTGTGCATGGCGGAGGAATATCACACCTGAAAAAAATCGCAGCGATGGCGGAAGTTTATCATGTAAAAACAGGATGTCATGGCCCAACTGACGTATCTCCCATCACTATGGCCGCTGCTTTGCATTTTGATATTTCTATCAATAATTTTGGTATACAGGAATATATGCGTCATACCGAGAAGACTAACGAAGTATTTCCACATCATTATAGTTTTGATAAGGGTTATTTATACCCTAGTGACCAGCCAGGTTTAGGCGTAGATTTTAATGAGAAGTTGGCGGAAAAATATCCTTATGAACGCGCTTATCTTCCCATTAATAGAAAGCTAGATGGCACTTTATTTAATTGGTAAGATATACTCTTCACACTTGAATTTTTGTCAGTTACTTAAAGCTTTTATAAAACCTTATGATGCTGATGAAAGTCCATAGCGCAGCAAAAATGAAAAGTTCGATTTGCATAGGCTGAAAGCTAACATAAGCAAGTAATCCAGCGCCTAACATATTGATAAAATTATAGAGAAAACCTTTTATTTTCATCCAATTAGCTGATTGAAAAAGGTAGGCGACAAGAATAAATGATAGACCAGTGATAAAGAAAAAGTGTTTAGATAAAACAATGGAAGTCATGGTGTGCCCTAAATGTTGTTATTTTTGTAGTCGAACGGGCATATTCTACGATGATTTAGCAAAAATTGTCCATGGATCTTCCTTACGATGCCTAATTTCTAATTTTTTTAATACCATGAGCCTCTCATGAAGAGAGGCTCATGTTTTTTAGTTTAATTTAGTTATTTACTTGATAATAGACTAATTAATGTTTTCACAAATCCAGCTGGGTCATCCAATTGCTCACCCTCTGCAAGTATAGACATTCCTAAAAATATGTGTGACCATTCTGCAAGACGAATATCATCTTGTTCGTTCTTCAAATCCTGTATAAATTTGTGCTTGGTGTTTAGCTCAAGTATAGGTTTACTATCAGGGATCTTCTGCCCAGTGGCTTCAAGCATACGTTTCATTTGACTATTTAAAGCATTTTGTTCTTTTACGATACAAGCTGGAGAACTAGTTAAACGTTGCGAAATACGAACTTCTTTAACTTTATCCTTAAGTACTTCATGAATCTGGTTTAATAAAGGACCAAATTCATCTGCGTGTTGCTTTAGTACCTCTTCACTTTTTTCTTCTGCTATGCCGGATATATCCGAATCTTTAGCAACTGATTGTAAGCTTTTTCCGTCAAATTCGGTTAAATGTGCAGCTAACCATTCGTCGATACGATCATGGAGAAGCAATACTTCTATATCTTTCTCGCGGAAAATTTCTAAATTAGGGCTATTACTTGCCGCTGCAAAATTTTCTGCAGTGATATAAAATATTTTGTCTTGCTGAGGCTTCATGCGCGCTACATACTCTTCTAAACTTACGGTTTGCTCGCTATTATTAAAATGAGTGGAACTAAATCTTATAAGTTTAGCTAGCGTATCGCGATTTGAAAAATCTTCTGCTAAACCTTCTTTTAAAATATTGCCAAATTCCTTCCAAAATTGTAAATATTTTTCAGTTTGTTCTGTAGAAAGATAGTTTAATGTTTCAAGAATGCGTTTAGTGATAGTAGAACGTATGGTATCAATTTGCTTATTGTTCTGTAAAACTTCTCGAGAAATATTTAATGGAAGATCCTTGCTATCCACAATTCCTTTTACAAATCGTAAATAACGTGGTAGGAATTGCTCAGCATCATCCATAATGAAAACACGTTTAACGTAGAGTTTTAAACCTCGAGGTTTTTCGTGATTCCAAAAATCAAATGGGCCTGCCTGTAAGGGTATATAGAGTAAAGTAGTATATTCCTGACTACCTTCTATTTTGTTATGAACCCAAGTAAAAGGATCATTTTGATCGCGAGTGAGATGTTTATAAAATTTCTTGTATTCTTCATCATTGATTTGGTCTTTTGATAACGTCCAAATTGCCGTGGCATCATTAACTGTTTCCCAAGTCGTTTCAGCTTCTTTTTCAACAACTTTATTCTCTGCAGTATCAGATAAATTTTCGCTTGTTGAACTATTCTTTTTCATACTTATAGGCATAGTAATATGATCAGAATATTTAGTAATGATACTCCGTAAGCGCCAGTCTTCTAAAAATTCTTCTTCGCCTTCTTTGAGATGTAAGATAATCTCAGTACCACGTTCAGGTTTGGTTATGCTTTCAATGGTATATCCACTAGATTCAGTACCTCTGTCATATTCCCAAGAAACAGCTTTTTCTGGCAATTCCCCAGCTGCGCGGGTCCTAACAGTTACTTTGTTGGCGACTATAAATGCAGCATAAAATCCAACACCAAATTGGCCAATAAGTTGGGTGTTGCCTTTAATATCTCCCATCAAGGAATCCAAAAATTCTTTGGTACCTGATCTTGCAATGGTGCCGAGATTTGAAATAACCTCATCCCGGGTCATACCTATCCCATTATCAGTTAATGTGATGGTACGGTTGTTCTTATCAGTAGCTAGATTAATTTTGGGTTCAAAGTGTTCTTCTTCATAAATTTCTGGGTTGGATAAGGCCATGAAACGGAATTTTTCAATGGCATCATTGGCATTTGAGATCAGTTCACGTAAAAAAATTTCTTTATTTTGATAAGTTTTATTAATCACTAGGTCCAGTATTTGAGTAGTTTCAGTTTCAAAACCTAATGTTTGTTTTTCAACGCCTGTGGTCATAGTGCCAATACCTCTGATGATAATGAATATTTTAATATGGACAACATGAGGGCAAAATTTTCAATTTCAAGTAGAATTTCTGGAAAACAAGCATTTTTTTGTTGGGATATTTTTGATTGACCTAACCCTCTCTTTCAAAGTTTTTTTAAAGATTGGCTAAATAAAGTATTTCTCTGAGTATGGTTTCGGAGCCCACGGTATACCCCAAATCGTAGATTTCTTGAGGTGTAAGTTTTTCTAAAATCAAGGGATTATTTGCAATTTCTAGTGCGGTTAATTTTTTTTGCGTAATCTTGCTAGCACGTGTGATTTCTAAGGTAAAAATGGTTTGTTGAATAATGTGATTATAGTTTTTAGCAGTCAATTTGTAATAGGCTTGACATGGAAAAAGAATAATATTCTCACGTTTATGCAAGAACTTTTTGTTCGAAGTATTCAAAATTTTTAATAGATCTATCGGCGATAAAGCTTTTAATAATTTTTTATCCTTAGAAATATCACTAGCATATAATTTCGATACAAGGTTTTTCCCCACTAGTTGCAAAGTAAATAACGTTTCTCCATTTTTTTTACAAACCTCCTCATCGATAATGCGTAATGAAAAAGGATGGGCATTAGCTTTTTGCAGTAATTTGTATTTTTCTTTGATGCTAGAAAAATAATATTCTACATATTTAAAGTCCAAGCTAATACCCTCCAATCATTAAATCAAACTATCAATTATTTTGTGGTGGATTAATTAAAGCTGTTTGTTCATCTTCAATTTTTTTTATACCAATACAGCAGGTAAAAAATTGAATTATCGATTGCATAATAGTATTGTTATTCTTCAAAATTTTAGGGGTAAGTTCGTTAATAATTTTTTCATTACTAGGAAAAACCTTA
>JBDKHQ010000011.1:0-5497 GCA_039797585.1 Pseudomonadota bacterium | reverse complement strand
AAGTACAAAAATTAGCTAATTTAAGGTCTAAATGTTGCGGTCTGGTTTATTTTAGATTCTAAACTAAACTCTTCTAAGCCATGTTTAAACCTATCTCTATTTAATTTGTTATTACAAATCTGACTTTCGGCTAATTTTAAATAGCGGCCTATAATTTTAGCATCTTTAGTAGCTAAATTGTTTAATGTATCTAATATTTCATAAAAATCTTGAACCTCTTCTCTTAGAATTTTATTCAGTGTCAGTAATCGATCAATATTTTTTTCGGATAAGGCCTCGAAATTGAGTAAGGTTTCTAAAGAGCGGCTTAATTTAACGACTAAAGTTGAATTCAAAAATAGACTAGACTGAATAATATCAAAAAATTTTTCCAATAGAACTTTATTGTCAAAATTTCCCCCTGTCATAATTCCAAATAAATTCGTTAATTCTTTGGTTAAAGTTGTATCAGATAAACCGATAGATTTAAATATTTCTATTAATGTCTTATTTAAATTTTCTAGACTTTTATCTTTGCAATAAGCTAATTGAATTTTAGAAAAAAAATAATTTCTAACCGCCGCCCATTTAACCGGTGGCTCCCATAGAGGGTTAACTTCAATTCGGTAATCCCCAGTTAAATTTAGTTTATTGAGGAAATCAACAAATTGCTCGGTGTTTTCGATCATGAATATCGTGGAGGCAAACCCATTAATCGGAGGAATTACAACGGTGGCAGGATAGTTAGCCTCTGGGTTACTAAATGGGGAACCCGCATCGTCATTGTGATGAATACGTTGTAAACCTTCGCCTTTATTTAAGGCCTTATTTAATCCAGCAATGTGTTGTTTCGTTATATTTGCAACATTCCCCATATCAGGGTCTTCTCTATCCAAAAAATTTCCTGGATTTTCCAGGGAACGTCTTATCGCTTTAGGAGATAATCTACGCTGGCGATTTTCAGGCGTAATATGTGGATTAAGCCGAATATAATCTTGTGAGTAATTTTTCCAAGGACTAAAAATAGCTAATAAATCATAATCAGCAATAAGCGGTCTTTTTAAAATAGTGTCCGCTAAAACATAAAAAGGGGTTTTTTGATCGGTATAGATTGCGTATTCTGCCCCAGATTCCGTATGTATTTTTTTAGCATAGCATGACGCAGCTGTATCAGTACTTGGGATAGGGCAAAGTAATATATATTTGTCTTGGTTTAATTCTTGCGGTTTAATAATTCCTTGTTCTTGTAACTCTGCAAGGCGTTCTTCAGTTATTTTTAAATGTGTAGGTATTGCATCTCCTTGTTGAATGCAATCTTGAATATCCTTGTTGGCTTTTTCAATTTTTTCAGGATTTTCGCCCACTAATTTACTATAAGCTTGATCAACAGGTATGAAACCCGCCCAAGCTCCCCAAGAGGAAGATTTACCTTTAATATTAAAATTTTTAGTCGGATACTTGCCATCCTCATGAAAATTTTTGGTAAGAGTCTCTACTGGACGGAAGAGTAAAATAACCTCATGAATACGAGCATAACTTGCAACAGCAAGCAAATCTTTTTTAGGAATACCTTGATCTTTGTGCTGAAAAACATTATTTAATTCGGAAGTATGCGCCGGAGCAATATCTAAAGTTGGTCGTCTTAGAAAAAACATATCAAACTCCTCACTAAGAAGAATTTTTTTATTTTCTTCTTATTTAATTTTAGTATAGATTAATAGTATTAACACTAAATTAAATATTTTTAAAATTTCCATTTAGGTGTAATCATAAAACCATTTATTGAGTTTGGAGTATTAAAAAGTTAGTGATTTATTTATTTTTTAAGTCTTAAATATATTTAAGCAACAAATAAAGAATATCATTAGTTAAAAAATTTAATTTAATGCTTAAAATATCAATAAGCTTAAACTAAGGAAAACAAAAAATGCCTGCAACTATCAGCAACTATCAATCGGTAAATACTCCATTGGATATCCAAAAAGATCATCGCTTATTTGCAAAATGTCTAGTGGAAGCAGATCTTAGATCATTTATCAAGAAAGCAGTCAATGCATGCGTAGAACGCGATGAATTGCCTGAATTACCCGAAGGTCATCGTTTTCTGTGTCCAATTTCACACGCAGTGATGCAGGATCCAGTCATTACAAAAGACGGTTTTACGTTTGATTTAGAAAATATTAATCAGTGGTTACAGATCAGCAAGACCAATCCTTTAACTCGGAAATCGCTAACCCCGGAACAGCTAACACGTAATACTGATCTTAAAAAGAGGATAGATAGTTGGATAAAAGGAGAAATCGATCAGGAGAGTTTTGCAGCGCAGGGCGGAGATATAGAAACTTGGCGCCGCTACGAAATAATAAGCACGCAATTATTACAAGGAAGCTCAACCATCTCTTATAAGCGAACCAGCAAAGGAATTTCTACCGATCTACTTATTAAATACCACAGAGAGGTATTTGCTCAGCAAGACCAGGACGAAAACGCCATATTGTCTTGGTACGAAGCATTGGGCATGATTCAACGAGATGCTGAATGGTGTCCGGACGGAACTTTTTGTAAAAACAAAATAGAAACGTTTGAAAAAAAATTTCTATTTAATACTGATTTCGATGTTACAACCCAATTCAAAATTTTAGAAGTAAAAAATAGACTTATTTATAAGCATGAAAGCTATGATCATGACTTAATTCATACACTTGAAAACCATCTTAAGAATGCAGATGAAGTTAAAATTAAAAAATTAATATCGTACTACCTATCTGAAAGTGTAGTAAATATATGGTGGGGGCAAACAGGTCATCGTCGTCAAGCATTGATCGATAAATATGCGCCTGTGTTTACTGGGAATTATCTAAAAACAATTGGTTTGAACGCAACACGTTGGACCTGCTATGCCATGTCTGATGCATTAAAACTGCTTATTTTTTGTCCTGAAAGAATGGGAGCGTATGTTAACTTTGTAGGTAATCCATCACTTGAAAATACTAAAGAAATTATAGAATCTGGTTTAGCTTTTGCTTTGCTGGCCATTTTATTAGAGCATAGTATTTCGATAGGTGTAATCAATCATCATGCCTATCCGGAATATAAAACATTTTTTAAAAACCAATCGTCTATCACTTGGCATAATTTAATCAAAGCCAATCCTGGTGTCGTTGGCGCACTATCAGTCTCGTTGGGTTATAGCGCAGGTTATATCTTAAAAAAAATGTTGAAAGCCGGTGTTAACTGGGAATGTAGCTACAGCAAAATAATGTCAGGAAGTCTTGAGGAAGCAGGAAAAGCCTTTGTTGAACATCCGTCATTATTAGGACTGTTGACTATGGCATTGAAAGAACTTGGATATAATGACCATGCTTGTCCAGACTATGCGGCATTTGTTAAAAACCCCAGCGCTAGTACTTGGTGTCATTTAATCACGGCCAATCCTGGTGTGATTGCTGCTTTATCGTTTTCACTCGGCTACCCTGCAACACGAATATTAAAGTTAGCGATAAACTGGGACTGCGAATACGGCAAAATAATGTCAGGGGATATTAAAGAAGCCGGAAAAGCCCTTGCTGAGCATCCTTCAATTTTAGGATTGCTGACGCTTGCATTGAAAGAACTGGGATATAATGGCCATGCTAATCCAGAATATGAGGCATTTCTTAACAATCCAAGTGCGAGTACTTGGTGTCATTTAATCATAGCCAATCCTGGTGTCGTTGCTGTTTTATCGCTGTCGCTGGGTTATTCTGCAACAAGAGCCTTGAAGTTGGCTATTAACTGGGAATGTGATTACGGAAAAATAATGTCAGGGAATATTAAAGAAGCCGGAAAAGCCCTTGCTGAGCATCCTTCAATTTTAGGATTGCTGACGCTTGCATTGAAAGAACTGGGATATAATGACCATGCAAGTCCAAAGTATGCCGCATTCTTAAAAAAACCCAATGCTGAAACCTGGTGTGATTTAATCAAACACAATCCTGGTGTGATTGTTGCTTTATCGTTTTCACTGGGTTATCCAGCAACACGAGTTTTGAAGTTAGCGGTTAACTGGGAGTGTGAATACGGCAAAATAATGTCAGGGAATCTTCAGGAGGCAGGAAAAGCTTTTGCCGAACACCCCTCATTTTTAGGTCTGCTTCCTTTTGTATACAAAGAAATTGCCTATAATCCTAGCGCATATCTACACTATAAAAACTTTTTTGCAGAGCCTACAGCAGAAAACTGGTGTCATTTAATCAAAAACAATCCCGGCCTCCTGGGTGCTTTATCCGTTTCCCTCATTCGTAGTACGAGTAGGGCATTGCAAATAACTTTGATAGATTCCGAAGGGATGAAAATACCTTTTTTTGAATTTTTAAAGGCCGGCAAGGAAGGGGAAGACTATTTTCAAAACTTACAAAATTGTGATATTCCAACTGATGAACTTTGTATACGTGATCAACCGTTAACTAATTTAAATCAAATTAACCCAGAAAATTATTTAAAAATTGAAATTGAAGGGAAACTGCCTAGCGCTGAACTGGTTAAAAATTTAAATGAAATCGACATAGAAATACCCCCGCATTACCCAAATGTTTTTAGTCGGTATTTGCAAGATCCGACTTCTAGGAATAGAAACTCTATGTTGTCACAGGGAGGCTGTACCGCTGCAGTCCTTACCATCTTTTTTAAACAAGCATCTTCAGTTATGAATCGCCTGAAAAGTGAATTTTTTGGTTTTGACACGCCCATTGAACGTAAGGAAAATAAAATAGATACAGCAGGTACGCAGTCAATGCAGCTTGGATAGGCATTATCAAAGTAATAACAATTAAAGAGACACTACCATGCCAGGAGAAAACAATTTTACAGAAGATCAATTTGAAATGAATAGAAAACGGTGCTGGGAAGTATATGAATCATTTAATAAAATTCTATGGATAAAAGAGAACGTGGTGAATAGGGAGCTTGCTTATCCATTAGAAATCCAAGGAATTAACAATGATGGACAAGCAAAACAAGCGTATCTGCGTCGATTTAATGCTTATATAAAAAAAATAAATGGACCAAGAGCCTATGCTGCAAAGTACTGGATTTTACCGGCTGTGTTTTTCTGTATGCTTTTTCAAGAATTTTTTTTAAAAGAGGAGGCTAACTTATCGGCACCTTTCATTATAACGTTTATGCTTAGTATTTTTACGTTAAAATATCAAACTGTGTTTACTGATATTCCATTCCAATATCGTTATATAGGAAGTTTTTTCTTAAACCCAGAAGACCTTTTATTGTGTGCAGCGAGTAACAGAATGAACAAAGCAAATAAGCAAGCCAGCCATCTCATGGGAACTTTCGGTCCGCTGCTAGGTTTTTTAGATAAAGATAAAACTTTATATAAAGCATTAGGAAGCCTTGATATTAAGTATCAAGCGAGTCGCTATGCTCACGAAAAATTTTGGCCGTCGTGTCCCCAAAATTTGTTCGCATCACGCGACTTATATTAAGCCCCGATTCGTCCGGCGTCCGCCACGCACTGGCCCATTCT
>JBDKHQ010000010.1:0-8337 GCA_039797585.1 Pseudomonadota bacterium | reverse complement strand
GTAGGCGCTTCAATTCCGATAGCTCCATATCCCCGTATTTTGTTTGCCAGGTATAAATTGTGCTTTCTCCAATTCCATATTTACGCGCTAATTCAACCGCTGGGACTCCCGCTCCATACTCTTTCAGCACGGTGATAATTTGCGATTCACTAAATTTTTTCTTTTTCATTTTTAAGTCTCCTGGTCAGTAATTTACCAAAAAACTCTATCTCTTTCCTGGGGCATTATAAGGGAGGGTTACCTTTGTACTTGCGGCTATAGATGATAAAAGTATTTTGGGTGAACTATTAAGAAAAGCAGGTGCTAGCAAAGCATTGCTTGAGCAAGCAGTAAAGGATATACGAGGCGGAGAGGCAGTGAATGACCCTGAAGCAGAAGGTCGCCGTGGAGCCTTGGAAAAATACACCATTGATCTAACGGCGCAGGCATCGCAAGGAAAACTCGATCCTGTTATTGGCCGGGATGATGTGATACGTCGAACTATTCAAGTGCTACAAAGACGAACTAAAAATAATCCAGTTCTTATTGGGGAGCCTGGTGTGGGTAAAACCGCTGTAGTGGAAGGACTTGCGCTACGTATTGTTAATCACGAAGTTCCAGAAGGCCTGAGAAACAAACGTTTACTTGCTCTAGATATGGGATCATTGATTGCTGGAGCAAAATTCCGAGGGGAATTTGAAGAGCGATTAAAGGCAGTTTTGAAGGAGATTGCAAAGCAAGAGGGACAAATAATTCTATTTATTGATGAGTTGCACACCATGGTTGGTGCTGGGAAAGCAGAGGGGGCTATGGATGCAGGAAATATGTTAAAACCTGCTTTAGCAAGAGGTCAATTACATTGTATCGGAGCAACTACCTTAAATGAATATCGAAATTATATTGAAAAAGATGCCGCATTAGAGCGTCGTTTTCAAAAAATTCTAGTAGGTGAGCCTAGTGTTGAAGATACGATAGCCATTTTACGTGGCTTAAAACCACGTTATGAGATTCACCATGGTGTCGAAATTATGGATTCAGCTATTCTTGCTGCAGCCACTTTGTCACATCGTTATATTTCGGATAGAAATTTGCCCGATAAAGCAATCGATCTAATCGATGAAGCTGCTAGTCGAATTAGAATCGAAATTGATTCTAAGCCAGAAAAATTGGATCGTTTAGATAGACGATTAATTCAGTTAAAAATTGAACGAGAAGCTTTAAAAAAGGAAACCGATGAATCTTCCAAAATTAGATTGGAAAATTTAGAAAATGAGATTACTGAGCTTTCAAAAAAATATGCTGATCTCAATGAAGTTTGGAAAGCTGAAAAAGCTACTTTGCAAAGTGAGCAAAAAATCAAAAGTGAGCTTGAGAAGGCGCAATTTGAGTTAGAGAAAGCGCGGCGTTCGGGCGATTTAAATCGGATGTCAGAATTACAATATGGCCATATTCCCGCCTTGGAGAAAAAACTACTAGCTGCTCAGAAGATGGAAAGTAAAGAGCCCCATTTAGTGCGTAATAAGGTTAGCGAGAAGGAAATTGCGGAAATTGTTTCGCAATGGACGGGGATACCCGTTTCTAAGATGCTAGAAGGAGAGCGAGAAAAATTATTACATATGGAAGATGCGCTACATCAACGTGTGGTGGGTCAAGATGAAGCAATTGCTGTTGTAGCGAATGCTATTCGACGATCCCGAGCAGGTTTATCGGATCCTAAGCGTCCGATAGGATCATTTATTTTTTCAGGACCCACCGGTGTCGGTAAAACAGAAGTTTGCAAAGCTTTAGCAGGATTTTTATTTGATTCTGAAGATGCTATGGTGCGTTTAGATATGTCTGAATTTATGGAAAAACATTCTGTTGCGCGTCTCATTGGTGCTCCTCCAGGATATGTAGGTTATGAAGAAGGAGGTTATCTTACCGAAAAAGTTCGTCGTAAACCTTATTCTGTAGTCCTTCTGGATGAAATTGAAAAAGCGCATGCGGATGTATTTAATATTTTATTGCAAGTATTAGAGGATGGTCGTTTAACCGATGGACAAGGACGCACAGTAGATTTCCGTAACACGGTTATAGTGATGACATCAAATTTAGGCTCACAAATCATTCAAGAGTTGACATCGAAAAAAGATTATTCAGCTTTAAAAAGTACGTTGATGGATATCATAGCACAACATTTTCGACCGGAATTTATTAATCGTGTCGATGAGGTGGTTGTTTTTCATGCACTTACTGAAAAACAGATTCATTCTATTACTTCAATTCAATTGGAAAAACTACGCGAACGTCTCATTGATCGGGATTTACAGTTAGAAGTCAGTGAAGCTGCGATTAATCATATAGCCAAAATGGGCTATGATCCTGTTTATGGTGCGCGACCTTTAAAACGTACCATTCAACAAGAATTGGAGAATCCGATTGCCAAAGAAATAATTGAAGAAAAACTCTTACCTGGCGACAAAATTTTTGTAGATTATATCGATGGGAAAATAAAATTAACGGCAAAAAAAACAAAAGCTAAAACTAAGAAGTAAATAATTTTTCAATACATATGAGGATTCAGGGGGCAATACAGAATCAATGGGAGAGCATACATGGGATATTTGATAATATCAAAATAGGGAGAATATTTAAAAAAAGTTAAATAGTTTATTTGTTAAGTCCATTTGCATAATGATCCCTAGATTTAATTTTTCTGAAATGCTTGCGCGAATGGTATATTAGGGTGTGTCGAATGACGACATACCCTAGATTGATTGTGCCAATTCGGTTGCGTAGCCTAAATAACTAGTAGGCGATAATTCAAGTAATCTTTGTTTAATATCGTCGGGTATTTTTAATCCCTTAATAAATTGATGAAGCGTTTTTTGATCAAGTGTTTTACCTTGCGTTAAGGTTTTTAATTTTTCGTAAGGCATTTCAGTTCCATATCGTCTTAAAATTGTTTGTATCGCTTCAGCCAATATTTCCCAATGGTGATTGAGATCTTCCAGTAACCTAGTGTCATCGATAGAAATTTTTTCTAAGCCAGAATATAAACTTTTATGGGCAACTAAATTGTATGCAAATGCTGTTCCAAGATTACGTAGTAGTGTGGAATCTCTTAAATCACGTTGCCAACGAGAGATAGGTAAGGTCTTTGAAAAATGTTGGTATAGGCTATTGGCTAAGCTAAAATTTCCCTCAGCATTTTCAAAGTCTATAGGGTTAGTTTTATGCGGCATGGTAGATGAGCCCACTTCACCTATCCTAGTTTTTTGTTTGAAATAACCTAGGGAAATATAACCCCAACAATCGGCGGCCAAATTAATTAATATAGTATTAATTCGATTTAAACTGTCACAATATTCTGCAATATAGTCATGAGGTTCAATCTGTGTAGTATAAGCATTCCAATCTAAACCTAGGCTAGTTACAAATTTTTTACAAAGTGCAGGCCAATTAATATCGGGATAAGCAAAACGATGTGCATTATAATTGCCCATAGCGCCATTAAATTTACCGACTATTTTTACAGCAGCAAATAGTTTTTCCTGCTCTATTAAACGTTGAGAAAAATTAGCAAATTCTTTACCCATAGTGGTGGGTACAGCGGCTTGGCCGTGCGTACGACCTAGCATGGCATGCGTAGCATATTGATGGGAGTATTTATTTAAATAAGCAATGAGTTTTTGAATTGCGGGTAATAAATGTTGAGTTCGTACTTCTTTGAGCATTAATGCGTAAGCTAAATTATTAATGTCATCAGAAGTACAGCCAAAATGTATAAATTCACGTATCGATTCTAACTCTGGAATTTTGGCTAGTTTCTCTTTCAAAAAATACTCAACTGCTTTAATGTCGTGTCGAGTTGTTTTTTCCAAGGTTTTAATTCTTTCAGCATCTTTCAGATTGAAATTTTCAATAATATGATTCAATTGCTGTTGGGTTTCTGGAGAAAATGTAGGAATTTCATTGATATCAGAACATTCAGCAAGTGTTTGTAGCCAGCGTATTTCAATGACTACCCTAAAATAAAATAAACCATATTCACTACATAAAGGGCGCAAACTATCGGTTTTTTCTGAGTAACGACCATCAATAGGAGAAATTGCTGTTAAAGAATTGAGTTGCACATAGACCTCGATAAGTTTATTTACAGCTCTTCGGATTCCTCTGGACCATATTTTTCTGATCGATCATGTCGTTTTTCTTTGATTTTTTGTTTATGTTTATTGATTTGCTGTTCTATTCTATCAACTAAGTCATCAATAGCAGGATATAGACTTTCGTTTTCGGCACTTGCGTAAAATTCAGTACCATGTGCATGAACTAGGGCTTTAACGACTTGATCTAAGTTTTCAAGGCTTAATGTGACATGTATGGCTGTAGTTTTATGAGTTATACGTTCCAGTCGCTTAAATTTATCGAGTATATATTGTTTTAAAGCTTCAGTAACTTTAATGCCATCATCTGTAATAGTAATTTGCATTAGACCCTCTATCTTTATAATCTATAGTCTTTGATATTATTCTGAAAATGCATATTGATTATACCTTAGGTTGAATAGTAAGTAGAGCGCGGGGCTACTTTATTAGACTATTTTTTAAACCTAGGGGTTTTTTTAGAGAAAAAAGGTGCAATTTAAATTTGTTTTATAGGACAGTTTGAGCAAAATTTAAGCGATATTTTTACTTTAGTTATCTAATTCTTATGACTATAGATCAAATTCATGGCCTAAATAGACTTCCCTGACACGTTGATTATTCAACACTTCTTTTGGAGTTCCCACATAGATGGTTTCCCCCTCGCTCACTATATAAGCACGTTTACAAATCGTAAGAGTTTCCCGAACATTATGATCGGTAATCAAAACGCCGATACCGCGTCGACTAAGATGAATAATCATGCGTTTAATATCAACCACAGAAATTGGATCGATTCCTGCAAAAGGCTCATCTAGAAGCATGAACTTTGGCTCCATAGCCAAAGCGCGAGCAATTTCTACACGACGGCGTTCACCACCGGATAAACTAATTCCCAAAGTATCGCGGATATGCGTAATGTGGAATTCATGAAGTAGATTTTCGAGATGTTGTTTACGTTGTTCTTTTGACAGATCTTTACGTAATTGGAGTATAGCGAGGATATTATCGGCAACGGATAATTTACGAAATATTGAAGGTTCTTGAGGTAAATAACCGATGCCCGCCTTAGCACGGGCGTGCATTGGCAAATGCGTAATATTATGATTGTCTAATAAAATTTTACCTTGAGCACTCTCAATTAGGCCCACTATCAAATAAAAGCTCGTGGTTTTTCCGGCTCCATTCGGGCCCAACAAACCTACTACTTCTCCGGTTTCTAGTTCTAAAGAAACATTTTTGACAACAACGCGAGAATGATAACGTTTTGCCAAATTGATAGCATGTAATTTACTCATGAGCTTACAGGTTGCAATGGAGCTATTAGTATTTGAGTATGCCCTTCTTTTGAGATAGGGGAACCGACGGTTTTCTTTTTAAAATCATAGTTAATTTGGGGGCCTTTGACATGATTTTGTCCTTGTACAATCTCTGCATTACCTACAGCCTCTAACCAATCTTTTTGTGGATAATAATAGATCGTATTTCCAGTAGCAATTAACTTAGGCCGATTTGGAAATATAAGTGCGCGATAACGTGCTGGATTACCGGTAGCGATTATTTTGGTGACTTGACCAGTCTGGTCGGCGTAACTGGTGGCATAGTCTGCTGTGAGAACTCCAGACCCTTGAGTCAACTTAATGTGCCCCTGATAGATCCCTAATTTTGTCTCATTATTGTATGACAAGGTGTCAGATTCAAAATAGATAGTTTGTCCCATATCTTTTGGATGAGCATAAACAGAGATGCTAAGCGTATTCATTATTAACAGGATTAGGCTTAATAAGCAGCCTTTATTTGTTTTAAGTGGTTTTTTTTTCAAGTGATCTTGCATCCACATCTTAAACCTCATTACTTTTTTGCAGGTTTGAGTTGGCCCTTTACTTGAGATAAAAGTCGAATCGTTTTTGTATTAAAATTAGCATGTAGTCCTACGGCATGTATCTCTTGATTTATCTGAGATATTACGACAGGCGCGGATGTTTCTGCTGTTTTTTCTTTAAGGTGAATATCTAAAGTCGACGTCGTTAGGGTCGAGACAGTTTTATTGGCTGATCCTTGTTTTTGTTCAAGTTTGACATTATCCCAAAGCTGTAGAAGATTTTTATCCTCTTTCAGTTTGCCATAACGAGATGAAAGTTGCCATGATTCTTTATTTTTTAATAATAAAGTAAAAATAGGTGTGGTGAGAGAAATACTATCGTCTAAGGGATAATGGACTGATAAAGGCGTGTTTAATTGATCATAAAGATTACCTGATTTATCAATATGATAAACTATGACCTTAGTTGCATAGGCGTCAGGTTGGTTTCCTGTAGTAGCAGAATTAACAGGTCTCGTCAGTTGTAACCATGTATACCATGTACCTAATAAAATAAGTGAAATAAGAATAAGATTAATGAATAGTGTTTTAGAAAACATACTATTGGATGTAGCTTAAACAAGCAGATTTAAGTAAATGTCAGGTGATTCTCTGACTCAGGATATCATGAATATGCACAACGCCGAGAGGTTTTTTTTCTTTGTCTACAATAATTAAAGTAGTTATTTTATTATCTTCCATTATTCGTAATGCTTCAGCAGCCAGACTATCTTTATCTGTTGTTTTACAATTAGGGGTCATTACTTGATCGACCAGTGTGGTTTGAAGGTTTAATCCTTGATCGATGGCTCGCCTAAGATCACCATCAGTAAAAATTCCTAAGAGACGTTGATTTCTGTCCGTAATGACGGTCATACCCAGTCTTTTCTGTGAAACTTCAAATAAAGACTGCACTAAAGAGGTGCCAGATTTTACGCTGGGAATAGCTGCTCCGGTGTGCATAATATCAGACACTTTTAATAATAAACGCCGACCCAATTGCCCTTTTGGATGAACCTTAGCAAAGTCATCAGTGCTAAAACCACGCATATTTAGCAGCGATATAGCGATGGCATCACCCATGACTAATGCCGCTGTGCTACTGCATGTCGGAGCTAAGCCCAAAGGACAGGCTTCTTGCTCTATGGCTATATGGATGGTGACGGTCGCTTGTTGCGCTAAAGTAGAGAGAAGATTTCCAGTCATGAGTATAAAAGGGATATTGAGTAGTTTGAGTGTAGGAAGAATACTAATGAGCTCATCCGTTTCCCCAGAATGAGAGATGGCAAGAACCACATCTTTAGAGTTTATCATGCCTAGATCACCATGATTTGCTTCAGCGGCATGAATAAAAAAGGCGGGGCTCCCTGTGCTGGCTAAAGTTGCCGCGATTTTATTACCAATATGGCCTGATTTACCAATACCGATGACGACAATATGGCCTTGGCAATTTAAAAGTAATTCGCATGCCTGTTCAAAACTTGAGTCAATTTGTTTTAATAGACTCAAAATGGCTTTTCCTTCTGCCTCAATGACTTTTCGAGCTGACTCGGAAAATTTTTTAGTATGCATAAATTTTAACCATAGAGAAAATTAGAAAGAATTAAGTTACCATTTAATTTTTGATGCCTAATTAGGATTTTCTAAACTCAGCATGCCTGTATTATTAGCATAGGCAAATAACTCTGCGTAACGACCCCAATCAATCACGGTACGCAGAACGCGTTCAGCTTCTTTTTCGCTTAAATAGTCTTCTAATTCATTCAAAAAACGTTCTCTAGAGGCACGTTGACCGGTTGTACGTCTTTCTTCTAGAACCTGTCGTATATGCTTTGCTAAAGGTACATAACGTAATAAATGAGCAGCAAAGATTTTTTTTCGCTCTAAGATATCGGCATTTGCAAATAATTTTCCAGCTTCAGTGAGAATTAATTCTCCGTTGTTGACGTGAGCAAAACCTAAAATATCCAATACTTCGGTTAATGGGAATAAATCATCGACATCAAAATGTAGTGACTCCGTAAGCTCAGGTAAACTCACATGACCTTGGTATTCAGATTGATCTAAAGTTTCAAGTAAGCCCGTTAATTCGGAAATGTCAGCATCGGGGAGACGATAACCTATATCAGTGATGCGAGGTAGCTGTTCTTTGAGCAACAATTTTTTACGCTCATCCATTTGACGAGTAATTAAGGAATATATTTGATCGACGTATTTTCGAAATTCAGGACTTTGCTCAGTTCGTGGATAAGGTAAATCAATGGTTAATTCCGCTCGGATAGTGCCTGGATCGCTATCAAAGACAATGACACGATTGGCGAGCAAAACAGCTTCTTCAATATTGTGCGTTACAAATAAAATTCCACGAGTCCC
>JBDKHQ010000009.1:0-2907 GCA_039797585.1 Pseudomonadota bacterium | reverse complement strand
TTTTGGGGACACGACGGCCAAAATTTTTCGTGAGCATAGCGACTCGCTTGTATATTGTTTGTTTTTTCATTATTTAGTGTGTTAACAGGCATTGCTATACTCCCCTAGTGATGAATTTAGAGAATTTTCAGCGGAGACATTTTCTTCGCCCTTAAGGTCCACAATTTCTATTCTTTCAGTCAGAAGTATTATTTTTTTATCAAACTCAGTTTGTTCAAGCTTAGAAAGATTTTCTTCACTCCTTGTTATGAGAAAAACGCAAGTTTCTTTATTTATACTATCTTTACACCGGGCATAATGTAGTGATTCATTCAATTCATAAAAAATTGAATCAACATCTAACAAGATTAAATGGTATGGAACACAATACAATTCCAAAATAAGTGAGTTTCTATTTTTTGGTACGCAGGTTGGGTATTTAAAAAACTTATAAAAAATGGAAATATATTCTTTCTTAACTTCTTCACAATTAGAAAATACCAATGCTTTTCTTGGGTTTGTTACGTGTTTATATATGTCAGGGAAATGTTTTCTAAGTGCCTTTAAGATATTTTTATTTTTTTCCATGATGACCTCAAGATTATTTTTTTATGAATGTTAAATAAAACTTCTTATGAAAAGACATTTTCTTCCTCTTCAAATTCTGTAGATTGGTCGGATATTTGGTTTTCTTTTAAAGGTAGATAACCAAGCTGAATCGCACGATATATAGCTTGAGGAATATTTTTACATTGAAGTTTTTTTAATGCATTCATTCGATGTCGTTTGAGAGAATCGGTAGATCGTTCCAGTGTAAGTGCAGAATCTTTTAATTCTTCACCACATGAAGCGTAATACAAGCTTTCAATTTCTTTTTGAGATAATCGATCACCATATTTGATAGAAAAGCTCAAATTAAAGTATAGAAGACGGTTTATTTTATTTTGAAGTTGATATGAGGTTGGATGCAAAATTTTTTCTTTGCATAATAAATGCTCGGCTGTTGCCTTATAATAATTATTTTCTTGAGTAATAAGGTTGCACCAAGTGTTTATTAACGCTAATTTATTATTAGCCATAATCAACTCCTTAAGTTGATACTGGTTAGCGCTATTGAAGTACTGAAATTACTTTGATAGCACGGGGGGGACATTTTTGTTCCCTTTTTATTTACGAAATCTATTTTAAGGTAGTAAAAAATACATGTCACTTCAGCGCAGGCTGATACACTGTAGGGTGATGTACTTTGAGGTGCAGAAAATTTGCTTCGATCGAACGATCGATATAAGCTGTGTTCAACCATTGTCGGGTCACTCCGATTGTGGCCAGGCACCGTAGAGTGTTAGACGCACTCTATCGGTGTCCCCTTAACGGGGTTGGCGGGTTAGGATTTAGTTTTTTATTTCATTGTTAAGTAAACTCTTGACACGCTCCTCAACATTGAGGGGCGTTGTCTCTTCATCTAAGGCAAATGCTTTGTCGATTTCCAACCACCCATCGTTGATGGAAGTTGCAATACCTTGTAACTGTTCCAAATCACTTAAAGTAAAATCCTCCAGATTATTTCTATTAAAAAATTTCAATATTTTGGTGTGTCCTACACCGCGTTTTCTAAACCACTCAAATGCGATACTGCGACGATTCGATAAAGATTTCTGATCACCTACGGAAAATTGCACCGCTTTCTCATATACTCTATCGATGAGTGCTTTGGGGATGACTTTGAAGATCGCGTTTCTTAATGCAATGGAACTTGCGGCATTACCGGTTAAGGTTTGCATGTCATAGCTGTAAGTTGCACCTGTTGTAGTAACAATACTTCGTTTAACTTGGCTGCTAATACGAACATTTCTTTCTAAATCCCAAGCAACACCTTCTGCGGTAATCGCTCTCCCATTATTTTCAACAATGCGGCTTGCGGCATGGAGATTACCCCAGCTGGCTGCTGCGATCTCAGCGAGTCGAATAGAAGCACCTTTTATTTCGGTGACCTTACCATCTTTGCTTTTTCTAGCTAGACAATAAAAACAGGATTGTGCGGTTTCTAAATTTTGGGTAGCCAGTTGAGTCGCTAACTGGATAAAATCATCTGGATTTCGAGGATAGGCTTTAGCGGTTGTGATCTGCATATCAAGTTCTGCACGAACTAACTTACCTTGATCACTCATTAATTCTTGACTCATAGTTATTCTCCTATTTAAAAAAATGCATAACGGGGAATTGAAATTTCTTGTATTTCGTAAGATGGCCATTCATTGGTTTCTAAACATTGTTTGTAGTCTGCTAATAATTTTTTAAACTCATACCGTCCTTGTTCTAATGAAGCTTGATCTAATGGATAAATCGCAGTGGCATAAGGCGCCTTTTTTTCAATGATCAAAAAAAAGAAATCTTTTATTATTATTTGTTTTATATTTTTTAGTGCTTCTTGAATCATGGCTGCTTGGATGTGGTAGCAATATTCATTTATCGTTTTTGAAAACGCTTTAGCGGATCCATCCTTAGTTGTTTTCAAATCCCCTACTAAATTAGGACGTAAAATATCCGGCCGGCATTTACATAAAATACCGGTATCCGGATCAGTCCAATATAAAGATTGCTCTATCTCTGCCTTTTCAATTAATTGTATAACCAGCTTATTCTTCTTAAAACTTGCTGCCATGTATTGTAGGGTTTGATATTGATCGGCGGATAAGGTTTCTCTATTGCCTAACTCGGATTTGATTGTTTGCCAGCGTTCTTTTCCCTCCTTGGTGACTTTATTAAACTTGGGAATGACAAAGTATCTTTTATCAAATTCATTAGGTTCTAACACATAAGTATGTAAGGCATTACCCAAGATCTGAGGCGGTGTTGCCGACTCGGATTTATAATCTGGATTTAAATACTTATACCAATAGTGATAAGGAGAACGTTTAAACTCCATTA
>JBDKHQ010000008.1:0-18913 GCA_039797585.1 Pseudomonadota bacterium | reverse complement strand
AGAATGGGCCAGTGCGTGGCGGACGCCGGACGAATCGGGGCTTAATATAAGTCGCGTGATGCGAACAAATTTTGGGGACACGACGGCCAAAATTTTTCGTGAGCATAGCGACTCGCTTGATGGGCTGTAGCCACAATCAGCGGCGTTTGTTGGTTGGCCACAAACTCACGTACCGCGCGTATGACTAATTCACCTGATTGATCAGGTAAACCTAGATCTAACACAATAAGATGGTAAACATTATGTTCTACGCGTTCGATTGCTGTTGCGGCATCGGTCACGAGTTCTACGGTATACCCTAGCTCATAAAGACAATGACTTTGTACCTTTTGGCAAAAAAGATCATCCTCTATCAGCAACGCAAAACGTTTTTCTGAGGCGGGTTGTTGTTCTAGATTACTCATAAAATCATCCATTAATTTTTAATTTTATTTTTTTAATGCACACTATTTTCTACCGTTAAATAAGAATTTAATGGTAAAAAAATTGATTGTAATTTATTTTATAATATCGTTGTCGGTTATGCATCGACTATTTCTAAGTTAATTTAGACTAAAATTTATCTTCTTGGGATATATGCTAGGTACATTAAAGTTTAGTGTCAAGTCATTCAAACATTTTTTTTAAATTTTTTTACACAAGTTTTAAAACAGTAATATAAAACTTTATTTTTTATAATAAAAAGTGATAGATAATTTAGTTATTAGTTAAAAATGCTTTATTCAATCGAGTCATAGCCTTGATTTCGCTAGAAGAACTCAATAAGATAGCCACTCAAAGATAAGTATACTCAAAGTATGAGACAACTTTCTCTTGCGTTCTCTCTCTAAGTACCGATAATACCCTTAAGTCGAGCTCTCAAAGCAGAATACATTCACAAGATGATAAAACTTATTAATATCGCAAAAATTTATAATAGTTTAGATCCACCTATCTATGCCCTACGCGACATTAATCTAACTATTCGCCCAGGGGAAATATTTGGGATTGTCGGCCAAAGTGGTGCCGGTAAAAGCACACTGGTACGTTGTATCAACCTGTTGGAAAGGCCTAACCAAGGACAAGTTTGGGTTGATAAACAAGAATTAACCTCGTTGAACGCTGCTGATTTACGCTTAGCCAGACGACAGATAGGCATGATATTTCAACAATTTAATTTGCTGGCAGCAAAAACCGTGGTTGAAAATATTGCTTTGCCATTGAAATTTGCTCATTATTCTCAGTCAGAAATAGAATCCGCAATTAACCCTTTATTAAAACTCACCGGCTTGAACGACAAGCGGCATGCTTATCCGGCACAACTCAGCGGCGGACAAAAACAACGCGTTGCGATTGCGCGTGCACTTGCCAGTCAACCCAAAGTATTACTCTGTGATGAAGCGACATCGGCGCTAGATCCACACACCACACAAACTATTCTGCAATTATTAAAAGATATTAATCAACGCTTAGGAATTACCATTGTAGTAATTACCCATCAAGTCGATGTCGTAAAAACTATTTGTGATCGTGTTGCCTTGTTGGATCAAGGATCGATCGTTGAAGTCGCCGATATCGTCAGCTTTTTTACTGACCCAAAAACCAACTTAGCCAAAAAATTTGTCAGCGTATCTTTAAAGCATGAATTACCGTCTCGATTACAAAAACGACTCGTTGCCCAAAAAAAAGTGGGTAACCATGCCGTGCTCAGAATAATATTTCAGGGACATGCCGCCGCTGAACCTTTAATAGCCCATGTTATGCGCGAAATGGGTATCCATCTAAATATTTTACAAGCTAATATCGAATGTCTCAAAGAAACAATCTTAGGTATCATGGTAGTCGAGGTCATGGGTGATCAAGCTCCTTTACCTCAAGGAATACAGTATTTAATTAATAAAGGACTTCATGTAGAGATTATGGGTTATGTCGACGAATCTATTGTTTGAATTACTCACCGCCACCGGAGAAACATTGTATATGGTGTTGGTCTCAGGCTTACTGGCACTGCTATTCGGGTTAGCTTTGGGAGTATTGATGTTTAGTACGCGACAAAGCAATTTATTGCCGATGCCGTTACTTAACAAAACTTTATCTTTAATGGTTAATATGGCACGTTCAATTCCATTTATTATCTTAATGTTAGCCATTATTCCTTTTACACGATTGTTAGTCGGGACTTCGATAGGTACCAGCGCTGCTATCGTTCCGTTAACATTGGCCACCGTGCCATTTTTTGCACGGATGGTAGAAAATAATCTCAACCAATTACCTCCCGGCTTAATTGAGACCGGACTCGCCATGGGTGCTACGACTTGGCAATTAATTCCAGCTATTCTACTGACAGAAGCGCTACCAGGTATGGTGGGCACATTAACCACTACCTTGATTACTTTAATAGGCTATTCAGCCATGGCAGGAGCAGTCGGGGGTGGTGGCTTAGGTGATTTGGCGATACGCTACGGTTATCAGCGTTTTGATGCCAGTGTGATGATCATGACCATCCTGATCCTTATCGCCTTAGTCCAAGGCATACAACATCTGGGAGATTATTGGACCAAACGCTTAACCCATCAGTAAAGCTAGATTGCCGCGCAAATTTTTTTACTACGTTGTTTCGGAATTATTTAAGATGCTAAAAAAAATTCTTTATTTCTTGCTAATCAGTAGTTTGTTAGGTGTAGGCGCTTGCCATCAGCGTGAAAACCCACATCAAATTCGTTTAGGTACGATCAGCGGGCCAGAAACAGAGCTCATGCAAGTTGCGCAACAAGTTGCGCAACGAGATTATGCCTTAAAAATAAAAATTATTGAATTCTCCGACTACTCACTACCTAACCGAGCATTAAACGACAATAGTCTTGATGCCAATCTATTTCAACATCAAATTTTTTTAAGCGACGAAATTCATAACCGCGGTTATCCATTGGTCGCCATAGCCAAAGGATTTATTTACCCTATGGCTATTTATTCAGCAAAAATTCAGCATTTAAATGAATTAAAACCGCATGCCAGCGTGGCGATTCCCAATGATCCCAGCAATGAAGCGCGCGCTTTGTTATTATTGAGTCAAGCTGGCTTAGTGACACTGGACACACATAAAGGCACACTGATGACACCTGCTGATATCCAGCGTAATCCTAAACAATTAAATATCAAAGAGCTGGATGCCGCGCAGTTACCGCGCGTACTTGCCGATGTTGATTTAGCGGTGATTAATGCTAACTATGCGGCTCTGGCACATCTTTATCCGCAGCAGAATGCTCTATTTAGTGAAAGTCGAAACTCTATTTATGCTAATCTATTGGTGGTCAACGCTAGCGATAAAAATAATCCTAAATTTATTAATTTAATTAAGGCTATACACTCCCCTGAGGTTTTAGCCGCCGCAGATAAATTATTTCATGGGTCAGCCATTCCAGCTTGGAAGTAGCTCGCCAAATTAAACTTAATAAGAAGATACCTGATGGAAAAGCATATTAAAGCAATTCTAAGCGCACTCGGAGAAGATACGGAACGCGAAGGATTAAAAAACACGCCGTTACGCGTTGCTAAATCCTTACGTTATTTAACCAGTGGTTCGCGTGAATCCTTAGATGACATTTTAAATGGCGCCGTATTTCGCTCAGCGATGGAAGAAATGATCTTAGTCAAAGACATCGAATTATATTCGCTATGCGAACATCACTTATTACCTTTTATCGGCGTCTGTCATATCGCCTATATTCCGAACGGAAAAATCATCGGCTTATCAAAAATTTCGCGTATTATCAATTTTTATGCACGACGTTTACAGATTCAAGAAAACTTAACCCGTCAAATCGCCGATACCTTGATGAAAGTACTCGATGCCAGAGGCGTTGCTATCATTATTGAAGCCAAACACTTGTGTATGATGATGCGTGGCGTCGAAAAACAAAAAGCTTCGATGAAAACCTCGGTGATGCTCGGCCTATTCCGACAAGATTTACGTACGCGATCGGAGTTTTTAAGCTTAGTCGTCTAATTCTCTTCGCACTTGAACTTTTGCCTGTGTTGCCGCCCAATTGCTCTGAGTTATTTACTTTTAAAGTATTTTAAGTAGAAAAAACTGGGTGCATGCGGTAAATACGGCGGATCAATCCAATAAGTATCATTAATCGCCTGCAATATGTTTTGCCGATACGCCGGATAATTAAATTTTGTGCCGATCAAATAGTAAAAAGTAGCTTGCTCGTAGTGAAAAGTATGTAATGCTACGCTCTGAAAATAAGGCTTATAGTCGTTATACACCAGCGGTGTGCGTGAAAAAATTAGAAAGTTTTTATTTTTAAAGTGTTTGAAATCGGTAATTAAATCATCTTCACGGCCGTGATAAGAACCTTTCAAAAATACCGAAGCATAATGATGCGTGTCGAAAAAAAATAAACAAGCGTCCGCGTAATTAGGGCTGGCATAAATAAGCGGTTGCGAATATTTTTCTTTCAGTAAGCTATTGATGGTCTTATGATGAAAAAAATACACGATTTTATTATAGTTTAAACCAAAAAAATCACGCTGTTGTACCGACTTAAGTGGAATAAGCAATAAGCTAATAATCAGTACCAGCTGTATACCCGTCCAATAAAACGTAAATTTCAATAATTTTCTTAAGCTATCAGTACTTAAATACATGCCAGCCCAGACGTAAATGAAAGGGATAAACGCTAGTGGCCAATGCAAGCCTATCGGTTTAACACTACTCAACAAGAAAAATATTAACAGCGGTACAAAAAAGAAATAAAATAAGGCTTGTTGTTTCAGTTGCTGCTTAGGAAACTTAGCGACTGCTAATATTAAGGGGGGTGTAATGAGATACAATAAAATAAGCACGTATCCGAGCAGCGTCTTAAAACTAAAGCCCATATCATTATTTCGATTGTAAATATTAAATAAAATATTTGACCAATCATGTTGATAATTCCAATAGATATTCTGTAAAGCAAAGGGCAGAGTAAATAAAACCAATAAGCCTAAACCGATGAGACGCGCGCGATTCGGCGCAACGAAGAGAAAGTAAACGGCATAGGCTAAGCCTAATAAACAGGCAAAATACTTTGAGAAAAACGCCAAACCTAAAAACAATCCACCGAGAGCAAACCAACACCACGCATCGTTATTCCTGATAGCCTGTAAGACGCACATCACGGATAAAAATGAAAATATAAATAAAGGCGTATCGGTAGTGATGATAATATTGAATAGACTAATCGGTGCGATCATTAAGAGAATGCTGGTCAGCGCCGCGCGCTCAGGGTGTTCTTTTTTCAGGTAAAGGTAGGTCACGACACCCACTATGAGACTGGTGAAGATAGCGGGTAAGCGTAGCGTCAAAGAGTGATAACCGAGTTGCAACAGCGGGTATAAAACGAACCCTATCATCGGCGGATGATCGTACCCGCCGCCACTGAGATAAGCACCCCATATGGCATAATAGGCCTCATCTGCAGTAATGGGAATAAACCACGCTAATAGGAATTTAATGGCGAGTACGCAAAAAAGGGCTGTGGCAACACGGGTTGCTGGAGAAAAAGAGTGTTTCACTTGTTATTTTTAGTAGATATTGTAAATAAAAGAAACTGTGTTGATACTAACCTCAGCTAAATATAAAAACAATACACTGTACAAACTAAAAATTTTCCTTTTTAATCCAGGTATCATTTTGGACTTGCAGGCTCAGATTTTCACATTCATCCGCTAAGAGAAGAAATTTAAATGAAGTACATCATCCTAATTTTATTTGCTGCCTGTGTTGTTTACATCCATCGACGCGGAAAAGAACGCTATCCATTTTGGCGCCAGCTTTCCGATCATTCGACTTTTTTTGCGCCGCTGAATGCCTTTATGTACCTGTTTTCGGCTGTGCCCAGTACACCCTATCTGAAACTGGAGAATTTTCCTGAATTAGAAATCTTACGTCAAAATTGGCCGCTGATACGTGAAGAAGGCATGAATCTTTTAGCTCAACAACAGGTTAAAGCTTCCGAAAAGTATGATGATGCCGGATTTAATTCTTTCTTCAGAACCGGTTGGAAACGTTTTTATCTTAAATGGTATAACAGCCACCATCCCTCGGCGGCAATTCACTGCCCGAAAACCACTGCGCTATTAAAAACCCTACCCTCAGTTAAAGCCGCGATGTTTGCGGAATTACCCGATAAAAGTCGTTTACCTCGCCATCGCGACCCCTATGCGGGTTCCTTACGCTATCATTTAGGCCTAATGACACCGAATGATGATCGCTGTCATATCAATGTCGACGGCACGTTATATAGTTGGCGCGATGGCGAAGGCGTCATGTTTGATGAAACCTATATTCATTATGCTGAAAACACCAGCGGTCAAAATCGTTTAATCTTATTTTGTGATATTGAACGACCGTTAAAATATCGCTGGGCACAAAAGTTTAATTATTTAATGGGTCGTTATTTAATGAGCGCTGCCGCAGCACCGAATGATGAGAGGGATGATACCGGCGGTGTCAATCGCATCTTTAAATATGTTTATTTTATTCGTCGCATCGGCAAGCGCATTAAACAATGGAATAAACCCACTTATTATTTGATTAAATGGGTCTTATTCGGCGGCATTGCCTACGCAGCCTTCGTTGCGCTGTAATTTAATTTGCTGATTATATCGCAGTGTTTTAAGCAGCTTCTATGAAATGTCCTGCAGCGTATTCATGTAAAACACTGGCAATAAAGGTTTGATAAGGCAAGCCCTTATAAGCTGCTTTTTGTTTCAGGCGTTCCAAATCACCACTTGAAAGACGAAGTGTTACCCGAGCATCTTTACGCTGAAAATTAGCAGCAGCTTCTCTAGCTAAATTCATTTCTTTTTTGAGATTTTTAATACTTTTTAGTTTACCGCGGTCAAGAGCCTTATCAATAGCATCACTAATAGCTTGTTCTTCTTTATCTAGCTTACTATCAAACCTATTACTCTTTGTCTTTTTCATGCTTTTTACCTCGTAAATATTGCTTAGTTAATTTTCGGTGAAAGAAAATAGTCTTTAAAAAAATTGTATTTTTATCCTTTCTAACAAAAGGAACTAAGCATACATAGTCATTGATGTTCACTATATATATCATTTGATTGGGATACTTAGCGGAATTAGGGTGAGGTATTATATCTAGTATTAACCCCTCCTCTATCGCGGCAATCGCTTCTTCAAAGCTAATACCCCGCTCGCTTATGAGCTGCTGGTTTTTTTCTGCTGAAAACTCATAATTTGACTTATTCTCTTCCATGTTTTAAAAGTATCACATTGTGCTACTTTTGTCAAAAATATCCTTGGCTATTTAATGAAATAAATCCACTTATTATTTGATTAAATGGGCCTTATTTGGTGGTATTGCTTCTGCCATCTTTTTTTCACTCTAATTAGCTGAGTTTGTTAAAATAGACACGCACCAGAAAGCCTTATAGCTTTAAAAATTTATCTAAGGAAAAAATTAGTCATGAAAAGAACCGAAGTCAAACTGGATAGCTTAAGCTTAATTGGCTTAACTGCTAGAACTAATAATAAAAATGAAATGAATCCAGAAAAATCAAAAATAGCTAAGCTGGCCGGCTATTACTGGAATAATCAAATTGCTAATGAATTTAAAGATCGAACCCATTCTGGGGTGACTTATTCCGTTTATACTGAATATGAAAACGATGAACAGGGTGAGTATACTTATTTTATTGGAGAGAGAGTTAACGCTCTCGATAAGCAAGATCAATCTAAATTTAAACCACTCGTTATTCCGGCAGGTAAGTATCAAAAGTTTACCACCGAATCCGGAAAAATACCGGATATGGTTATTGCTTCCTGGCAAAAAATTTGGCGTATGTCAGAAAAAGATCTGGGTGGAAAGCGTAACTATATCGCTGATTTTGAAGTATACGATCAAAGAGCGAGTGATGTTAATCATGCCGTCGTTGATATTTATATTGGCATAAAATAAATCAGTTACGACAATGCGACGATTTCACAAAGGTTTGTTCAAATTTTAAAAATTGTTGTTCTAATTTCCATTGAGTATTGGCTTTTTCACTGCTAGCCAAGAACCGTTGACAAGTGGAAGACCGTTTACCGGTGCGTAAACTATCTTTGCAGAACGAAACCGGATATTGGTAATGGATATCTTGCCATAAACCCGCTCCGGGTAAAAAACTATAATTAATACTGTTACGCACTAATTGTTTTAAGGTCAAATAAGAAAAATGATAATTTAACACCGCTAACTGGAATTGCTCAGTCAGATTGGTTCTTAATACACCTTCATCATCCGTCGATAAAGCCACGGGTACGTGGTATTGTCTATACAGCAGTATCGGATGTTGTTGGCCTTTAACGTTCAAGATTGCCACATTACTACTGAGGTTAATTTCAACTAATATCCGCTTTTTAGCCATTTCCTGCATTAATTGCCCCGCATGATCTTCATAACGGATATCCACACCATGACCAATCCGATTCGCATGTGCTATCTCTACGGCTTCACGGATATGAAAACGTAAACCACACTGTGGCACCAAACCAGGAACTAATTCACCGGCGTGTAAACTAATTTTTACGCGCGGATATAAGCGGTGCAAAAACCCCAGCATCCGCATCTGCAAGCTATAGTCGCGCATGGATATTTTTCCATCTTCCGCTTGCACTAGATTAATCCCTACGACGCGTGGATCGCGACTCGCCAACTCAAAGCCGGTTAACAACTGCGCGAACACTTGCGTCGGTGGTTGTTCGCGTAACACTTGATATAAATAACGTAATGTAAAATCGGGGCACAACTGCTTTCCGGGTCCAGTCAAAAATGCTTGCAGTTGTTTTTGGTAACTATCAAATTGCTTAGAAATATCCAAGACGATAGGAATAACTCCTGTTTTTAAAAGCTTTTCACGTAAGCGACTTAAATTACCATTCCAGGGGAGCTTACTTCCTAATAATCCCGATTTATCATCATCCGGCATGATCATCAGTTCCAGATACAGTAGATTTTCTCGGCATGCCCTTTCCACCGCTTCATTCACCATCTCGGCACGATGCTTCATCAAAATAGGTAAATATTTTTCAAACGTCGCAAAAAAATGATCATGAGCGGATTCTTGCACTGGCCGAAAATGACGCATCGACCAGGCATCAATAACTTGATTATAGAAAACTGGAAATTTTTGTATCTGCGCGACGCCATACTGTTTTGGACAACTTCGATCGCTCTGCACAGAAAAACTGATGGTATTAACACACAAATCATCGTGTTGCGCATAGCGCAACATATTTTCTGCCATACTGACACCACCAAGATGATTATGCAGATCACCGCCTTTCGGCATCGCCTGCAAAAAAACACTTAATTTTTTTGGCTGGGTCTGTATTGAATTAAAATACGCAGCGGTTGCTAGCGACGCATCGGTTTCCGCCATGCATAGACTGGCGCTAAATAACAATATGAAAAAAGTAATTATGCGCATCATAAAACGCCTATCCGACGAGCAAGCCATTACTAGTCTCGTCGCGCTTGCTTAAATAAATTAAAAAAATTAGTGGTGGTTTGTTCGGCAACTTCATCTAACGCACAATCACGCAATTCGGCTAAATATTCGGCAACATAACGTACATAAGCAGGCTGATTCGGCTTACCACGAAACGGATGCGGCGCTAAATAAGGTGCATCGGTTTCAATTAACAGGCGTTCCAAGGGTAATGTTTGCGCGATGGTTTTTAAGTCAGCGGCATTTTTAAAGGTTAAAATACCGGAAAAAGAAATATAAAAATTATTCTCTTTAATGGCCGCTTCGGCCATAGCTAAATCTTCGGTAAAACAATGCAATACGCCGCCCACTTGGTGGGCACCCTCTTCTTTTAAGATGCGCAAAGTGTCTTCGCGCGCTTGTCGCGTATGCACAATAAGCGGTTTATTCACGGCAATGGCGGCGCGAATATGCTGTCGAAAACGTTGTTGTTGACATTCTTTTTGCGTATTTTCACGATAATAATCTAAGCCTGTTTCGCCTATAGCGACAACGCAGGGATGCTGTGCAAGCTTAATCAATTCTTTCAATGTCGCTTCTTCAGCCACTTGTTCGGTGGGATGCACACCGACAGATGCAGAAACATCAGTAAACTGTTCAGCTATCGCTAACACCGCCGGGAAATTGGCTAAATCAATGCATACACACAGAAAATGCATGACGCCTTCTTCTCTGGCAAAATCCAAACAACCCTTTAAGTCTTGTTTAAAATAATCCAGATCGAGACGATCCAGATGGCAATGTGAGTCAACTAACATAATTTACCTTGTATAGCCCAACGAGAAAACAAATCTTCTAACATTAACGGTAGATTCAGCGTAATTTTAGCCGTGTGCGCTTGTAATGCCATCACGCCATCAAAATACTGCAACAAAAAATCCGTCGACAAACACGTCGCTAAATGCGCTAGCGCGCCTTCTATCGCTGTATATCCACTCAGTAACTGGCATTTTAGCAATTCGCTGACGACATTCAATAACGTAAACAATAACTGCTGCGCATCCGTTTTCACATAATGTGCAGCACAGTGGATCGGATCCAGTTCTTGATTTAATAACTGCGTTAAGGATGCCAATAAATCAGTATAAAACGGATAATAATTCTGTTGCGCATAGGTCAATGCAAGCAATGGCGCACCGGCCGATAAATGATACAGTTTATCGACCGGTGTTGACGTTGGAAGTTGCTGTGCTAACCAAGCCGTGGCGAGTGATTTTTCTGGTGTCGCAAAACGAATCACTTGGCAGCGGCTGCGAAGTGTTGGTAATAAGCGCTCAATTTTTTCAGTCAATAAAATAAACAAGCTACGCTCACTGGGTTCTTCTAAACTTTTTAATAAGGCATGACTCGCAGCCAACAATAAGCTATCCGCCGGATTAATCACAATAATTTTGTATGCCGCTAGACTGGTGTGATTTAATTTTTCTATCACCGCACGTATTTGATCAATTTTAATACCCTGACTGGATTTTTCCGTCGCCAGCAAACACAGATCCGGATGTGTGCCCGCCGCTACCCACACACAATCACGGCACTGTTGACAAGCTATTTGCTGCACGGGCTGTTTACATAATAGAGTTTTTGCAAAATTTGTCGCAAATAACGCTTTACCTAAACCCGCTTGTCCTACCAGCAATAAAGCGTGCGCTAATCGACCCTCTTGATGACAGCGATACAGTTGTTGCCATTGTTGGGTATGCCATGGCAAAGGGACCGAATAGTTATCCAGCATCATTCTTCATCCGATTTTACCCATAACGCTAAAAGTTGATCCAACACCCGCTTAATTTGTTTTTGTACATCTTTTACCGAACGACTGGCATCAATCACATGATAACAGTCGGACATTTGTTTGGCCCGCTCTAGATAACTGGCACGCGCACGCGTAAAGAAATCTTGCTTTTCTGCTTCAATGCGATCCACGGCTTTTCGATGATGCGTGCGCCGTAAAGCAATATCGACCGGTGCATCGAGTAATAAAACCGCATCAACTTTTAAATCTTGTTGCACCCATAACTGTAGACTACGAATAAACGCTAAATCGAGACCTCTACCGCCACCCTGATACGCATAACTGGTTTCGGTAAATCGGTCACACAGCACCCAATCACCACGCTGCAAGGCCGGTTTAATGACATAGTGAATATGTTGCGCACGTGCGGCAAAAAATAATAACAACTCTGTTTCTGGAATGATGGTTTCGGGTGCAAAATCGGATTGTAACACTAAAGCCCGTATCGCTTCTGCTACTTCCGTGCCGCCCGGTTCACGCGTGATGGTCAGCGGGATACCCGCTTGTTGTAAATAATCGGCGACAAACTTGAGTTGCGTTGATTTTCCTACCCCTTCTATGCCTTCTAAGCTAATAAACCGCGCTGACGTGATTTGCATAACACTTCCACATGAAATATTTCAGCAATTATACGCATATTAGTTAAATGAATCCCAGCACTGCGATACGCAGCGCTGAGATCAATCGTCTACATCCATTTCCATCAAACCTCAGATCAAGGACTATCCTCGACCATATTTTTTTATTCCATCCTGCAAGTTATTAAATGCCCAATCTAAATTTGAAGTTTTTTCAGCTCGTGATAATACTTGTTCTCTTTTTTGCATTCGTTTAACCGCAGCAGGAACAAATAAAGAAGCTATCCATTTACCCAAATGTGCATTCCCGTATAATGTTCCCTCGTAGTTAATATGCTCTGCTAAAGATTCTTTGGGTTGGGAAGAATCATGAGCAATTTGCGTAACATCTTGTTTACCGGGCTGGTTAAATATTGAACTAATCATATTAACGCTAGTCTGGAAAATACCCGTCTGTCTCGGAGCAGCATTCGTTATGCTATGTTTTTCTAACCGATCGATGGAACGACGCTGCCTAACATAGGGATCAATCTCATTCGTTTCTTCATTCGAATAGTCATCGGTATGATCTTCTATGGAAGTTGCATTACTATCATCAATATCATTATCTAAATAATGTTCCTGATCCGGATTTACTTCAATCTCGCTAGCATTAGCTGCTTGATGGCTAGTGAGTGAAACAAGCGGTTGGTTACTCATAATCGCCAAGGATGCTGCTCTTAAGCTGGCCAGGCGGGTGTTACTCGCCTGCTCAAACTCTTCTGTTGCATTAAGCCGAGTTAATTTATTTTTTAACGCTATTTTCTTATCAGTAAACTGTAATGACAAAGTTTGCAACTTAGATTCTTGAAAAAAATTCGGCAATATCAGCGTAAAAGGTAAAGGTTCAATGGAATTAGAACGATTACTTAGCTCATTCGTCCATACTAAATTTTCTTTATCACGATAAAAAGCACCGTCTTGACAGGCTTGAGGAATAATAAGATCAGTTTCTGTTTCGACATCGTTAACACCAATAATCGCAAGCCCATGCTCCGGACCAATTTCTCTCGGTAAAGCTTTTAAATGCAGATGCGAATGCCGACCCTCGATCCGCTGAGGTGCTTTAACATCGAAAATAATATGTAAATATTTTTTATACCAATGATTCAGAAAAGCATCTTTCAATCGCACATTGATCACTTCAATAACGGTACCGGGACGCATAGAAGGTGTCACTATGCCAAATAAGATCAACATATCATGCCCCAGGTTATTGTGACTATTGGGCGTAACAAAGAGTATCTTTGCAGTCACATTATTTTGAGCTTTGACCTGGGCCGTTAACGATCGAAAATCTAATGTGTCAATTTGCCTATCCTCTGGACTACGATGCAGCACAACTTCGTTTATGGGTAATCGCGATTGAGATAAATATTCCATGCCCGATTTAATAATAAAAAGACCTTCGCCACCATTCGCATCCAGATGGGTTATAACATCAGGATTGTTATTCATTACGATTTTACCCTGATGACCGATGACAATCTGCTCACCATTTTTCGTACTTAAGATGCAAATGCAATTCCATTCTTTAGCCTTTAATGCATACTTTTCCACAATCGCACTGACATTTGCATTTAGATTGTGCTGAACAAGATAAAGATGATTGTTGCCTATTCTAAATTCAGCACTAGTTTCAGCATCTTCAACATCACCTATGAAATGTAAGCTCGTGTTATCTACTAAATTACCGTGCAATTCGAATTTAGAGTCTTCCGGCAGCGTATCATTGGATGCGTTGATTGAATTTAGCTGCAATTTAATCGCTTGCGGTTGTCCATCTGCGGATTTACCAGCGTATGCGACACTTGACACATCCGAAATGGGCGCATTAAAAACAAATTGATGTACTAACGATTTAGTATTCGCATCATTCTGAGTACCTGTTAAATTAACTGTATTTAATCCTGGATTAGGTGATATATAGTAAGTAAAGATACCGCGTTGTCTCTGATTCGTTACCTGAATATTCCCCTTTAAATGTACTTCCAAAGCATCAGAACAATTCCTGTTAGGAATTAATAGCGTATCCGAATATTTTTGCGTCGGCGCGCCACCTGTATCGATCACTTTACTATCGCAACCCGCCGTCACAGTAAGTGGAAAAGTTCCTCCGAACAGTTTTCCTATGCGCCTAATCTTTAGTGTTTTATTGGCATAGTTTATACAACCAGCATCCAAATTGACTTCGATACGATCGACTTTTTCGGGTCGAAATCTTTGCAACATTAAACTGTTAGTGCCATTTCCTCCGTCTAAACCATCTTGCCCACCCTGGTTATTAACGCCAGTAACCACTGCTTTGGCGTCGATGTTAAAAATATCGTCTTTATTCCCTCCTGTGCAAGCAGCAGGACCATCAGTGATTCTAAAAATATTAATTTTTTCAGGAAAACCCATTGCATACTTTATGCCATTAAAATAGGCTATATTTCCTGTACTGTTAATATTCGTAAGGCCTATGGCCCCATCACAAGAATAAGCACCTCCTTCAGGGAGAAATTTTTCATTGCCTGTAGGCTCACAAAGCAATTCGCTGTCGGCAGGTGGTGTAATTTCTTCGCCGGTTAATTTAAAACCAATCAGCTTATTAGCAAAATAAACGGAACTCGTTTCGACAGTAGAAAAAATAGGGATATAACTTGTTGTACAGCCCTTCTGAAAGATTCTGGTTCTACGACAAACCTTTTTTTCACCTGTTCTCACGATCCCTGGAATAATAACGTGTTTAATTTCTGTATGATTTTTCAAAAAGCCCAATTGTTCAGTCAATATTTGCTCATATTGAGTGATTTCATCAATCTGTTTTTGATAAGCCGAACGGAAACCAAAAAACAGTCGCACACCTTCCATCCATTTTTTTAACGCCGACAAATGCAATAGGTGTTCCTCAAGGTCTACTTGTTCTATCGTCTTATAGATTTTATCGCCCAGCATGACCACACCTACGATAGCTTCGCTCAAAGGTCCGGTCACCTCAGAAAAACCCATGAGTGCAAATGTTTCAGAACTAATCTCAGCTACTTCTACGCCACCTGCGACTAAATCTGTGCCCATTTGAATGCCATCACTGACCATGCCTACCAGCGCATCGGTATTGTTACCGTTTTTTTTGTATTCTTTAAATTCCTCATAAAAATCTACTGCATTAAATACCGATGTACCCACTCGACTTAAAACAGGTGCGGTGCCACGTAACCATTTACCCGGGAGTACTTTTCCTTCTGCTAACCATTTGAGTCCTTGCGCGTTCATCTTGGCAGCCGCTTTTTCTAAAATATGATTTAATCCCTTGAAGCCCGCCAGCTGAATAGCCAGAAATGGATCACCTTTAATCCACTCTGCTAATGCGTCTTCGTTAAATAGACCGTCCATTAATCCGGAAGAAACTCCAGCCACTTTTTTTAGATGCTTAATTATTTTTTGATTATGCGTGAGCTTCGCTACTTCTTCTTTCTTAGTTCCAACCACGCTGCGAGTGGACACCTCTTCTAAAGCTTTAGCTTGCTCCTCTTCGGGTAGTTCGGGCAGTTCTTCAAGCAAGCGCTTACTATCTACTGAGCAAAGGCCGATATCGCGTCTGCGTCTCATACTACCAATACAAGGCAAATTGCTTATGATACCAGGTGTACCCGTATACCTATCGAGTAGCGCCTTTTTGAGTAAGCCTTGCTGGAAATTTGGCGTCGAACCGATGAGCTCGTTTTGGATCGTGATGAAAGGATAAAGCTCTTGATGATTCCATGCGGCAGTTTGATCGGATCTAGGATTAAAAAAAACAACTTTAGTGTGTATTTCAAGTTGCTGAACAGCATAAGCGGGATCAGTAAAGGGTATAGTTCTATCTGCTACATTTTGTGTAAAATCAACTTTGTTTAAGGGACGTAAATAATCTGCTTTAGACTTTTGTAGATAAAAATTGACTTCTCTTGAAGGAAGACTGCTATCGGGAAGGTCAGGAGTGGCATGAACTAATTGTTGAGACTGCACATCAAACACTATCGCTTGCGGAGATGGGTTATCAGCTAAATACGCTGCTTTAATTACAAATCGTTCTTGTTCTGCATAGATTTGTTTCAATACTTGATCAATATTATTATCCGATATTTTCGTGGGACTGGTGGTTGATACGGTGCTAATACGATCTCTACCTCCACTCAGATAGAGTTCTATTTTATGTTGAGGATTAGGAAATTCTCTGACTATTTGTTCCATAAAACTTAATGGACCAGAATGTCTATCAAAATGGGATAAAACCACTTTTTTGCTGATAGGATCAAACGCAACGATAGCCACACATTGTTGAATATTATAGGTACCTAACTTAGCATCACTGGCGATGCCCATTTCATGTTGTAAAACAACCTGCGCATGCGCATCCGGATCGCCTTGCGTTAATTTATAAGCTTGGTAGTAATGATAGGACTCGTGTGCCTGCAAATCATCACTAGAAAAAAAAGACGATGCATATTTCTGTTCTCTTAGCTCTTTATAAAGAGCTCCTAATGCTAAATGACCCTGCAGGTTCTCTTGATAATCTAAAGAAAGTAACTTGGCTTTATTCTCAGTTTCATATTTCCTTAGTAGAGTCTCCCCTGCATCTCCACCTAAATTAATACCTTCATTAACACTTTCATCATAATAGATCTTTGCTAAACTTTGATAGCATCGTTCTAGTGCGTAGCTGTTTTTTAGCCGCGCATAAATAGGTATGGCCGATTCGATACTAATTCTTGCCTGGTCATTATTATTTAATGCTAAAAATTGTTCGCCCAGATTAAAAAAAGTATAAGCCTGTGTTAGATCGGTTTGATACGCTACGGATTGGGTATCTATGTTATCGAGGTTGGGAAAATGGCTGGCGTTATCTAATAGGTCATTTTTCCAAGTGGTATATTCCAATTGATGGACGCTTTTTAAACTCTTAATATAATTTTCATGAAAAAATTCATTACGAGTATCAATAACTAAATTTCGTGCTCTCGAAATCAAATCTTGTGCATCGGCTAACGATACAGAAGCCTCTTGCGCATGTTGTTTAGCATCTAATAAGAGACCCTCTAGATCGACAGATAAGCTATCGGTGGCTCTGTTATGATCGATATGGTTATCTAACTTCTCGATAGCATCCTGTAATTGCTTGATTTCTGGAGATGCGCTGACGTGTTGTTCTACACCCAACAAGCTTCCAAGCTCGTCTGCCGATGAGGTCACTTCGTCGGCTAAATTCTGGATTGTTTTGGCTTCATTAGTTAAACGGGATGCTAATTGTTTAGCTGTCTCACCCTGTTTATTAATAATCGCTAAATCATCTTCTGTCGCAACACGTAATAAAATTGCCAAAACTTTAGGTCCGCGTTTTGCTTCTATGACTGCTTCGTGGATAGCGGTATTACCCTCCTTGTTTTGAATACTTAATAACTTCAACTGCGGAAACCGATAATCATTTTTATAAATCGCTGCCACTACCTCCGCATTACTACAAATGACTGCCGTGTGCAGTGACGTATTTCCATTTTTATCTTGAATATTGATGGCTTCTAGATGAGGAATAATCAATTCTGTTATCTGTTTCTCTTTCTGCATCTGGGCTTGTTCATTTTGTTTTTCTTCTAGATTTCGATAATCCACCACCATATGCAAAGGAGTTTGACCATCGCAATCAACAAGCCGAAAATTGGTATCTTTGAAATCAGTAAATACCCTAACCGTTTCGGGTTGTAGGTTGATAATTGTGCGATGCAGGTGGGCAAAATTTTCTTCACCTGTTTGCAGATTGACATCGGCTTTTTTTGCAATTAGTGATTTTGTAATCCTAGCCCTTGCTTGTTCTGTCGCTTCCTTAGGTGTTAGCTGTGAAAAATCTTCACCCGTCGCAGCGGAAAGTTCTGCAGCGGTCACCGTCGCTTTGCTCTCAATCGTCGCCACTAAAGGAACTGTTTCGCCAATATATTCTTGATTTCCAACGTTAACTTTGAGATGACCATTACCGAGATTCGGATCGGCATCATAGCCTAACAAATGATTCACTGCAGATAGCTTTAATGCATCGCAAGCATCATACAAAGGAGTTTTATGTTGAGCATCTATAAGATTAATATCATGGCCGGTACTTTTAAGAAAAGTAATTAATATCAAATCTCCTTCTGCTGCAGCTTTATGTAAAAATGATTTGCGATTTTCTCCTAAAACAAAAAGATTTTTATTTTTTAAATCATGTCCATTAGGTAAAAAGTTATTCAATCCATTACGTTGAATTACGCGAAGCTTATTTTCATCAAGAGTACTTGCATTGTCTTGGATATATTTAGCTAATTGTTGGTATCTTTTATTGAATTCATCATCTTTTATAGCGGTATAACGAGGAGGCATTTTTTTATTTTTCTCTGTATATTAAAAATTAATTGCACTTAAGCGGGCGCGAAATATAACGATAATTTTTGATTCTGTATAGTTTTTTTATTTTTTATTAAAAAAATAATAAAAATTACCCGCATAAAAAAATTGTTTCGAGTAAAAAAATATCTGAAAAATTAATTTGTCTATGAAAGCACTGACAAGGTTCTCGTTCGCGTTTTGCAGTGCAACGAAATATAAATGGGTGTTAAGTGAGAGAACCGCCCATAATTTTATAATAAAAGCAGGATGGCAACCATGACGAGTACTATAATGCGATTTGATACCTTAGCATGGGCTAAAAAACTTGAGAAAGCAGGTGTACCTTCTGCGCATGCTGAAGCGCAAGTTGAAATCCTTTCAGAAGTGATCGAAGATAATATTACGACTAAGCAAGACTTAGCTGAAGTAAGACGCGATATTATTCTAGAGATTGAAAAAATTAAAGCCAGTCTTAATGCTCAACAAGCGAGTCGCTATGCTCACGAAAAATTTTGGCCGTCGTGTCCCCAAAATTTGTTCGCATCACGCGACTTATATTAAGCCCCGATTCGTCCGGCGTCCGCCACGCACTGGCCCATTC
>JBDKHQ010000007.1:0-2950 GCA_039797585.1 Pseudomonadota bacterium | reverse complement strand
AATTTTCGTAGGTTATCAAAAGATTATGAAATAACGACTTCTTCAGCTGAAAACTACGTCATTATCGCTCATTCTTTGGGGCTTCTTAAACGGATAAAATAGCATGAAGACGGGTTCTAACTTATTATTCTTGGCTATGGCTAAAATAAGGCCCATAAATTGCTTTAACAACAAGCTTATTTACAGTATTTATCAACAGAATAACCCAATATTTTTTACCTTCTGGCGAGACTCTTATCACAATGTCTCCCCCAGTGTTTTTATAATATTGTTCAATAGGTTTTTGCTGATTTGGGTTACCTAATGCCGGTAATGCCAAATCGTTCAATTTAAAATAATGAAGCGCAAACAAATTCCTTGAATAAGAATAATTTCTAGTATCTAGGGTTCTAAGAATCATAGGCAAACTCGTTTGGGAAACGGCCCAATTTTGTTGGATCCATACCGTTGGCCTTAATGTTTTGACAAAAATATTACTCTGAGCATCATCAAATCCATGGTGATCTAAAGTGGCGACGTCCACATTCCCAATGACGGGTGCAGCAACATCTTCAGCGGAATTATCAATATCTTTGCCGGTTAATTCACGCCCTGTTATATCGCCACCGGTAAAATATCGAAATGCGCCATAATCAATACGAAATCCATTGGAGAGATTATTTTCTTCCTTAGCATTGAGCTGATCTTTGTCAGCATACTGAATAAAATGATAAGTGCTTTCTCCCTTGCCAGTCCAAACATAGCCAGCCCCAATGATATTTCTGACTTTAAAATTAGGATAAGGGTGATAAATTAAATGGATTTGTGAATTGTTGCCAACCTTGAATTTCTCGACTTTTAAGTGGTTATGGGTTATTTGATAATTGATAAAACGCTTGTAGGACTGCATGGTTAAAGCAGTTAAATGAGCATATTCATCTCTCGTTGAAAAAAGATAGTTATTTAAATTACCTGGAATGTCTCCATGATAATCATAATTAGGATAACTGCGATCAATCAGCGTATGAATATGTATTTTCTCTCCAAGTCCGGTGATACCAAATAGCTTAAAATGCCCTTGTGTTTGTTCTGCTCGGTCTTTGCTCCATTCGCCCATATGATCAAAATGATAATGAGACAATAGTACATAATCTAATTTTCCAGGATGAGGGGAAAACTTATTAATAAATTGGGCAACCCACGCATAACTAGGTTTGCTTGTATTGGGTAAAACTGGGGAGTATTCAGGCAATAGGGTCGATTGTTTTTTATAGCTAATAGCGGCATCGCCAATGTCATACAGTAGTGTAGTGCCATCTGGAAATATCATAAATGTTGAATTGCCAGCGCCTTCGTGTATATGGTAGATATCTAAATATCCTTTTTGCCAGCATGGTAAAGGCTTTCCTACTTGGAGTTGAGTACCAAAACAGTAGCTCCCCCATAAAAATAATAAGTTGAAGATGAAATAGTTAGGTTTAATCATATATTGACTTGTTCGGAAACTTATTCTTTTAAAGTGCTTTCTTCGTATGCTAGTGCTGAGGATAAAGCATGCTAAATCACCTTAATAATACCTTAATAATACCTTAATCTATTATCTATATAGTAAATATTAGAAAGAGGGCATATCAGAATATATCCCATTTACTTTAAAACCTCTAACTGAAAGTTCGTATTTTAAAAATAAAAAAAATGCTAATGAGAGGTGCCAAATGAGGAGCTTTGATAAACTGAGCGAAGAAGATAGACTTTTTTTTGATAAGTATTTTTGGGCAGTGGATAGCCGCTCTGAATACGGAAACAATAGAGCGAGTTCAAACATTACAGTCCGTCCATTTCTACATAGAACAAAAAATTTTTACTGGGAAAAAGCTTATGCGGATTTTCTTGGTTACCACTCTGAAGCGGCTATTGTTGCTGAACTAGCAATGGATGGTGTTTATATCTACTGTCTTGCAGCAACTATTTTACTCAGTTTAGGCACGCTGTATCTAGGCGTACCGTTTGAAGCTCCTCTGCGCATGGCTGCCCTAATTCTAGGAGTTGCTTGGAATATAATAGATACTTGCGGGGCATTTATACTCGCTGACAAAGAAGGAAAAAACCATAATAATTGGGCTCAAGGAATTAATTTATTATCTGGTCTACAGCTACTAGCAGGAACAATTGCAAGCCTGCTATTAGACCCCCCTAAAATAGCCTCTCTAGGTAATCCTGTATCTGCTGCTGGGTTGTCGTCGGTTATTGCAATAGGTGCGACCAGTTTTGCCTTCGCAGCGGCTATGTTTTTCACTTGGGCCTTAGAGCATCGCGAGGTAAAGTTACATCGTGCTCGAATTGACTATTTAAATATCAAAATCCAAGCATTAGCAAGAGAAATATTTAGTAGTGAAAATGGAGTTGGCAATTATCCATGGGTTAAAAAATATGTTGATAATTATCAAGGATTTGATAATTACGATGCAGAAAATGAGAAAGAAAAAATAACCTGTCTAAGAACACTTATAGCAAATGCAGGAACAGAAAGATCTGAACTAAGAGAATATAAAGATTTACTGAAACTATTATTGTTTCGACAGCACCAACAGCAACAATTAGAAGTACATGAACGTGCTCGACGAGTATGGGGTTTATGTGCCGTATCTATGACCGCCGTTGCCATCGTGTCCGTGGTCGCAAGTGCTCTTGGCTTAACATTACCTTTTGGTATTGCTGTAGCTTGTATTGCACTTTTAGTTAGTGCTTTGTATCGCCTTAAAGAAGTTGTCGAGGCTACTAAGACGATAAAAAACAATGTACACAGTTTCTTCAAAACCCAGCCGCTGCTCAGACATCATTCAAATGATGTCCTTCGAACGAGACAAGGAGAGCACGCAGTGCGAAGTCGAGGAGCCCGCGAAAGGCGTGCGTTGACGGGCGAAGCAGGAAACGCATCACGCCGTCAAGTCGATTTGAGGGAGGCACTGCG
>JBDKHQ010000006.1:0-12839 GCA_039797585.1 Pseudomonadota bacterium | reverse complement strand
GGTGAATTCTACTTAGAGGTGCGACAGTCTCGCGGATAGTTATAAACTAGCCGTGTTAACTACTAGAAATAGGAGACTGCCGCATGAGAAATTATACCCATTTAACGGTGACAGAGCGACGTCGATTCTATGTTTGGATAGAGATGGGATATTCTATGTCTGCCATTGCAAAGCGATTAAATCGTCATCGTTCAACGTTATATCGTGAATTAGAAAGGAATCAAAGTCAGAAAATTTATTTGCCAGTAAAAGCCCACGAAAAGGCAGAAACTAGACGGAAACAGGAGCGTGTTTGTAAGTTACAAGAAAACCCAGCGTTGTATGATTATGTGCTTGGTCATTTAAAAGAAGGATGGAGTCCTGAGCAGATATCAGGACGTATGAAACAAGAAAATTTTATTTACCGCGTATGCCATGAAACAATTTACCGATACATTTATCGAAAGCAGAATAAGGATCTTTATCATTGTTTAGCCTATAAAAAACCTCGCCGATCGAAACGCTTTGCTCGTAAAAAACAGCTGTGTCGATTCCATCCGTTACGATTGATTACGCTACGTCCTCCTGAAATAGAGGCAAGAACAACATTGGGTCACTGGGAGGGAGATAGCATTGAGTTCCAAGGAACAAAGAGAAAGGCCATTACCACGTTAGTTGAACGCAAATCCCGATTAGTGGCGCTGATTAAGAATGAGCAACGTTTCTCAAAAGAAGTAGCCGCTCAAATTAGAGAAAAGCTAGAAAAAATGCCTAAAAAATCCCGCCGTACAGTGACATTTGATCAAGGCAGTGAGTTTGCAGATTATCGCCAATTAGAAGGGCAATTGAAATGCAATGTTTTCTATTGCCACAGCCATTCGCCATGGGAAAAAGGAAGCAATGAAAATATGAATGGCAGACTTAGAAGATATCTACCGCGGAGTACAGATATCGCTAAAATCAGCCAGGAACAACTCGACAGCTTAGCCAAAAAAATGAATAATATCCCTAGAAAGTGCTTAGCCTTTAAAACGCCTAAAGAGCTATTTTTACAGCATCATAAGACTTCCTGTCGCGCTTGGATTTAGAATTCACCTTTGCAAAGTATCGCAAGTGTTTGATTATTAATGATTATTTAAGTCGTAGTTCAGTCTCTTAATCTATTGGTCGATGGTTCGATCCCATCACGGCCCACCAAAATTCCCCCTTAAATATTTATACAACTTTAAAATTCACGCCCACGAATTCCATCAGTGCCAAATATTTTTATGTTTTATTCATGGGTTTATAATCACAAATAAGATTTTCGATAGTTTGCTCTAGTGTCCACTGATGTTTAAAGCCGGTAAGCTTATACAGTTTGGTTAAATCAGGACGTCGTTGTTTAATATCAACCAATTCCTCACCATAAGCCTTTATATAAGGGACATATTGAATCTCTGATTTGCTATTCGCTAGTTTGCACACTAGTTTAGCTAATTCGTTAATGCTAATTTCTTTATCGCGACCTACATTAACAATTTCACCGTTATTCTCTGATCTGTCTGCCAACAGATTAACTGCATTTATTGCATCACGCACATCACAGAAGGAGCGAGTTTGAGTCCCATCTCCAAATACAGTAATCGGCTCGCCACGACATGCTTGCTTTACAAATCTTGGTACGACCATTCCATACTGACCTGATTGCCTGGGCCCAATGGTATTAAATAAACGTACTATAGTCACCGGGATTTGATACTTATGAAAATACGCACCAGCCAACGCTTCAGTGACAATTTTACTTAATGCATAATTCTTAAGTGGATATGCTGCCGACATAATAACCAGATCTAGGTTTTCGTTCATTACCGGGGATTTACTGTGCCCATAGACTGAGGAAGAGGAAGGGATTATTACTTGCGGTCGTGATTTACTTCTGGCTATAGCATGCAGTAATTTTTCACAACCGAGAATATTAGTGGCTAACACCTTTACGGGTTCAGCAAGCACGCGATACATCCCAATGACTGCTGACATATGATAAATACGATCCGCTTTAGCAACAGCTTTTTGCATATTTTCCCAATGCAAAATATCTGCTTGTTCAAAATGAAACTTATGATTGGTTTGAAACGGTCTTATATTATCGAGAGAGCCCGTACTGAGATCATCGACCACAGAGACTTCATCGCCCTTTGCCAAATGAAATTCAACGAGATTAGAGCCAATGAAACCGCAACCACCTGTCACTAAAACATGCATATCAAAGTCTCCAAAGCGTTAAGTCTAACCCTATAAAATCTTTAGGATTTAATACCCCCTTCACATCCATTATTAATCCCTGAGGTCGAAGCATGTTCTGAATTTGAGTTGGCTTAAGATCACTATATTTTTGATGAGAGACAGCCAGTATTATCGCATCAAAATCGGTCATATCTTCCCAAGCCTGAAGGTTTATTCCATATTCCTGTTTTGCAACATCCGCACTAGCCAAAGGATCATGAACAAATACTTTTACGCCGTATGTTTTAAGTATGTTAATCAGATCAACTATCCTTGTATCATGGATATCAGCATAGTTTTCTTTATAAGTTAACCCTAAAACTCCAATTCGAGCACCCTTAACTAATACTCCAAGGTGAATTAATTCTTTTATCGCAGTTTCGGCTAAAAATCTTGCCATAGACTCATTAACCTGGCGACCTGCATGAATAACATAAGGATAATATCCAGCTTCTTCTGCTTTATGAGCTAAATAGTATGAATTAATACCAATACAATGGCCACCGACTAAGCCAGGGTGAAAGGGTAGAAAATTCCACTTTGTTCGAGCTGCCGCTATGACCTCAGAACTATCCATGCCAATACTATGCAATATTAATGCGATCTCATTAATCAAGGAAAGATTCAAATCTCGCTGTGTGTTTTCAACGACCTTAGTGGCTTCAGCGATTCGAATAGTTGAAACACGATGAACGCCTGCTTTCACCACACTTGAATAGACATCCGCAATAATATCTAATGCCACATCATCGGTTGCTGAAACTACTTTAACAATATTCGAGAAAACATGTTCTTTATCTGCCGGGTTAATCCGTTCAGGCGAATATCCAACTGAAAAGTCTTTGCCGCAAATTAATTTGGAAGCTTTTTCAAGCGTAGGGATACATTTTTCTTCTGTCGCACCAGGATAGACGGTTGACTCAAAAACGACAATATCGCCCCTTTTCAATTGTTCGCCCACTTTTTGTGAGGCTTCAAGTAAAATTGAAAAATCAGGTTGTTTATCCTTAGTAACAGGAGTTAAAACAGCAACGATATGAAAATCCGCATTTTTTAAGGCTTCTGAATTGGCAGTGTAATTTATATCCGCATGTTTTAATAACTCATCTGAAACCACACCATTTTTATCATGGCCAGCTTTTAGCTCGGCTACACGAGCAGCGCTTGTATCATACCCTATGACTCTCTGAGTTTGGCCAAATGCGGTCGCTATAGTCAACCCTACATATCCTAAGCCTGTCACTGAAATTTTACGTGGTTGAGCCAGCATTACGTGGTAAACCTCTCAATCTGATATATAGTTAATAGGAATAACTAAGGTATAGTATATAACTCTTCAGGGAGATAGGGTGTCGATGCAACGGAATACTGGTCGTGTTTTATCCTGTTTTATCCTTTTGGTTTTTTTTATATCAGGAGCATTTGCGGGTCCCGTCGCAGATAATAGAGCACTGTTTGTTACGGGATACCATAGCGATATTTCTCCTGGCCTGGAATTATTAATCGATCAATCATTACTGCATCAAAAAACAAAAGATACACTTTCGTTGATCAATAGTGAACTCGAAAAAGACCCAACAAATACCACATTAATGTACAAAAAAGCATCTATTTATGCCGATCAAGGCCTATGGAATAACACCTTAGATGCACTCAATCAAATTATATTACTTCAACCCAGCAATACCAAAGCAAATGCGCTTATAAAAATTGTGGATGAAAAAAAACGCGCTGAACCGCATAACGAGATAGGTTTTGATCTAGATGAAGCCTATGTCAGCGATTTGTCTACCTATTGGAATTACTCTTCCATACATTATTATCGACTCACTGACGGTGGAAAATTTGGTGGGCATGTTAATCACGCTAATCGTTATGGAAGCTCGGGCACACAATATCAATTAGAAGCTTATCCAAAATTATCAAAAAACGCATATGCTGAACTTAGTTTAGGCTACGCAGATACGGGACAGATTATATTTCCAACGCTTCAATATAATTTAGAAGGGTATATCGACACAGCTAACAACCTTGAGTTTTCTTTAGGGCAAGGTGGGAAACATTTTGCCCAATTTAGCAATCAGAACATACTTAGCTATACGGGAACCATAGGAAAAAATATTGGAAGTTCATTTATATGGTTCAGACCAACGTATTTCACGCCAAAAAAAACTTGGTTCTACCAAGTAGGGCTTCGAAAATATTTTTCCGACCCAAACAACTATATGTCAGTGGTTGCTGCAATAGGTAGAATACCCGACCTTGGCGATGTGCCACCTTTTGACCAGATGATTATCATTAGCCAAAAAGGTATCGGTATTGTTGGCCAAGTCTCCCTAAGCAAATCCATCTTTTTGAAAGGTGGAATTGGCTATGTTAAACAATTGTTTCCTTCTGGACTTCGACGAGAAATAACAGACGCTAGTATTGGCCTGGTCTTGAGGATTTAATAAGCATGCTATACCTACTTGCAAAGTGGATCATTATTCTCGAATTTATTTTAATCACAATCGCTACAGTGGCGGTCTACACTATAAAGCAAGCTATCGCGAGAAAAAAAGAACGTGATAAACAACTCTCTCAGCGTATTAAAAAGTACTTAACGAGCACCACTTATAGGCACGATAATAATCTACCAAGGAATTGGAAAAGACTCAGACTATTGTTACCTATTGTGAGTCAACTGGACTTAGATAAAAATGAACACGCGTGGTATAAAAACAGAAGGCACTTTGTAGTCTCAGTTATGTTGCCGTTAGCACGAGCCTCCACAACAAACAATTACTGGGCTTCGAGACTGTATGCATCACAGACTTTTGCTGTGCTGTCTGAAAATACCGATGAGTCTTATATTCTTAAATTAGCATCTGATGAAATACCCTTAGTGCGCTTTTCTGCATTGTCTGCGGCCATATTATTCGGCTCTGAAGCGATCATAAATTTAATTATCACACAAATGGCAAAGGAACCGTGGCGTACTCAATCCGTGTATTTAAGCAAATTTGATAACGTCCCATTAAAAACACGACACCCTATAGAAAATTTTCTAAAAACATCTCCCGATATAAATATTAGAATAACCTGTTACAAGGTTTTATTGAAATACCCACCAATAAAGCCTAGCTGGGACATTGAGACAGATATTAAGTCTAAAACGCTCAGTCTTAAATTATCAGCTTTGAAGTTATTGGCACATATAAATCATAAGTCAGCTATCCCAATATTAATAGACGCTCTAAATGACACTCACTGGCAAGTCCAAACCATCTCAATGCAGTGTTTAGGTGATTTAAAGGCATTTGAAGCACTACCTAAGATAACCAACTATTTAAATAATTCGAATCAATGGGTAGCAGTGACGGCTGCGGAAACCTTGTATCGTCTAGGCGACCAAGGCATTGCGATATTGAAGTCTCAACGTATTACATACGATCCCGCTTGCTACAATATTGTCCACCATGTTTTAGATAGTGAAACATAGATCAAATTTATTAAGGAGCAACTATGTTAATGGATGGAATAACAATAATAGATAAGACGATCTTATGGTATTTCATTATATTGAGTTGTGGTTATTTACTATTGCTAGTAACGTCAATACCCCCAATATTTCATGCCTTTAAACAGATCGAGGTGGGTAATATTGTTTCAATAACACAGTCGATTGCGTTACCGGCCATTACAATCATTATTCCCGCGTTCAACGAATCACTCTTACTCATCGATACAGTAGAAAGCGCGCTTAAAAGTAAATATCCAAATACGTTCATTACCGTAATCAATCCTAGCTCGACTGATGATATGCTAAAAAAGCTCATTGATAAATATCAGCTATATCCAATTACTCCACTCATACAAACAAAAATAAAAACCAATGGTGCTGTAAAAGAGTATTATGTCTCTAAACTTTATAAAAATCTTACGGTAATAAATAAGGAACACACCGATAGAAGTGACACAATAAATGTAGGCGTTAATGCATGTCAAACACCCTTATTTATGACGCTTGATGCAGATACATTAATTGAACCAGATGCTATAAATAATATTCTATTCTACATGCTGTGCAATGCCCATATGATCGCGGCTGGCGGTGCCGTGTTTGTCTTGAATGGCTGTTTGGTCAAGGATGGAACCATAATTTCACCCAATATGTCAGGGAAACCACTTTATGCTTTTCAAACATGTGAATATTTAAGATCATTTTATTTTGACAAAGTCGGGTGGAATGCTTTTGGCGGCGCATTATCTTATGCGGGCGCCTTCACCCTATTTGACGTAAAAATAGTAATTACTATAGGCGGTTACCAAATAGGTAATTTGGCACAAGATTTCGAAATTATCACGCATCTGCATGAATATGCGAGAGCAAACAATATTCCGTATAAAATTGGATACACCCCCACCGCGGCAGTTTGGACAGACGTGCCTGGAACAGTCAAAACCTATTGGAAACAACGATATAATTGGCAATATAGTATTTTACAGAGCTTAATGTCTCATAAAAAAATGTTGTTCAATCCAAAATTTGGTGTAGTTGGATTATTTACCTATCCATTTTTTTTATTTGGCGAAACCCTGTCTGCCATCGTCGAATTCACGGCCTATCTCTCGGTTATTCTAACTTGGTACTTAGGAATACTCAATGTCACTTTTGCCTTTTTATTATTTCTATTGTGCTAGGTATTTCAAATAGGTCTTACTATGGCCTCCGCATTAATGGGTTACGCAACCTTCAATAGATACGGAAAAAATAAGTACATACTGGGGATATTTTTTTATAGTGTAATTGAAATTTTTGGTTTTCGACAATTTAACGTGGTCTGCCGTGTAATCGCTACGTTTGCTTATTTTTTTAAAAACTTAAAATTCTCGAAAATAAAATCACAATCTAATTAGCTGACCAAAAAAAACTGGAGCGTATTAATGCTTAAAAATATTAATAAACCGATAATCAGCGTCGTTATTCCTGTATTTAATACGGAAAACTATTTAACCAAGTGTTTAGACTCAATTATTAATCAGAGCATAAAAGACATTGAAATTATCATCTCTAATGATATGTCTACCGATAATTCGGAGGAAGTCATATTAGATTTTGTTAATAAGTACGACTTTATAAAATATTTTAAAATGCAGTCAAAAGGGCTAGCGGGAGGAAGCAGAAACCTAGGATTGAGTAACGTATCAGGCAAGTACATTGGCTTTGTTGATAGTGATGACTGGATTGATGCAACGATGTTTGAAAAAATGATTGGTTCACTGGATAAATACGATGCTGATATTGCTGTATGTGGCGTAATAACAGAACATGACAAACCACTTAGCCCGGATATAAGGTACGAATATCTGTTTGAAAAATTACTTGAGGGAAAGCAAGCGCTCGAATTACTTTCAAGTAGAAAAACCAAAGATTCCTCAATCAGTTCTATTGTATGCAACAAAGTTTATAAAACAAAATTTATCCAAGAAAATAATCCTACATTTTTAGTAAATAATCACAATGATGACGACGTATTTAATTTTATTTGCTTCTTGACTGCTAGTAAGGTAGTTGTTGTTCCAGATACTTACTACCACTATTACCAACGAACAGACTCCATCATGCATGTTTTTTCAAAAAAATATATCGATGATTTAATAGAGGGATTCATTACCATTAAGAACTATTTGGTCATGAATAATAGTTATGAATCATATAAAGCAGAATATTATTCGTTTTTTAATAAGTGCTTGGCTTCTATATTAAATATTTTAATTTCATCTGAAAATAATCCAAAAAAACAAACAGAAGTGATTAACTATTTAATATCTCGCTGTCAAAATGCCCTGATACCCAATGACTATATCGATACCATCAGCATTCAAAGAATAATCCAATTTTTAACCTCACCTATCTGAAGGTAAGAGTCGCCCCTGAAACAGCGCTAGGCATACCCAAAAGAGAGTTTTTATTATTAGTTCGAGAGAGGCGCGCTAGATTAACCACAAATTTGCTTATCAATTTTTTTTGACTAAACTAAAAAAAGTATTAATTCTATCTCAGGAGATTCGTATGCCTCTTGTTAAAGGGAAAGCCGCCAAAACTTCTAAAGGATTTTCAGCTAATGTGAAACAAGAAATTAAAGCAGGAAAACCTCAGAAGCAAGCCGTTGCTATTGCTTATAGCATGGCACGAAAAAAAACTAAAAAAAGCAAAAAAAAATAGTTATTTTCAGACATCAAAGTCATTTGGGAAATAATTCTTTATAAAATAAAGCGGCCTATTTTTTGTCTCATTAAACGTTCTTCCTAAATATTCACCGATGATACCTAAGGTAAATAATTGTATACTACCTAAAAATAAAATAACCACCATTAAAGAAGGATAGCCCCTAGCAGAATCGCCAAATAATAGCGTTTTAGTAAAAATAATAATTCCATAAATAAATGCAATGAAAACAGTAAGTAGACCTAAATAATTAGCCAATTTAAGTGGCATAATAGTAAAAGAAGTAATTCCTTCTATAGCAAAATTCCATAACTTGAAATAACTCCATTTACTTTTCCCTGCAAAACGCTCATCCATTTTAAAATCTATACTTTTTTGCGGAAAACCAATCCATGCAAATAAACCTTTCATAAAACGATGCTGTTCTTTTATTTTTTTTACTGCCTCAACCGCTCGACGGCTTAGTAGGCCAGAAGTTAACGCAATTTCTTTACCAAAATTTCGACTTAAACCCAAATATGAAATGCGTGAATCATATTTTTTTAATTCATTAATACTTTTGACTTCCATCATCAACATATAAGATTTCAATCGGTTGATGAATAGATGCTAAACTGGAGGTGAGACGTGAATGCAGATTTTTTAAAACTTCATACTCGTTATAAACGGGAATAACCACTGTAAGAAATATAGATAAAGACGTATTTTCTTTCATAGGGAATGCTTGTTAGGACCGAAGGTCCAATATCGATGTATCAAGAAATTCCAACATAAAATAATACCTGAAGCTATAATTTGACTTATGATATACACGTAGTACATTAGGAAAGTTTTCATTAATAAAAAATTAAGAAGAAGTCCAAACAAGGAATTTAGTGTAAACCTTACTAAAGCTTTTTTATGCGATAAATTACTTTTAAAAGTGAAGTAATGATTTAAAGTATAATTCACCAAAGCCCCAGCAATATAACCAATAGTTGAAGACCAAATAGGTTTTATAAACATAAATTCTACAAGACTTATTAAAATTGAAAACTGAATCAATGCGGATAAAGCACCTACTATAAAAAAACGAGAAAATTGTTTTGTAATAGCTTTCATAAAATGGAAAATAACCTCAATTATAGCGCAAAGATAAAACTGCTAAGAAAAAATAAAAAAAACCGATAAAAATAAAACTTATCAAAAATCGGCCTTCTGCCTGGACTGCAGAACCAATCATGATACCTAATAGATTACCTAGTTTTAAGGATGTATTACCCAAACCCACGATTTGTGAACGCCTGTCATCTTTGATTCCTTTTAATAAAAATGTAAAAAGTATTAAAGAAATTGCGCCCAGACTTATTCCGAGAAATAAGCTTAGTATAAAAGCTAAATAGGCTTTGGTAACAAAAGCAAAACTACAATAGACTAAGCCGCTCACCAACAACGCTGAAATTAGAATCCGTTTTCCCCAAATCACATTGCTATTCTGCCTATCAATAAATCGACCAAGATTAGGTGTAGTTAATGACATCATCAATGCCATTAAGGCATAAATGACTCCTACTGTTATATTGCCCGAATCTAATTGTTCAACTACATATAAAGAAAAAAAAGGCGTTGACATCCATCGCGCAGCTTGAGTAAAGCAAATAAGCAAAAGTAAAAAGTTTTCACCAAGATAAATTTTTTTTATTTTTTTATTTGTGTTTATTATATTTTTATTATGAATTGGATTTTCAATTAGAAACTTAGCTAATAAAGCCGAAACTAATACACAAACAAAACCTGAAGTCATAAAAATAGATAGATATCCATAATAATTAGCTAAAAGTCCCCCGCATATCGGCCCCACAATGCTTCCCAATGCTGTCGCTGATTGTAAACGGCCAACTACGCGACTGTGTGCATTATTAGGGGAAATCTTTAGTGACCATGCTTGCGCGGCTGCTGTAAAACCCGCCAGAGCTCCCTGTAATAACCTAATCACAAGGATCCACCATGGATTTTTAAAAGCAATTAATGCCCACTGGGTGATGGCCAATGCAAGTCCTGCTCGGAGTATCATTTTCTTATACCCAAAATTCTCGCCAATTTTAACCCAAAATAAGGTTGTAAAAATAGTTGTAAGCATTGGAGCCATATAAATGGCTCCAATCCAATATTGTAATGTTTTAGCATTAAAAGAATGATATGAAGATAAAATTAGTGGCCAATAAGGATCACTCATATCAAGCATGGCAATAATAATAAGTTGGCTAAGAATTATATAACGTATCTGCAGACACCAAGCAGAATCTGATGCCGCAATCTTCATAATTACACGCTTAAGGGATTCGCTACCTGAGAGAATAAACCATCACGTAAATAGTTTTTTTCCAATCGCATGCGAAGCAATGCTTTTACTGGCCAATGGGAATTTAAAATTGTATTAAACTCTTTTTTCCAAGTGATTGGACACATTCGATTTTTTAACGCATAAAACCTTTGCTCTGTTACTTCTCTAACAATTTTCCAAAAATGCTTTTCTTCACAATTGAAATAATTCGCTAGAAGTAATACTATTTCACCTAGATGTAGCTGATATACTGTGTATAAAAGCTGATTTCTTACCGTTTCTTTATTTTTTTGTAAATAAGGCGAGTTTTCAGTTAGATCTAAGTCGATTCCCATCAACTTCAAACTATCGCCATGAATTTCTATGCCATCAAAATCTCTAGCTATAAATCTTTCAATTTTTCCATCTCTAAGAATTGCCAACGTGTTTTGCTGATGTCCCTCTAAAGCAATACCATATAATAAAAAAAGATCCAAATAACTACCCAATACCAGATCAGTATAATGTTTAAAATAGGCCAATGCGTCTTGATAAGTTAAACAACCGGATAATTGCATTATTTCAATAAATAAATTATTTTCGCTCAACGACGATTTTTCAAAAAAAGCGGCTACAACGATAGCCACTTCATTAGCAGCAAGATGTTGTGTAATATTCTCTCGAAAAATAGCAGTAAAATGTTTCGCATCATCTACATTTAGTTCCTTCAAATGTAAACCGTAAGACTCTGGCAATAATCCTAGCCGGCTAGAGAAATAGTCCTCAGTTATCAAAATTTTTTTCAAAATATTGCTAATCCTTGGCATATTTTTTGTAGATATTGGCGATAATGTCCTTACAATACTTGTGGCTTGTACAGCGACTGGCAATTTAATATAAGGTGAATTAATATTTTCTATAGGTAAAAGTGTACGGAATGACAAAGTTGGACTTGCTATAATTTTAGCTTTATCAAAAATAATAATGATTTTATTTTCGATGTAATCTTTAAACAAGGGTAATATAAATGTAAAATAATATACTTGCCAAGGATGGACAGGAAATGGAATATAACTCCTGACTTCCAAATTATTTTTTTTCAATTCTTCTATCCAGTTGGTCCATGCAACTGGGTAACATTCACTAAACCATTCAGTAAAATTTATACTTTGTTGCATGGATTCTATATGGACATATTGTTTTTGCACTGCTGCGATATAAATGCCAACTTTAGATTGAAATTCAGGCGAATAATTAATCGTATCTTCAATAGTAAAACCTAATTTTGTTTTTGCACAAGGATGATAAGGATGTCCACTAAATACTGATTGTTCAAATTGTAATGGGCCATTAACTGTTATTTGTGCTGATTTTAATAAATTATTCAGTTGATGATGAGAGTTTTTTTTGCTCTGATCAATCAATTTATTTACACTATATTTCTTCCAAGTAGAAAGCAAAGCATTTTGTAAATGGTTGGCTATTTCTTTATAAAATTTTAACCATTGATCCATATTCAAAATACTTTCTAGCTCATTTTTGACGATGTCTAGTAATTTTAATGGATCGGTAATTGTTTGTTTTAGAGACGTAGACTTATCTTTCAAAATTAAACTATCGAAGTGGGTGAATCTTAATAAAGAAAATAATTTTACTCGTGTAACGTACATAAAATAATTGGATCGTTGAAGATCAAAAATTACAGTAGCGTTTTGGTAATGATAGGGTAAAATATCTTCACGTAAAAATGCCAATAACAGTTGTTTTAGGGAATGTTTATTGACTTCAGAAATACATTCATTGATTGAAAAATTAAAAGTATTTGAATAAAGCTTGTATTGTTCACTGAAGTTTATTTCTTGAGCGGATATCCTGTCTATCACATGCATAATTCTTTCCTTAGAAGCCAAATCAGATTATCTGAGTAGTAACTAACTACTAAATGTTCCAATAATATATATTCAAGCGAGTCGCTATGCTCACGAAAAATTTTGGCCGTCGTGTCCCCAAAATTTGTTCGCATCACGCGACTTATATTAAGCCCCGATTCGTCCGGCGTCCGCCACGCACTGGCCCATTCTG
>JBDKHQ010000005.1:0-4182 GCA_039797585.1 Pseudomonadota bacterium | reverse complement strand
CCATTATGTTAAATGAGGGGGTAACGAGGTATAGATCCCACTGAAAAGCCAATAATAGAGCTTATTTACTTTTAAAAATAAGCTCTATCAAGCAAAAAACTACTGACAATATCCACCCCCCCAATATAAATACTATGACTCCACGTTTTATGCTCTCAAATGTTATTTCTTCACTTATTAAGTCTTTTATAAAAATGAAACCAACTGCCAGAAAAGCTATTAGGAATCCTTTAATAAAGCTTGTTAGATATGGATGCTCTCCCATTTTATCATTAGCAATAAGTACAGAAACAATAACTTTGACTATATCATCTATCATATTGAGCTACTCTGCATTAATGACGTTAAATTAACCCGAATTCTGCTTAAAGGCTTTATATTTGATTTTGGGCAGCATCATTTGAGTCCTCAGTGGGATAATTCAATTTGATAGTAAATTAGTAGTAAATTGATATATACGCCATTTTTACTGTTTTTATCTCTAAATTCTGCTCAAAATTTAAGATGGATTTTTGACGATTTTTAGGTATACAACAAACGCAATGAGATTGCAGAAAAGAAATGGGATCAAAATGGTGTTAAGAGATACTAAGATGGATATGGCTACCGAGTACTTTGAAGAGGTTATTAACCCCTACCATGAGAAAAATTATGATTATGGAAAAGGGTTAGTTTTAAAAAAATGGGATGAGTCTATTTTGGAATATATTGATAAAAATAAGATTGAATCAATTTTTATCAATATTAGTCGTGGTTGGGATGGTGGTTCAGACTTTAGTTTTTTAAGTGGATTAACGACTATAAAAGAGTTAAGTATTATTGTGGGGAGCTCTAAAAACCTCTCATCAATTGAAAAAATGCTTGCTCTAGAAAGTATGGATTTAACTGCTAATGGGAAGGAATTTGTTGATTTTACGGAACTGCAAAATTTAAAAAAATGTTTTATATCTTGGTGGCCTAAGGCCGTCAGTATTTTGGAGTTAAGCTCTCTTGAAGAGTTGTATATAGATAATCTAAAGTTTAAAGATTATTCAAATTTTAAAATTAATTCTAACCTAACAAAATTAACTATTGGAAATAGTAATATTGATAATTTGAATTTTTTAAAGGAACTGCAAGACTTGACGGTTTTGAACTTTTTTAATTGTAGGAAAATTACAGATTTTTCGATGATAGGTTCTTGTCCTAAATTAAAAAGAATTGACTTAAGTGGCTGTTATTTGAAAGACCTTAGCTTTATAAAACAGCTTAAAGACTTAGAAGTCCTGCTAATTGCAGATATAGGAGATATTGATAGTTTAGAAGTAGTGTCTAGCCTAAAAAAATTGAAAGCTATATGGTTTGCAGGAAAGACTAATGTTTTAGATGGAGATTTAACACCTCTTACCCACTTACCATTGCTTTCAATGGTAAATTTTAATAATCGTAGGCATTATACGCATAAGCTTAATAAAGCATGGAATTGGAATAATTTTGATATTCCTGATTCAAATTTAATTATAGCTAAATCATAATTAAATGGGTTGGTTTGTGGGGCGCGAGTTTTTTATATTTTGCAATGGAGAGATATTATGTATAAATTTATATTAAGTACTTACACAAAATTTAGAACAGTCCCTGAATGGTATTTAAAAGCCGCAAATAATGGACATGCCCAAGCTAAGTTAATGCTTTCTGGACTTCAGTAATTATTAAGTATTTTTGAAATTAACATAATACACCTTATACGAAATGCTTGAAATTTTCCCTTTAGCCTCAATAGTTTAGTCAAAGCCGTTCTAGGGTTCAGCACACTAGAACGGCTTTTTCTTGATTATTCATGTTCCACGCTTAATTTTTAATCATTGTTCCACGAATTTGATTAGCACCAGTAAATAATGAAAGCTTAAGCGCTTGGCTGATGTGTAATGAAATTGGTACTTGAACCAATCCCTCAACTTTGTGTTATATTAGTTTTCAAATGTAACACATTGGAGTAGACGCCATGTCAGAAGCGACTTTCACATTCCGAGTTGAGGAATCTTTAAAGCAAGATTTCTCTAGTTTTGCTAAAACACTTGATCGTAGTGGAGCGCAATTATTGCGTGATTTCATGCGCGATTTTGTTAAACAGCAACAGGAAGCTGCATCTTATGATGCATGGTTTCAACAACAAGTCCAAATTGGCTTAGATCAGGCGAATGCAGGGAATCTTATTTCGCATGAGGACGTAGAAGCTAAATTCGCAGCAAAACGAGCTGCAACATTGGCACGATTGGCTGCTAATCAATAATGAAGATTCTTTGGACAGCAGATGCAGAACAAGATCGTGAAAGAATTTATGATTATCTCGATGAAAGAAATCCGATTGCTGCAATTGAATTAGATGATTTAATTCGGGAAAAAGTTAGTTTGCTTGCTCATAATAATCTCATGGGGCGAACTGGACAGAAGAAAGGGACAAGAGAATTAGTTGTTCATCCTCATTATGTTGTGGTGTATGACATTACTGAAATTGTACGTGTTTTAAGGGTCTTACATACATCACAACAATGGACATAGTGTATTTGTGGTATATGGTTTTACTTGAAAAATTAATGACTTAACAATAGTGTGACTTTGCTGTAAACTTTTATTTAGGCGAAAAAAAACCCGATGTGGCGTCGGGCTTTTTTTCGGTTACTTGATGAGAATAAACTCAACTAGCACACAAATTATATCGAACCCTAATTGTAGCTAGTTGAGTCCACAAAAACAAGAGATAAAGGACTTGAACAATGGCTATGCCTGTTCACCAACTCGATATTTTTTATGATGATTTAGCTCATAAGCCATATTGTGCTGAATATTTAGATCGTGGCTTGGACATCTTACCCAAGCGAGAAGCGATAAAACGCAGATACATTCAGGGCAATCAGCCTTGCATGGTTAATTACCTGTTTTTTGATTTAGATCATGCTGATTCTGTGCTTGCGTGGCACATTGAAAACTTACCAGTACCGTACTGGACTGCTCGAAATCCTAAAAATGGCCATTGCCACATCTGCTACAAGCTTGAAACCCCATTTCCGACCACTGAAATTGCCAGTATTAAGCCTATTCGCTATGCAAGTGCGATTCAGGCTGCATATGCCAAAAAATTAGGTTCTGATACCAGCTATAGCCGTTTAATCACCAAAAACCCCTTAAATAAGCATTGGGACGTTGTTTTTTGGAGTGATCAGACCTATTCACTTAATTACCTAGCAGACTTTGTAAATCTAAATAATAAGCCAACAGCTGAGGATCGCATCCAAGGACTCGGCAGAAACTGCACCATTTTCGATTTAACGCGGTTTTGGGCATACAAAGCAGTGTTACCCTACCTTGAATCTAAAACGAGCTATGAGGGATGGTTTAACGCTGTTTTAGAGCGTGTTCTGAAAGAGAATGAGCAATTTCCTGAGCCATTGCAGTATGGAGAGATTAAACAAATCTCGAAAAGCATCGCTAAATGGGTATGGCAACGTTTTTCAATTGAGGGATTTAGTGCATGGCAGGCGAAACAAGGGGCAAAAGGTGGGGCTAAGTCCAAACGTGGAGCTAAAGCCGATTCTGAGCGCTCTATGAAGCCATGGGAAGTCATGGGAATTTCACGCAGAACTTACTACAACAAAAAGAAAAATGGCACTCTGTAAATTGCACCAAATAAGCCATATCAGATAACAGCCCCTTCTAGGGGTTTCCTTGGCTGTCAAAATAGTCAATTTAGTGAATGTTCCACGGTTTTAATTTCTATAGTTTTTAGATGAATGAATACTAACTTTAAGTGATAGCAAATAAGCCATCTCAGATAACAGCCCCTTTCTAGATTATTTCTTTGCCTAGGCTATTTAGTTATTAAAAAGACAAGGGGTCACTGCACTAAGTGCAGGCCCCTATATGTGATTTTTGAAATGACCACCAACATTAAGCATTTACGATGTTTATACGCAACCGACTGTGGAACGGCTGAACTCCTCTATTTACGGCTAGTACGCACAGTTTTTCATGACTGCAAAATAGCTATAATCCCAAAGAACGAGAAACTTCTAAAAGTGTCGTCAACAATTGGCATGAAGTTATAGCGCTTCACTTTCAACAACTTAGTTTAGTTCAAGCGACCAACTCGAACAGCAGGGGAGACCAATCCCCATTTAACCGTTTTGATTTTTTTTGACTTAC
>JBDKHQ010000004.1:0-2716 GCA_039797585.1 Pseudomonadota bacterium | reverse complement strand
CTGGGAATATTTAAGGCCTCAAAATTATAATAATCATCCTCGATTTCAGGACCCTGCTCTACAGTAAAACCCACACCCGAAAAAAAACGCTCAATGCGCTGCCGCGTACGCGTTACCGGATGCAAACTACCATTAGACTGACCACGTCCCGCTAAGGTGATATCTACTTTTTCATGCGCCAATTGCGCGTTGATTTCCTGATTGATTAACAATTCGCTTTGCGCTTTCAGCAAGGCTTCTATTTGCTGCTTGGCTTGATTAACCGCCTGCCCTAATTTTGGTTTTTCTGCAGCGGGCACTTGAGCCAATTTTTTAAGATAGTCGCTTAAAGCACTTTTTTTACCTAATAGCGTGCTACGTAATTGTTCTAAATCAAATGAACGTTTTGCTTCGGCAATCGACTGCGCCGCTCGCTCAATAATTTGTTGCAAATCATCTGTCATGCTGCGTTAACCTTCATGTGCTATTTAATTTATTCACTCTTCGCCTATGCCTTTTCTAAATCAGCTAATTCTTGCTCAGAAATATCGATAAGCTCCTTAATAAAAGCGATATCTAAACCTTTAGCCAGCATTTTTTTGGCAATCATTATCCCTCCCTCTTGTAAACCTTCTTGTCGACCCTCTTGTTTTAATTGTTCTGCAAATGTCATAATTACCTCTCTTTCCTGGGGAAAAACCTGTATTAACTCGTGTATCAAATGTCGAGCCGCGCGTGGTTCGGTCTCATCCTGACTGGTATTTATGATATAGTTTAACATATCCGTCAAATAGGCTATATCCAGCTGTCTAATCACATTCTGAAGCAAATTTGATTTAATTAATTTCCGCATAATCGATAAAAATTGCTTAGATCGATGATGCTTAAATATCAATGGCGATCTTTTTTTCTTTCAGTGAGTTTTTAAAAAATTTATCATGAACTTGATGCAGCGCTTTTTTCATTCTTATTTTCCTGCCAAGAATAGCTCAAACTCTAGTCACGCATAACAGTTTAAGTAGCCAAAAGTGACGACGCGCTAACTCAAACGATCATATTCTTCCAAAGATATTCTTCTTGCTTCCGATTCCAGCATCACAGGGATCTCATCTCGAATAGGATAAGCCAGCCGATCAAAGCGACAGATGAGCTCTTGAGCCGATTTTTCATACACCAAACTTGCTTTGCATAAGGGACAAACTAGAATACTGAGTAAATATTTATCCATCGCAACCTCGTCGTAAAGCGACTGTTTCTCTTAAATAAGTCGGTAAAGCTTCACTAGCCGTAACAATTTCATCACGCTGATAGGCATCAGCAGCAATCACAGCGACGTCATAGGCTCTAGGATAGCGTTGTGGCAGGCATTTCTGCAATTGATTCTTAAATTGATCGGCGAATAATGCATGATACTGATCCCAACCACTGCCCACACCGACAAAATCATTCAAACCCGTCGCTTCACACTGTTGTGGTAAGCATAATTGTTCAGCGCTACAGGCCTGCATGATAGCACTCCCTTTGTGTAGTCGATAGGTAGCAGAAAAGACTTCTTGCAAACGCGCATCAATAGCTGCGAATACCTGTTGTGCTTGCAACTCCCGATAAGCACCTTGCGCCAAACATTGCAAACTAGACACCAACACCACCGGCAAATCAGCAGCAAAGGCACTGGCTTGAATAATACTGGCGGCAATGCGTATTCCAGTAAAGCTCCCTGGTCCGCGTGTAAAAGCTAATGCATCTAAATCGCGTAGTTTGAGTCCCGCTTCATCCAACAGGGACTGCATCATCGGTAATATCAGTTGTGTATGCGCACGGGGTGCACATTGATAACGCTCCAGAATTTGCTGGTTATGCAACAGAGCCGCAGAACAGGCTTCGGTACACGTATCAATCGCTAATAGCTTAAGGGGCATAAATTTTTAATTATATTGATAGCGATGAGTCTCCGTTGCAGACAATGCGCTGGAATCATTTTCATGGATACTAAAAAACTGTGGTTGAAATTTGCTCTTGATATTAGCATTATTGCATGGGTTTTTGCTAATTTTTGCACCCATAGGCCGCTGCTTTTCCACCACATCGCTAGTCATTTTCATCCAAAGTTCTTCATTGCTTAGGCTGGAATTTAACAGTATTTGCCAAGCCTCTGGATTAATTGCCGCATTTTTGGCCAACATTTTCAATGCATTAACAACAAGTTGATTTCTATAACTTGGCCCAATAGTAATAAAATTAATTAAGGTTTTATAAACCTCTTTATAAGCGTCTGGCGTTTTAGCGGTATATAAACCGTAATGTAATAAAAAATATAAGGTATCACCTTCTGCTTTACCTATCGCCTCGAATTCATAAACCCCAGTATAAACACAGCTTGGATAAATCGGATTTTTACCTAGCGTATGTGCAAGATAGGTAGCAAATCGCGTTTCACCATCGGCATAATCCATAATGGCGGTCAAATCAAAATCATAGGCCTTTATTTCGACTTCCTTCAATACTTCTATGCTCCATTCATCATAAAACTCTTTAGCCATATCCTTTAAGCAACGCAATGCTGGAATATACGTCGTGAAAATATATTCACGCTGCGTTTTTGATAACATACTTCCCCAACAAGCGAGTCGCTATGCTCACGAAAAATTTTGGCCGTCGTGTCCCCAAAATTTGTTCGCATCACGCGACTTATATTAAGCCCCGATTCGTCCGGCGTCCGCCACGCACTGGCCCATTC
>JBDKHQ010000003.1:0-34304 GCA_039797585.1 Pseudomonadota bacterium | reverse complement strand
GAACGTTGGTTACACGGTACCGTCACGAAAATAAAAAATTGTTTTTCTTTGTTTTTCTGTTGTTTTTTACCTGGGGATGATGATGAGTCTATAAAGTCTCAAAAATTTATTGGGTCACTTAATAAAATTAAGGCACAGGTACCGGAAGAACTATGGAAAAAAGATACAGAAAAACCCTTTTCTGAAAAAGATGAATTTAAAGAGACACAAAATCATTCGAATTCACCTTAAGATTGTTTTTTTATTTTTACTCAGAACAGGATCATTAAAAAAACCCGCTAACCGCGGGTTTTTTTAATGACTAGTAAAATTTAAAATTTGAATGCATTCATACTCGCACCGATACCAAATGAACCATCATAATTATCCATGGGGAAATCTTGTCTAAATTTTTGCTTAAAAAAATTAGCATAAACCTTTGTATCTATTGTATCTGGATTTTCGTTGCTAGCAGAATTTGTTGCAGTATTTTCAGCGGTACTGCCATAGGAGGAGTTTCCAGAGGTGCGGGTAAGTGGTATGGTTTCTTGTTGTTGCGGCATAGGGGTCCTCTTTTTGTTTATAAATAATTGAAAATATTTATTCTGCTGATTAAGCATAATGCAGTTTCGTAATAGATGTTTCTGCTTCTGTTGGTGATGTTTCCAGCGCCTTTAAATGCGCGGGTGTAAAAGCATAGTTTTCATTATCGGCGAGTCGAATTCCGTACGGACGTTGACAATAAAATAATGGATACCAATTTTTAGGATGCGCTAACTCAACACCTTTACTATAAGTAGCCTGTGTTAACGATGCTATTATCAGCGACTGTTGGTTTTTACAAATATCCGAAATTTCGCGCTTATCACACTGTGATTTTTCTAATATATGTTCTATATAGACCTCTCTTGCCGCTTTAATTTCTCTCGCTGCAATCGATGAAAATCGTGGTATTTGTTTAATTAATTCATTCCAATGGATTATTATTGCACTAATTTTAGGATCGTTAGTTTGATCTAATCGAGTGCCAATCTTCATAAAAAAGCTGGATTCTGAAGAATGGAGGATACGGCTGTCGGTAAAAAATTCATAATCCACCAGCAGAGACAAATCTGGGAAATTTAGGAAGGTTTTCTTCTCACCAATATAGCAACAAGGCACACCTAATTCATCGGCTATCGAATTCGCATGGGCTAAGCCCGCCAACAATAGAAACTTGGGATGAGCTTGCCTATATTGTAGTGCTTCAATGGTTCTTATCATGCAAGCATTTCCTACACCGAGCCTATGCTTTCCATCTATTAATTGTTTTGAGTAATTGATGAAGTTTAACGAATTGACATCGCAGGCTTGAATGGCTATCCCGTGATCGCGTGCGCCTAGTAATAATGCTGCAAAGCTTTTAAGAAAAGTTTTGTCCTGATAAAGCTTTATTCCTTTTTTTAATTGAGTGATAATGTGTTTATGATTCGATGTTTTTTGATTAAAGTCAGAAAATAATGGCGAAAAAATGCTGTAAGGCAATTCTAGATAAAGAATCTTTATATTCTGAAGTTTACAGGTGGGTAGTAAGCGAGTGAGTTCGGCATAAGAGGCAGTATCATTATGGGCGTGCCCAAATATCAAACCTGGGTTAACGTTTAAAATTTGATTTATAGCAAATTCAGAACTTACGATACCATTAAATAACACAAGTTTTTTACTATTTTTACTTTTATGGATTCTAGAAGTTTGCGAGAATAAAAGTCCATTGTCACTTAACATAAGCGCTTCTTCTTCGGAAGTAGCAAACTTTAAATTTTTAAAAAAGTCAATACAAGCCGGATAAAGGAGGACATTATTCACTTCTATCAGCGCAGCTTTGCAGGCTTGAACACATTCTGTTTCTAATAATCGAGTCTTTTTATCGAAATGAAAAAATAATCTTGCTTTTAACCAAATTTTTTCATGGCTTATATCGATTTTTAGAAATTGTTGTTTGGATTTTTTTTGTAAATGGTTGCAGAGTAGATGAAATAAAAAAGAGGTTAATTGCTTTTCTTGTATAGGTGTAAGTCCTTCTAAAAATGCGGCATAATGCTTCATAAATTAGCTGCCTCTTATCTCATTATTTTTGACATAGTAGCATACTTAAGTATCCTCCTACGAATTAAATTATCTAAATATGATATGATTTTTTTTGTAATTTTAAACTAAAACTATTTAGGTTAGGGGGTATCCTTCGCGGATAGCTTTAATTAAGGTTTGTTAGGCTCTATAATGAACTTTTATTATCGTGTTGAGCTTTTATGTTAGAAGAAAATTCAAAGATTAAAGTGGCGGTTTTGTATGGTGGTCGGTCGGCTGAACACGATGTCTCGCTGTTATCCGCGACTTCGGTTATTAAAAATTTAGATAAAAATAAGTTTACAGTTATTCCTATCGGTATCGATAAACAAGGATGTTGTTTTATTAATGAGCTCCAGCACTTATATACCAATGAAACGATAGTGCTAAAAACTGAAAATGCAGAGTGCGTGAATAGTTTGGCAGAACTAAGTCAGCACCAAAAAAATCACGCTGATGTGGTTTTTCCAGTATTACATGGAACTTTTGGTGAAGATGGCACGATACAAGGTTGTCTAGAAATATTAGATTTGCCTTATGTGGGTGCGGATGTATTAGGTTCGGCCATCGGTATGGACAAAACGGTGACTAAACGCTTAGCCGGTGCAGCGGAGATTCCGGTCGTACCTTTCTTAAGTTTTAATTCGGGTCTCTGGGTGGTTAAAAAAGAGCAATTGATACAAAATATTGAGCAAAAAATATCGTTTCCGCTGTTTGTTAAACCGGCGAATGCGGGTTCAAGTTTGGGTATTACTAAAGTAAAAAAACCCGATGATCTGATCGAGGCTATTGAGTTGGCTTTCACTTATAGTACCAAGATATTGCTTGAGCAAGCATTGGAAGTCCGTGAAATTGAAATGGCAGTATTAGAAAATCTGCAATGGGGTGCTGAACCTTTAGTGAGCCGAGTCGGAGAGATTATTCCTAGTCACGAATTTTATTCTTATGAAGCCAAATATTTGGATCCTAAAGGCGCGGAATTGATTATTCCGGCCATACTGCAAGAAGGCCAAATGCAAGAATTAAAAGGTCTAGCGATTAAACTATTTGAATGTTTAGATTGTTCAGGGATGGCTAGAATTGACTTTTTTATCGAAAAACAATCGCAAAAAATCTATTTTAACGAGCTGAATACTATTCCGGGATTTACGCAGATTAGTATGTATCCAAAATTATGGGAGGCATCCGGTCTTTCCTATCAACAGCTATTGACGCAGTTAATTGAATTAGCCTTGGCGCGTCATCGGCGTCTCTCTTTGCTGAAACGATCCGTTTAATTCTTAAGAGATATTGACAACCGATTAAATTTATCTTATGTAAATAATTTCCAGTTGGCTAAATACTCTCCAAAATTATAAAAATAACAGGTTGTAGTATGTCTGATTCCTTAACATCTTCATTAGTTAAAGCAGTAAAGGGTGATTACCGTATCCCTATTAAAAGCATATTTCTTGAAACTTGGCAGCGAGTAACAGGAATGAAGAAATCCTTTTGGGGAGGCTTTCTTTTATTTTTGCTAACAATGTCTGTTTTCAATAAGTTACAAGGCTTTATACTGATGGACATAGTTTATAAATTTAAGCTCCTAGACAGCACACCCTTTTTTTCTTATTTACTGAAATGTTTTTTAGGTTCTAGTGTGGAAGTTTTGCGTTCCTTATTAACTTTTTCATTAACATGCTTAGCCTTGCAGCATCTTCGTAATCAGCCCACTCGAGCAAGCATGGTTTTTTCGTTTCGCAAAACTTGGAGGCCTTTGGCCCTGATTTTCCTGGTCGCTTTTCTGATGGAATCCGTTTTGTATTTTAGAATAAATTTTTTTTTGGATAAAATTCCTAGCCCATTACTAGTAGATTATAAATTATACTTTAATCACTACTTAGTTTATTTGTTGAACAGCACTTTAGAATTTTGTATGAATTTTTTTTCTAAAGCAATTACCGAGCTTGTTCCGTTAGACTTTTTTAGGGATATGGGTTTGGCATCCGCCAAGTTTATTTACGTTCTTGATAATCACTTAAGTTTCGTTCTATTCGGCTTATTGTGTGCCTATAGCATGATAGGTATTTTTATGGCTACTTTACTGATTTTTGATAAAAAAAATTTGACGCTTAAAAGTAGTTTAAGCATTTCTTTTAAATTTATTAATCGATATCTTATTAAAAAAATAGTTTTAATATTATTATGTTTCGGTCTAGGATATGTTGTTTTTATTTTTTTTTTCATTAGTAATTTATTATATTTTGTATTATTCGCTTTATTGAATCTCTATATCTCACTAGTTGCTTTTATGGCTTCTTTACTGATTTTTGATAAAAAATTAACGCTCAAAAAAAGTTTAAGCACTGCTTTTAAATCGATCAATCGACATCTTGTTAGAAATATTATTTTAATTTTACTCACCAGTTTAGGATTTGTTAGTATTAGTATGATTAGTTTATGGATAGGCGTGATTAGTTTTTGGATAGGTTTAATTTGGTTATTGCCAATGATATCGTTGGTAACTGCGATTCAATATGAACAAATTTTTTGTGAAGGAAAATTAATATAAAAAGAGGGAAACGATGCGCTTCATGCCCCCTTGGATAATCACCATCTACGATTCTATGCTGAAAAATAAAATCCAGCATCGATCCACATCTTGCCTTTAGGTGGCGTATGACTCTAATTTTATTTGCTGAAAAAATTGGGGTATTTGTTGTTGCAGCAGTTTATCGATAGTTAACGCTCGCGGCTGATATCTGCTAGGTCGGCGCGGGTAGATTCTATCGTTAACCCAGTGCAGTGACCAATCGCTGGTGGTGTTGACACAAGCTGCGGCAAAATTTCTTAAATGATATTTTTCCTCAATCTCTAAACAGCCCGCTAAAAAAATATCGACGTAAGATTCGACAATTGGATAACGATCCGAGGGCGGGGCGAGTAATTCAGGCTTTAGTTCATAGATCCAAAATTGTCCTGGCGGTAATTTTTTTCCAGTTAATAAGTGAATATCACGCGGTGCAACCAAGACGCGACAGTAATATTTTTCCCGTGTGTCATAATTTTTGAATGAATTAGCAGTGGTCAAATTAAAAATTGTGCCATTAAAGCGCGCATGTTTACTTTTAATCACACCCAGATAAGTAGTACTAAATCCATCTGATAAACCCTTGGAAAACCAACCGCGTTGATAGTGTTCTACCCAAACCGGCTTATTTTCTCCACTGCGATTATCAGTGGCTTTTTTAGAATTACTCTCCATCAATGAACCATAGGCAATAACATACTGCTGACTGTGCGAATTGACGGGAGGATGACAAACGCAATCATCACTGCCGTAAGCCGGTTGAAATGAAATTAATAATAAAAACAAGAGCAAGCTTAGGCTAGCGATCCATTTCTGTATCATGTCATAACTCAATGTGATTAATCGTTGAGAACTAAGGTTTAAGTTTATTTTAAGCTATCTTTACTGATTGTAAAGCGCATATTCATAAGCTAGAAAATAGTTTTGTTTTTTAGTTTTATCGGCGTAATATTATAGGGATAAGAATTAGAATTTTTCAGCAAAGGATGCTTTTATTTTAACGCTATAGAAATATAAAAATATGCGAAGTCAACTAAAAATTGTTTATTTCTTCTATGCACTAATCGTTGCTGCGGTTAGTTTTTCGTCCGATGTCATAGCAGCAACACCGAGTTTCTTGCCTGCTGCGGGCCCAACAAGCTTTGTTAGCCTCGCAGACATCCATTTCAATCCTTTTTACAGCTGTAATAAAAACAATAAGGTTTGTCCGCTCATTAATAAATTGGTAATTGCCTCTGCAGCAGAATGGCCAAAAATTCTTAACCAATATGATACTCAAGCACCACGGTATAAAGAAGATACTAATTATGTATTATTTAAATCAACATTGAATGAACTAAAAAAAACGGCTCAGCAGCAACACTTACAGTTTGTTTTAGTTTTAGGTGACTTTCTCAGCCATGATTATAAAAAAAATTACCAATATTATACTGGGGACACTTCAGGAAAAGGCATACATCAGTTTATTGATAAAACCATGCAGTTTATTACTAAAGAATTGGCTGCAGCTTTTCCTAATACCAATGTTTATATGGTCGTCGGGAATAATGATAGTTATGCTGAACACTATACCTCGCAACCGGTATTTTATAAAAATATCGCTCCTATTTGGTCTAAGTTAATTCAAGATAAAGATAATCGCGCCAAGATGCAGAAGGACTTTGCTAAAGGTGGATATTACGCTCTAGATATAGGCTCAAATGCAAAGAGTATACCGAAGAAATTGCGCTTGATTGTACTTAATACTACATTTTTTTCTACCAGAGGTGCGGGTATGGATCGAGATGCGCAACGAGAATTAAATTGGTTAGAAAAACAACTTGCCTCAGTCGATAATAGGCATGAGAAGGCGTTAATCGCATTACATATTCCTAATCTCCCTCAAGTGAGTATTAGTCGAGACATTCCCGTTGCGGCACTCGGACTTTGGCAGACACGCTATGTTGATCAATTTTTGCATTTACTTAGATGTTCTGCGCCGCATATCATGGCGATTTTACCCGCTCATTTACATATGGATTGGGAGCAATTACTGCAATTTAATGGGGCAAATGACATCGTGATTAGCGCTACGCCTTCCATTAGTCCAGTGGTGGGTAATAATCCTGGATATAAAGTTTATTATTACGATCCAGAGCATTATGTACTTAAGAATTATTTCACCTATTACTATCCATTAGATGAAGGAAAATGGAAACTAGAGTATGCCTTTAATCAAACCTACCAAGCGGATTGTAACGTTTGCACTTTAGAACATGGTCTTAAGCAATTATCAAAAAATGCTCTGCATTTAAAGGATTACAAAAATTTCTTTGCTGTCGATCGAAAAATATCTATTTTTTCGAACCTTATTTATCCTGCACTGGTATGCAATCTGCAAACTCCAAATAATAGTGAATATAAGCAATGTGTTGATAGGTATTAGGTTGGTAGAAATGAGAGATTTTTTTGTTCTGAGAAATCTATTTAGTAAAGGAAATTAAATCACTGTCTCCATTAGATTGCACAGATTTGAAGGAATCTTCATCGATAGGGGATAGTCGGCGTTCAGCATGATTTGAAGCATTGATATCCTCCCTAGGGTTAACCGCATCATTTTGTGAAATTTTTTTAGCCGAAAATAGACATGGAGCAGACGTAGGGCTAGAAATTTTATATAATGGGTTACTTAGACTGTTTTCTTTAAGCTTTTCTGAATATAATTTTTTTGTATATTCTGAGCAGTGTGTTTTTAGTTTGTTCCAATCAATTTCTTGTTGATAACCACTCATTTGGTTAAACAACGTAAAAATATTAACTGAAAATAATAGTAAAGAAACGATAAAAATTAAAGTAATACTGAGGGCAGTAATGGGTAAGGTGGCTAGCGAAATAAAGGAAATGATCAAGCTAGCACATAGACTTAATAATAAAAAGAGTCGGATACGCTCACTGGCTAAAAAAGCGTTATTACATTCTTTGAGATAATTAATAAGCGTACGCACCATTTGTGTAGTTTCTGGTGAGACAGACTGTTCATCAACAGGGTTGAGAATAAGATGTAAGGCGTCTTTAACTAACTCGATATCGCATTCTAGTAGATAGGGTTGGTCAGAGATAGATATCCACTGATAATCCATTGCAGGGTACATTTTATTTTCCTTAAAATTTTTTAACCTTAATCTTTTGTCATCCTAACATTTATTAAATTAGAGCTCAATCTTTGAGATATTTTATCGTCATTGCGAGCACCGAAGGTGCGCGGCAATCTACTGGATGGCCACGCTCATTACATTCGCTCGCCATGACGGTGATCTTTCTGTATTAAGTATAGAATTTTGACCGATGAAGGTTGTATACTAGCAACAAAATTGCCCAGGGTAACGAAAAAACCATGTTACAGAATTATTTTCCCATACTGATTTTTATCGCTTTTGGCTTATTTATCGGCGTGGCGGCCTTATCGATCGGGCGCTTAACGGGCTTACAACGTCCGGATCCAGCGAAGTTATCTTCCTATGAATGTGGTTTTCCAGGTATTAGCGATGCACGACTGCCTTTTGATATCCGTTATTATCTCGTGGCGATTTTATTCATTATTTTTGATTTAGAGACCGCATTCTTATTTCCCTGGGCGGTTTCCTTAAGACGCATCGGTTTGCCTGGTTTAATAGCGATGGGGATCTTCCTGGGACTATTATTGATAGGTTTTATATACGAGTGGAAAAAGGGGGCCTTACAATGGGAATAGAACCATTATTACAACAGCAAGGGTTTGTCACCACATCCTTAGATAAACTGCTCGGTTGGGCGCGCAGTGGGTCTTTATGGCCGATGTCGTTTGGTTTGGCGTGTTGTGCGGTAGAGATGATGCATTCGGCCGCTGCACGTTATGATTTGGATAGATTGGGCGTGGTCTTTCGACCCAGTCCTCGCCAATCCGATGTCATGATCGTTGCTGGGACTTTATGTAATAAAATGGCGCCTGCTTTACGTAAGGTTTACGATCAAATGGCAGAACCGCGCTGGGTGATATCAATGGGATCCTGCGCGAATGGCGGGGGTTATTATCATTATTCCTATTCGGTAGTACGCGGTTGCGATAGAATTGTGCCCGTGGATGTGTATGTGCCGGGTTGTCCACCCACCGCAGAGGCATTAGTGTATGGCGTTATACAATTACAAAATAAAATAAAAAAAACTCACTTTATTGAGCGTACTTAAACTATGTCAGACGCTGTTCTGCAACTTCAAAAAATTAACCAACGTTTTGACGCGCTTATTCAAGAAATAATCGTTGCGCGTGGTGAAATCAGTTTAGAAATTTCTGCTGAAAAATTACTTGAGGTTTGTTTAGCACTGCGTGATGAAGCAGATTTTAAATTCGAATTATTAGTGGATGTTTGTGTCGTGGACTACTCTGACTATGGTATCAGTGAATGGACCACCGAGCGTTCAACGTTAACCGGTTTTGAGCGCGGTGTAGACACCACGGGTGATCTGCAACCGGTGGCTTGGAATAAGCCACGCTTTGCCGTGATCTATCATCTATTATCACTTAAGCATAATCAGCGTTTACGTTTGCGTGTGTTTGCCCACGGTGATCCGCCACAAGTGCCGTCGATCATTAAATTATGGCCGGCCGCTAATTGGTATGAACGAGAAGCCTTTGATCTGTATGGTGTGTTTTTTAATGGACATCCCGATTTGCGGCGTTTGCTAACCGACTATGGTTTTGTCGGTCATCCTTTTCGTAAAGATTTTCCACTAACCGGACATGTCGAGGTACGTTATGATGCGACCCAAGGTCGGGTTATTTACCAGCCGGTCACGGTTACGCCACGTACCTTAGTGCCAAAAACCATTCGTAAAACAACGACTGAAGATACCTTAACCTGTTTTCACGAAAACCAGAACGAGTAAATGCATGCCTGAAATACGTAATTACACGTTAAACTTTGGTCCGCAGCATCCTGCCGCGCATGGTGTGTTGCGCTTGATCTTAGAATTAGACGGTGAGGTCATCCAATCGGCAGATGCGCATATTGGTTTATTGCATCGTGCAACCGAAAAGTTAGCTGAATCTAAACCTTACAATCAAAGTATTGGTTACATGGATCGTTTGGACTATGTTTCCATGATGTGTAATGAACATGCCTATGTTTTGGCAATAGAAAAATTATTAGGTGTAACGCCCCCCAAGCGTGCGCAATATATTCGTGTTATGTTTGACGAAATTACACGTATCTTGAACCATTTATTATGGTTAGGCGCACATGCTTTAGACATCGGTGCGATGACGGTTTTTTTATATTGCTTTCGAGAACGCGAAGATTTAATCGACTGTTATGAAGCGGTGTCAGGTTCGCGTATGCATGCCACTTATTATCGGCCGGGAGGCGTGTATCGCGACTTGCCGGATAAAATGCCGCAATACAAACCTTCACAATGGCATAATGAAAAAGAAACCCGTGAGATGAATGCTAATCGTGAGGGAAGTTTATTAGACTTTATTGAAAGTTTTATTACTCGATTTCCTAAATTGATTGACGATTATGAAACCTTGCTGACCGATAATCGTATTTGGAAACAACGAACCGTTGGGATTGGTGTATTATCCGCGGAACGCGCTTTACAATTAGGCTGCACTGGCCCCATTCTACGCGCTTCGGGCGTTGCTTGGGATCTGCGCAAAAAACAACCGTACGAAGTGTATGATGAATTAGAGTTTGATATACCGATAGGGAGCAAAGGCGATTGTTATGATCGTTATCTGGTGCGAGTCGAAGAAATGCGCCAATCGAATGCTTTAATAAAACAATGTGTGAGTTGGTTACGTGCTAATCCAGGCCCAGTCGCATTGATAGAGCATAAAGTGGTGCCACCGACGCGTTTACAGATGAAAGAAGACATGGAATCACTGATCCATCATTTTAAACTTTTTAGCGAAGGATATTGCGTGCCACCGGGTGAAGCCTATGCCGCAATAGAACATCCTAAAGGGGAATTTGGAATTTATATGGTATCGGATGGTGCTAACAAACCTTATCGGGTTAAAATACGCGCAGCCGGATTTCCGCATTTGGCGGCTTTAAATGAATTGGTTTCCGGACATATGATTGCTGATTTAGTTGCCATATTGTCTAGTCTTGATATCGTATTTGGTGAAATCGATCGATGAAGAGTGTGACGAATAACAAAAGCGAAATATTGCCAGAAGCATTAAAAATCGCTATTGAGAAATGGGCCAAGAAATATCCACCGGATCGTAGACAATCGGCGGTGTTACCGGCGTTGACTCTTGCGCAAGATTATAACGGTGGTTATTTATCCCAAGATTTAATTGATGCAGTGGCCGATTATCTAGAGATGTCACGCGTCACCGCTTATGAAGTCGCCACGTTTTATACGCTTTATGAACTCGAGCCGATAGGTCGGCATAAGATTGGGGTTTGTACCAACGTTTCTTGTATGCTGAGCGGTTGCGACAAAATTGTTAAGCATTTGCAAAATCGTTTGCACATTAATCTGGGCGAAACCACCGCCGACGAAAAATTTACCTTACGCGAAGTCGAATGCTTAGGTGCTTGTGCAAACGCCCCGGTAGTTCATATCGGACAACGTTATTATGAAGATTTAACACCCGAAAAATTAGATAAAATCTTGGATAACTTAGATGGCGAATGATATTTGTTTCCGTACCTTACATTTTGATGAGCCATGGAGTCTCGCGAACTATCAGCGGGTGGGTGGCTATCAAGTTTGGGAAAAGATCTTAAAAGAAAAAACGCCTCCGGAAAAAATTATTGCTGAACTAAAACTCTCGTGTTTACGCGGTCGTGGCGGGGCAGGGTTTCCGACTGGATTAAAGTGGAGCTTTATTACACGCGGTGCTCCTGGTCAAAAATACATCGTATGTAATTCGGATGAAGGAGAACCGGGAACCTGTAAAGATCGCGATATTTTACGTTTTAATCCGCATCAACTCATTGAAGGGATGGCGATTGCCGCTTATGTGATGGGTGCTAGCGTGGGTTATAACTATATACGTGGCGAATATTATGAACCTTTTGAACGCTGCGAAAGCGCGATAGCAGAAGCGTATGCGGCTGGTTTATTGGGTGCTAATATTTTAGATTCCGGATTTGATTTTCAACTGTATAACCATTTAGGCGCGGGTGCTTATATTTGTGGTGAAGAAACCGCTTTAATGGAATCTTTAGAAGGAAAAAAAGGTTTTCCGCGTTTTAAACCACCTTTTCCAGCGAATTATGGTTTATACGGCCGCCCAACAACGATTAACAATACTGAAACCTTAGCTTCGGTTCCGGTGATATTACAAAAAGGCGGACAATGGTTTTTAGAATTAGGCAAACCTAACAATGGTGGCTGTAAATTATTCAGCGTGACGGGCCATGTTAACAAGCCCGGTAATTTTGAGGTGCCTTTAGGCATTCCATTTAAAGAATTATTAGCACTTGCTGGGGGTATGAAACACGGAAGAAGCTTAAAAGCAGTGATTCCAGGTGGATCGTCTATGCCGGTGTTAACCGCTGAAGCGATGTGGAATACCACGATGGACTATGATTCGATTGCTAAAGCCGGTTCGATGTTAGGTTCTGGCGCGGTGATCATCATGGATGAAACCACGTGCATGGTGAAAATTTTAACGCGTATTGCGCATTTTTATAAAGAAGAATCGTGTGGTCAATGTACTCCCTGTCGCGAAGGAACCGGTTGGATGTGGCGCGTGTTACACCGCATTGAACATGGGCAAGGGCGGATGAGTGATCTGGATTTATTAGATAGTGTGGCAGGGAAGATCATGGGGCATACCATTTGTGCCTTAGGTGATGCGGCGGCAATGCCGGTGCAAAGTTTTATTAAACATTTTCGGAATGATTTTATTGAGCATATTGAATATAAGCGCTGTCCTGTGGGTGATCCGCATGAGTCATAGCGAGAGCGAGAAGTGGGGGCGGTGGAATGATTGATATAGAGATAGACGGTCGTACCTTACACGTTGAACAAAATACTACGATTATCGAAGCGGCGGATAAAGCAGGTATTTATATTCCGCGTTTTTGCTATCATAAAAAACTTTCTATCGTAGCTAATTGTCGCATGTGTTTGGTTGAGGTTGAAAAATCTGGAAAACCATTACCCGCTTGCGCGACACCCGTTACAGCGGGTATGAAAGTTTATACCACATCAGCAAAAACCAAAGAAGCACAACGTTCAGTGATGGAATTTTTACTCATTAACCATCCTTTGGATTGTCCTATCTGTGATCAAGGCGGTGAATGCGAATTACAAGATCTTTCTTTAGGTTACGGTTCCTCGCTGTCACGGTTTACTGAAGGTAAACGTTCCGTTAAAGATGATAATTTGGGATCTTTAATTGCAACTGAAATGACGCGCTGCATACAATGTACCCGTTGCGTACGCTTTGGTCAGGAAATTGCTGGCATTAAAGAATTAGGCACACTGAATCGTGGCGAAGATTTACAAATCAGCACTTATATCGAACATAGTTTGGAATCGGAATTATCAGGAAATATTATTGACCTTTGCCCCGTCGGTGCACTGACATCGAAACCGTTTCGATTTACTGCACGTGCTTGGGAATTACAACAGTCTGTTAGCATAGCGCCGCATGATTGCTTGGGCTCTAATATTTATTTACACACACGTCGCGAACAAGTGATGCGGGCAGTGCCACGTGAGAATGAAGCGATTAATGAAACTTGGTTATCGGATCGGGATCGATATAGTTATCTCGGCATTCATAGTAAAGAACGCCTAACAAAACCGTACATTAAAGAAAACGGACAATGGTTTATTGTCGATTGGGAAACTGCGTTAGCAAAAGTGGTGACTGAATTTAAAAAAATTCTGCAAACACACGGTCCACATGCTATCGGAGGTTTAGCTTCGCCTTCCTGTACCACCGAAGAGTTTTATTTTTTCCAAAAATTATTGCGTAGCTTGGGGTCATCACATATTGATCATCGTTTACATCAAACCGATGTGTCTGATCAAATCCAATCACCGCTTTGCCCACCCGGCTTAACACTTTCTGAATTAGAAAAAGCCTCTTTTGTGTGGTTAGTCGGTTCCAATATTCGGCGTGAACAACCCATAGCGGCGCATCGTTTACGCAAAGCAAATTTAGCGTGTACAAAAATTGCTAGTCTGCATTGTGTGGATATCAGTGTTCCTTTTGCACTGCATGAAAATCTGTGCGTGAGTCCGGATACATTCGTACCCACTTTATTAAGCATTGCTAGAGCGGTGGCGGATGATGAAACAGCACTGGCAGCGTTTGCTGGGATCCCAGTTTGTCCTCTACAAAGTGACTTGGCTGAACAATTAAAAGCTTCAGAAAATACACTGATCGTGTTAGGCGCCTTGGCACATAATCATCCACAAGCAAGTTTAATTCGATCACTAACCCAGTTTATTGCTCAGCAAACCGGCGCACGTTGTGTGACTTTAACAGAAGGTGCGAATAGCGCGGGCGCTAGCTTAGCCGGCGCTGTGCCCCATCGTTTGCCGCGTGGTGTTTCTGTTGCTGAACCTGGTTTATCCGCTGCCGAGATGTTCAATGCGGATTTACGCGCGTTCATTTTATTGAATATCGAGCCCACTTTAGATTGCGCTAATCCGCAACAAGTCAGCAAGGCATTAAAGCAAGCCGATTTTGTATTAGCTTTATCACCGTTTAAAGCGAAATCCTTGTTAGATCATGCGCATGTTATTTTACCGATGGCAACATTTGCTGAGATTGAAGGTAGCTTTATCAATCTGGCCGGTTGTTGGCAAAGCTTTTCAGCAGCGATACCGCCGTTAGGGCAGACGCGTTCAGGATGGGAAATTCTCCAGACATTAGGCAATAGTTTGGAATTAGCTGATTTTAATCGATCCGATCATGCCTTTATTCGTGAAGAATTGGAACCCATACTATTAGAACATCTTGCTGGTGCTAAGCTTACGTTCAAACTCGATACGCAACAGGCAGCCATCAGCGCAAATGTGAAGGACAAAAGTTCAAGTGCGAAGAGTATAATGCGTATTAGTGAATGGCCTATCTATAGTGTCGATAGTTTAGTGCGTCGATCCTTAGCGTTGCAAGCTTCAGCAACTAATGATCCGATAACAGTTGCCATGAATCCCACGTTAGCCAGTGAATTAAATTTTACGGCCGGTCAATTAATTCGTATCGAACAAGGTGTAGGTCAGGTTTTATTACCGTTGTCGATACAACCGGGTATTCCTGATCATTGTGTTTACGTCGCTGCAGGTTGTGAAGAAACTGCCGCTTTAGGCGAATCATTTGGCGAGGTTAAGCTCTATGCTGAATGATTTAATATTATTAATTTGGATACTGATTAAGATTATTGTCATCACTATTCCATTACTGCTAAGCGTTGCTTATTTAACCTTTATTGAACGTAAAGGTATCGGTTATATGCAAACCCGTATCGGACCGAATCGGGTGGGACCATTAGGTTTCCTACAACCCATTGCCGATGTGGTTAAGTTAATTACCAAAGAAATTATTGTTCCAACCGCCTCGAATCGTTATTTATTTATTTTAGCCCCGGTTATTACCATCGCCCCGGCGTTAGCCGCTTGGGCGGTTATTCCATTTAGCGAAGGTGTGGCATTAACGCAAATTAATGCCGGTGTGCTTTATTTATTTGCAATTACTTCGTTGGGTGTGTATGGCATTTTAATCGCTGGCTGGGCGACTAATTCTAAATATGCTTTACTAGGCTCATTACGCGCAGCGGCGCAAACCATTTCTTACGAAATTGCCATGGGTTTTTCGTTTGTCGGTGTTTTATTAGCAGCAGGCAGTATGAATCTGCATGATATTGTGCTTCGCCAACAAGGCGGCATTTGGCATTGGTATTGGTTACCGCTACTACCATTATTTGTTTGCTATTGGATTTCAGGAATCGCCGAAACTAACCGCGCTCCTTTTGATTTAGCGGAAGGTGAATCTGAAATCGTAGCGGGTTTCCATGTCGAATATTCAGGCGTAAGTTTTGCTTTATTCTTTCTTGCTGAATATATGAATATGATCCTGATATCAGCGATTGCCAGCCTATTGTTTTTAGGTGGTTGGCTGTCACCTTTTCAAGGTATTGAATTTTTGGACAAGGCATTGGTTTGGGTTCCTGGTATTATTTGGTTTTTTATTAAAATGGCTAGCTTTTTGGGACTTTTTATTTGGTCGCGTGCGACTTTCCCCCGCTATCGTTATGATCAGTTGATGCGTTTGGGTTGGAAGGTGTTAATCCCCGTTACTTTGCTTTGGATATCGGTCGTGGCATTAGCGGTACAATTTAAATGGGGTCCTTGGTTTAACACATGAACTTGTTAAGAAAAATACTACAACTCATTAAAACCTTTACACTCTGGGAACTTTTTAAGGGACTGGGTGTGACCGGTCGACATTTTTTTAAGAAAAAAGTCACAATCCAATTTCCGGAAGAAGAAACGCCACGTTCCGTCAGGTTTCGTGGTTTACATGCGTTACGTCGTTATCCTAACGGTGAGGAACGCTGCATTGCCTGTAAATTATGTGAAGCGGTGTGTCCAGCGTTGGCGATTACGATAGAAGCAGAGCCGCGTGATGATGGTTCACGACGTACAACCTTGTATGAAATCGATTTATTTAAATGTATTTATTGTGGATTTTGCGAAGAATCATGTCCAGTAGATGCCATCGTCGAAACCAATATTCCACATTATCATTTTGAAAATCGTGGCGAAGAGATTATGACCAAAGAAAAATTGTTGGCGATTGGTGACAAGTATGAGAAGCAAATAGCTAAAGAGAGAGCGGAAGATGCCCCTTATCGTTAATTTTTCGTCATTGCGAGCGCGTAGCGCGCGGCAATCCAAATTTTAAATATTTATATTATGATAATTCCGATTCAACAGTGTGCTTTCTTCTTATTTGCTGCGACATTAGTAGGCGCTGCCTTGATGACAGTCATTTCGCATAATCCGGTTCGTTGCGCGTTGTTTTTAGTGCTGGCTTTTTTTGCCGCTGCCGCTTTATGGATATTATTAGAAGCAGAATTTTTAGGTTTAATCTTGGTTTTAGTCTACGTCGGTGCGGTCATGACGTTATTTTTATTCGTCATTATGACTTTGAATATTGATAGCGCAGAAAATCAACCTATCCACGTGCGCTATTTATTTTTTGCGGTTATTAGTGTGCTGATCTTATTAGCATTATTGATTTATGCAGTATTTCCACTGTCGGGTAAAGCAGAGTTGCTGCCATTGTCTGCTCAAGCGAGTAATACACAAGCCTTAGGTGATGTACTGTACACGCAATATGCTTATCCGTTTGAAATTACCGGTGTTTTATTACTGGTGGGTATTGTGGCGACTATCGCCTTGAGTTTTCGTGAAAAACGTTTGAATAAAGCGATTGCGCCTGAATTACAATTAAAAGTGAAGCCTACGGATCGATTACGAATTATAAAAATGCCAGCCGAGAGAAAAAAATGATTCCGTTAAATTATTACTTAATACTCGCTGCTATCGTATTTAGCTTGGGTTTACTAGGGTTGGTGATCAATCGAAAGAATATCATCATTTTACTGATGTGCGTCGAGCTACTATTATTAGCTGTGAATATGAATTTTGTCGCATTCTCACATTTTTTTGCGGATTTATCCGGCCAAGTGTTTGTGTTTTTTGTATTGGCCGTGGCAGCTGTTGAAGCGGCCATTGGTTTAGCGATACTGATTGTTTTATTCCGCACCCGACATAGCATACAAGTCGATGCCTTAAATCGTTTGAAGGGGTAGTTGGTAATGAGTCATTATCAGTTAATCAACCTCGCATTGGTATTATGTCCTTTAGCAGGTGCCTTATTTGCTGGTTTAGGTGGTCAACGTGTCAGTGATCGTTTGGCCCATACGATCACTATTTTAGGCGTTACCGTTGCATTCGTTTTATCACTGTATTTTGCATACCAAATCTTTTTTTTACACGCTGGGGCTTATGACGGTAATCTTTATTTGTGGGATTTGACCGGTAAATTTCGCTTTAATATCGGTTTTTTAATTGATCCATTAGCCGTGGTGATGTTTCTTATCGTCACGTTTATTTCGTTGATAGTGCATATTTATAGTGTCACTTACATGGCTGGCGATCCGGGTTATAAGCGGTTTTTTAGTTATATGTCGGCATTTACCTTTGCGATGTTGATGTTGGTGAGTGCGAATAATTTCCTACAGTTGTTTTTTGGCTGGGAAGCGGTGGGTTTAGTTTCGTATTTGTTGATTGGTTTTTGGTTTAAACGCGAAGCTGCGAATGCCGGAAGTTTAAAGGCTTTTCTGGTGAATCGAGTCGGTGATTTTGGGTTCTTTTTAGGCATTGCTTTACTATTTAATTATTTTGGTAGTTTAGATTATTACCAAGTTTTTCATGTCGCACCTGCATTGAAAGACGCGAGTATCAGTCTTTTTCCACATACTTCTTATTCGGTTATTGCAGTCATTTGTTTTCTGTTATTTATTGGTGCGATGGGAAAATCCGCGCAGATACCGTTACATGTTTGGTTGCCGGAATCAATGGAAGGTCCTACACCTATTTCAGCATTAATTCATGCGGCGACCATGGTTACCGCTGGTGTTTATTTAGTCGCACGTCTCTCGCCTTTATATGAATATGCGCCGAGCGTGTTAAATCTTATTTTAATTTTAGGTGCGACTACGGCTTTATTTATGGGTTTAGTGGCGATCGTGCAAAACGATATTAAACGCATCATTGCCTATTCTACGCTTTCGCAACTTGGCTATATGATGGTCGGTTTAGGCGCTTCGGCCTATGCGGCAGGTATGTTTCATTTAGTGACACATGCTTTTTTTAAAGCATTATTATTTTTAGCAGCAGGCTCAGTCATCTTAACCATGCATCATGAACAAGATATCCGTAAGATGGGTGGCTTAGCGAAGATTATGCCGATAACCTATGTGTGTTTTTTAGTCGGTGCCTTAGCATTGGCGGCATTACCGCCTTTTTCGGGTTTTTATTCTAAGGATGCGATTATCGATGCGGTGCATGCATCGACTTTACCGGCAGCATCTTACGCTTATTATTGTGTGTTGATCGGCGCATTGGTTACAGCTTTTTATATTTTCCGGGCCTTTTTCTTAGTGTTTCATACAGAAGCACGTGTGCCGATCAAACAATATGAAAAAACCACCGGGATAGTTAAACTCAGTTTAATTATCTTAGCAATTCCATCTGTCATCGCAGGTTTTTTATTAGTACATCCTTTTTTAAACGTTCCTGGTTTACTCGCTGGTAGTCTGAGTGTATTACCCAATCATCAGATGATGACAACTGAGCAAATGTTAAGTATGGCAACTATTTTTTCGCTGGTTGGCATTGTATTGGCGTGGTTTTGTTATTGTCAATTTCCTGCCATTCCCATTTGGGCTCAAAAACATTTTGCTTGGCTCTATCAAGTTTTAGTGAATAAGTATGGTTTTGACGCGTTTAATCAGACGGTATTTGCGAATGGTGGCCGACGTTTGGCGAAATTATTTTTTGATGTCGATTCGAATGTGCTCGACGAGAAATTGATTGATGGTTCAGGAAGACGTATCAGTTGGCTTTCTAATGTATTGCGTCGTTTACAATCTGGATATATTTATCAGTATGCATTTATTATGGTGCTAGGAATCATTATTTTTTTATTGGCTTATTCCATATAAACTCATTGTAGTATAAGAATGTTATTAACTTTTGTATCTCAATTCGACTTGTTCATACACAAGCATTTATTAAGCTTACTTATTTGGTTGCCGGTGCTGGGTGGCGTGTTGGCGATTGCATTTGATGGCGATCGTTACCCACAACGCGCGCGTGTTATCGCTTTGATCACTTCACTTATCACTTTGCTTTTATGTGTGCCGCTGTATTTGGATTTCAATCCTGCTCTTAGCAGTATGCAATTTCAAGAAAATATTCCTTGGATAACGGTATATAATATTAATTATGCCTTAGGCGTCGATGGTATTTCTTTACCGCTCATCATATTAACGGTGTTTACCACGTTATTGGTTATTTTGGCGGCTTGGCGCAGTATTACTTTACGCGTTGCGCAATATATGGCGGCGTTTTTACTCATGCAAGGCATGATGGTAGGGACTTTTGCTGCGACGGACTCGATATTATTCTATGTGTTTTGGGAAGCGATACTGATTCCTATGTATCTGAGTATCGGTGTATGGGGTAGTGATAATCGTTCGTACGCGTCGATAAAATTTTTCTTATATACGTTCTTTGGTTCGGCATTGATGTTGATTGCTTTGCTGTATCTCGGCGTGCATAACCCAGAGCATGATTTTTTAATTACGCATTTTTATCCGATAAAATTGACGATGCCGGTGCAAGTATGGATCTTTGTTGCTTTTTTAATTGCCTTTGCCGTAAAGATTCCGATGTGGCCGTTACATACCTGGTTACCTGATGCGCATACCGAAGCACCCGCCGGTGGTTCAGTGGTATTGGCGGCATTAATGTTAAAGCTCGGCGGTTATGGTTTTCTGCGTTTTACGTTGCCAATCGTTCCAGATGCCAGTCGTTTATTAGATGGTTTTATGATTGCGCTGGCTTTGATTGCTATCGTTTATATTGGTTTGGTTGCCCTAGCACAAGTGGATATGAAACGCTTGATTGCTTATTCCTCAATCGCGCACATGGGTTTTGTGGTGCTCGGTTGTTTTATGCTATTTGCCATCATGAAACATAGTCATAATACCTTAATGGCGTATATGAGCTTAGAAGGGGCGATGGTACAAATGATATCCCATGCCTTTAGTTCAGGCGCGATGTTTTTAGCGGTAGGGATGTTGGCCTATCGATTTCGTAGTCGGCAGATCAAAGATTATGGTGGTCTTGCCACCAGCATGCCTTTACTCGCGTCTTTTTTCATGTTGTTCGCCATGTCGAATGTTGGCTTGCCAGGCACGTCTGGCTTTGTCGGCGAATTCATGATCATCCTAAGTGCCATGCAAGCGAGCTTTTGGATTACCACGATTGCTGCGACTACATTAATTCTCAGTGCGTCTTATACACTTTACATGTACAAGCGCGTATTTTTTGGTGAAATGACTAATCCCTTAATTGCTGAAAGTAGTGATATCCATGGTTTTGAAAAACTGGTGTTTATTTTATTAACAGTGGCGATTATTTTTATTGGTATTTATCCGGCTCCTTTGTTGACAATCATGCATGCTTCCATAGACTCAATTTTACATTGGAGTTTGCAAACTAAATTATGATGACATTACAACAATTACTTCAATTTCCTGCTACTCCTGAAATCGCTTTATTGTTGATGACATGTGTGATCCTGTTGCTAGAGTTATTTGTGCAACAGAAATCCAGTTTACTCACCTATACGGCAACGCAAATGAGTCTGGTGATTACGCTGGCGTTAGTGATGCATTTACATCAGGTACCGGCGCAATCACTATTTCATCAGCATTTTACTTGGGATTTGGTTGCTTATTTTATTAAATTGTGCATTTTGGTATTCAGTGTATTTGCTTTTGTGTATGCACGTGATGCGATTAAAACTCTGCATATGCATTCGGGTGAATATTATTTATTGGGTTTATTTTCAATACTAGGGATGCTGGTTTTGACGTCGGCGAATAGTTTATTGAGCCTTTATCTGGGTTTAGAACTATTATCCTTTCCGCTGTATGCGATGGTGGCTTTACAACGTCAATCGAGTCAGGCAGCAGAAGCGGCGATGAAATATTTTATTTTGGGCGCGTTGGCTTCCGGCTTATTCTTATATGGTCTCTCATTATTGTATGGTGCCACGCATTCTTTAATTTTGCCCGTGATACATCAGGCGTTACTCGTGGGTGGACAATCCCATGTACTTTTGAGTACAGGGATAGTCTTTATTCTGGCAGGAATTGCATTTAAGATCGGGGCGGCACCTTTCCAACTTTGGGTTCCGGACGTCTATCAAGGTGCTCCCACTCCAGTTACTTTATTTATCAGTGCAGCACCGAAAATAGCCGGTTTAGCACTGGCAATCCGGTTATTAGTCGATACCATGCCTAGCTTACTTAGCTATTGGCAGCCCTTACTAGCGGTAATCGCTATTTTATCCTTTAGTTTGGGTAATCTGGTGGCTATCGTACAAAGCAATTTAAAGCGTATGTTGGCTTACTCAGCCATCGCTCATATGGGATATGGCTTACTCGGCTTAGTCGCCGGTACGGCGATGGGGTATGCCATGAGTCTGTTCTATATGCTGGCTTATGGGCTGATGGCCTTGGCGGCATTTGGCTTATTAGTGGTGATGAGTAAATCGGGTCAGGTTGAGCATATTATTGACTTAAGAGGACTGAATGCACGTAATCCTTGGTTAGCGCTGATGATGTTGCTGGCGATGTTTTCTATGGCGGGAATTCCTCCCACGATAGGCTTTTTTGCTAAATTAGGTATCTTAGAAGCCCTAATTTCAGCACATCTGCTCTGGATAGCCACATTGGCCATTATTTTTGCAATTATCGGTGCTTATTATTACATTAATGTCATAAAAGTGATGTATTTTGAAGAGCCTGAGCCCACTACCCCCTGTTTAATGGTAGCGCCTGATGCCTACCTTGCACTGAGTATTAATGCTATACTACTCCTCGTTCTAGGTTTATTTCCCAGTCAGTTAATATGGCTGGCCAAGGCGGTTTTTTTTACCATTAACCATCCTGTTTATTAGAGGCTAGGAAACGAAATGAGAAAAATTTTTATTATTTTAATCCTATCATTGGGCTTACAAGGTTGTCTGGCAGGCGCTTTTGTGGCGGGTAGCGCAACCACGGGTGGTTTAGTGACGGATCCGCGTCCTATTAACACGATTAAATCCGATGAGGAAATTAACTTTAGAATCAACAGAAAATTGGCTAATGATCCCGTGCTAAATGCCGAAACCCATATCGCCGCGGTGAGTTACAATCGGGTGATATTGTTAACCGGCCAGGCCTATGATGAGGAATTAAAAGCTAAGGCAGAACACTATGCTAAGAGCATCCCGCAAGTTCGACGTGTATTTAACGAAATTGCTCTCGGCATCCCTACGACAGTCTATCGACGTGCCCAAGATGTGGGTATCACTTCAGCGGTTAAGACCAAGATGTTTGCCAATAGAGAGCTTAAATCGAATAATTTTAAGATAGTCACTGAAAACGGTGTGGTGTATATACTAGGGATAGCGACACCGAAACAAGCTGATTTAGCAGTATCGATAGCGAGAGAATCTTCCGGCGTAAAAAAAGTGGTCAAGTTAATAGAATATAAACAAGAATAAGAATTAAAATTTATAAAAAAGCTTTTTGACTATACTAAGAATGACTTAGGTCAGCATTAAAATACAAGAGGTTACTGTGGAAATATTATTTGGTGTATTGAATTTATCATTTTGGGGCTATGTCGTAGCCTTGTTGATATTAACGCATATCACTATCGTGGGTGTTACGGTGTATTTACATCGATCCCAGGCGCATCGTGCCTTGGAACTGCATCCAGCCATCTGTCATTTCTTCCGTTTTTGGATCTGGTTAACCACGGGTATGGAAACCAAAAAATGGGTTGCTATTCATCGTAAACATCATGCTAAGTGCGAAACCGATGAAGATCCGCATAGTCCACAAACTCGAGGTATTAAAAAAGTATTTTTTGAAGGTGCGGAGTTGTATCGTGCCGAAGCTAAAAATAAAGATACCATGGACAGGTATGGTCAAGGGACTCCGGATGATTGGTTAGAACGACATGTTTATACCAAGCATAGCGCGGCGGGTATTGCATTGATGTTTGTTATTGATGTGGTTTTATTTGGTATTCCTGGGATTACCATCTGGGCTTTACAGATGGCTTGGATACCTTTCTTTGCCGCCGGTGTAGTAAATGGTATCGGTCACTATTGGGGTTATCGAAACTTTGAATGTCCGGATGCGGCGCGCAACATCATCCCGTTAGGCGCCTTTATTGGTGGAGAAGAATTGCATAATAATCACCATACCTTTCCAACCTCGGCTAAGTTTTCGGTGAAATGGTGGGAGTTTGATATGGGTTGGGTTTATATTCGTTTATTACAATTTTTGGGTTTATCCAAGGTTAAACGCGTATCACCCAAACTTGAGAATATTCCCGGTAAATCACTGGTAGATGCGGATACGTTAGCCGCATTGATTACGAATCGTTTTCAAGTGTTGGCGCGTTATAGTCGCGAAGTATTACTACCGGTATTACATGAAGAAAAACTAAAAGCCAATACCAACAGTAAAGCCTTATTAAAGCGAGCCAAGGTCGCACTTATTCGTACCGAGTCTTTATTAAACGAAGAAGGCAAACAGCAGATCGCTGAAGTGATGGATAATCATCATATGTTAGCATTGGTGTATCAGTACCGTCTTAAACTCCAGGCAATTTGGGGTCGTACCACTGCGACGCAACGCGAGCTATTAGAAGCGTTACAAGAGTGGTGTAAACAAGCTGAGGCAACCGGCGTGCATGCATTACGTAAATTTGCGATTAGTTTAGCTGGATTTTCGACGCAAAAAAAGTTAAGTTAAGTAACACCAAAATAAGTTTATAAAAATAACAACAGGATAGTATTTATGAGTAATCCTATATTTTTCGATACCTTGCAGTATGTTAAAAAACTGAGAGGAGCCGGCGTTGCAGAGAACGTTGCTGAAATTCAAGCCGAAGCATTTAAAGAAGTTATGGAAAATAATTTAGCGTCTAAGCAAGACATCAAGGATTTACGGCAAGATATGTTAGTAATGAAAAAAGATTTGACGCACGATATAGAAGGCTTATCAAGAAATATAGAGCTAGTTAAAAAAGATCTAACGATTAGATTAGGTAGCATGATGGCGGTAGGTATAACTATTCTTGGCGTGCTGATCACGATCTTAAATAGAGCGCATTAAAAAATAATTGTTCTTTAGTTCATATCATTTTTCTTTATGTTTGAAACAGCACCTATCATTCAAAAAATCAAAGAACTTGAAAACCGTAGTATGGAATTACGGAGGTACCTTTGACTATCCTTCCAAACTGGAACAGCTCCAAGAATTAGAACAAGAACTGCAGGATCCCGCGCTCTGGAATGATCCTGAAAAAGCACAACAATTAGGCAAACAACGTGCGCAATTACAGCAAATCGTTGATACCTTTCAGCAATTAGAAAAAGGTCTTAGCGATATCAAAGATTTGCATGACTTGGCGATTAATGAAGGGGCTGAAGATCTATTAGCAACGCTGCCACAAGAATTACAAACACTAGAAGCACGATTAGAGCAACTCGAATTCAGACGCATGTTTCCACGCGAATTAGATAAAAATTCTGCGTATTTAGAAATCCAATCCGGTTCAGGTGGCACCGAAGCGCAAGATTGGGCAGAAATGTTATTACGTATGTATCTGCGTTGGGGAGAGCAAAATCATTTTAAAGTCGACTTAATCGAAGTGTCTGCCGGTGAAGTGGCAGGAATAAAAAGTGCGACGATTAAATTTGAAGGTGAATATGCTTATGGTTGGTTACGTACCGAAACCGGCGTGCATCGTTTAGTTCGTTTATCTCCTTTCGATGCGAATAAACGTCGTCATACTTCATTCGCCGCCGTATTTGTGTCACCGGAAGTGGATGACACCATCGACATTGAAATTAACCCCGCCGATTTACGTATCGATACTTATCGCGCTAGTGGAGCGGGGGGGCAGCATGTCAATCGTACTGATTCAGCAGTGCGTATCACGCATATTCCTAGCGGTGTAGTGGTGCAATCACAAAGTGATCGTTCACAACATAAAAACCGTGACCAAGCGATGAAGCAATTACGTGCAAAATTATATGAGTTAGAATTACGTAAACGTGCTGAAGAAAAACAAAGCCAAGAGTCTATGAAGCGTGATATCGGTTGGGGTAGTCAGATTCGATCTTACGTATTGGATGATGCGCGAATCAAGGATCTACGCACCGGTGTCGAAACAGGTAATACGCAGGCGGTCCTAAACGGTCACCTCAATCCTTTTTTAATAGCCAGTTTAAAGGCGGGATTATAACGGTACTCATCTGGTAAATTATAAAGTTTAAAAATTGAAGTCTGGAAAATTTAACATGAGCCATGAAAAAGAAACGATCATGAATAATGCTGAAGATTTATTTTCGCAACGTCTAGCGAAATTAAACGAATTACGACATGTGGGAGAGGCTTATCCGAATTATTTCCGCCGTGATAGCTTGGCGGCTGATTTGTATAGTCAATATGAACAAGTTAATGCCGAACAATTAGAGCAAAACCATTTGTCTGTCCGACTTGCAGGTCGGATTATGTTAAAGCGCGACATGGGTAAAAGTTTATTTCTCGATATTCAAGATATGTCAGGAAAAATGCAGGTCTATGTTAAGCAAGACAACATCGGATTAGAAGATTTTGAAGCGGTTAAACGTTTGGACTTGGGCGATATTGTTGGTATCAAAGGCGTATTATTTCGTACTAAAACCAAGCAACTTTCCATTAAGGCAGAAAAGGTTTATTTGCTAAGTAAATCACTGCGGCCGTTACCGGATAAATTTCATGGGCTTTCAGAATCAGATAAGGAACAACGTTATCGACAACGCTATTTGGATCTGATGACCAACGAAAAAACCCGAAAAACCTTTCAAATTCGTTCGCAACTTATCAATGGAATTCGTCAGTTTTTAAACCAGCGAGGTTTTGTTGAAGTAGAAACACCGATGATGCATGTTATACCGGGAGGTGCTATAGCACGGCCTTTTATCACGCATCATAATGCCTTAGATATGGAATTATTTCTGCGTGTGGCACCAGAGTTACATCTAAAGCGCTTAGTCGTGGGTGGTATGGAAAAAGTTTTTGAAATTAATCGCAATTTTCGGAACGAGGGGCTTTCGACTCGACATAATCCTGAGTTCACGATGTTAGAGTTTTACCAAGCTTATGCCGATTATAACGATTTAATGGATTTAACCGAACAATTAATTCGTGAGCTAGCACAAACTATTTTGGGCACGGAGCAATTGACCTACCAAGGCGAGACCTATGATTTGTCCCAGCCTTTTAAACGCCTCAGTGTGGTTAATGCCATACTCGAATATAATCCGCAATGGCAATTGCAACAGATGACTGAGTTACCCTCCTTGCAAAAAATTGCCGCTGATCTAAAAATTCCAGTGAGTGAATCTATCGGACAATTGCAGTTTGCTGTGTTTGAAGAAACCGTTGAGCAAAAATTAAAGCAACCTACCTTTATTACCGAGTACCCTATTGATGTGTCGCCTTTGGCCAGACGTAGTAATAAAGATCCACAGTTAGCGGATCGTTTTGAACTCTACATTGGAGGTCGGGAACTAGCGAATGGGTTTTCTGAGTTAAATGATCCAGAAGATCAAGCCGCGCGTTTCAAACAGCAAAGTTTAGCCAAATCAGCGGGCGATGTAGAAGCAATGCCTTATGATGAAGAATATATTCTAGCATTGGAATATGGTTTACCACCCACCGCAGGAGAGGGTATAGGGATCGATCGATTGGCGATGTTATTTACTGATTCCGCATCGATCCGAGACGTTATTCTGTTTCCCTTGATGCGTCCAGAAAAGAGTGAATAGCACTTCAGTTTGAAGACATAAAAAAACCTGCTAAATGAATGAATGCATTGGGCAGGCTTTTAATAATAGTGCTAACTATTTAATCTTATCTTCTTCAAACATTTCGTGTTTGCGAGTGATAGGATCATATTTTTTAAATTTTAATTTATTCGGCGTGGCTTTCTTATTTTTACTGGTTGTATAGTAATAAGCGCTGGCCGTTGATTTTAACTTAATTTTATCACGCATGATGTGCTTTCCTGTTTAAACTTTTTCGCCACGCTGACGTAGCGTAGCCAGTACTTTATCAATGCCTTGCTTCTCAATAGTACGCAAACCATCAGCAGTTATTCTTAATGTAACAAAGCGCTTTTCGGCAGCTACCCAAAGGCGACGCACATGTAGATTAATCTGAAAACGACGTTTAGTTTTTCGGTTAGAGTGAGATACATTGTGTCCCACCATGGGTTTTTTACCCGTTACCTGACAGACTCTAGCCATAATAATCCTCAATGCAGATTAGCTTCGAATATTGCCCGCTTTTATACCAAAAATGCAGCAGACTGTCAAAAGATTTACAATAGACCTTGAGTCGCAAAAGAGGTCATACAGCCTTCTCCTATAATGATATGGTCTAATAGGCGTACATCAATTGCTGATAAAATAGATTTAATTTCCTGTGTAATCCTTTTGTCTGCCTCACTCGGCTTAGCAATGCCAGAAGGGTGATTGTGGGCCAAAATGACCGCCGCGGCATTATGTTGATAGACCTGTCGGACCAGCTCGCGAGGGTATACGGCTGCTTCGTTAATACTGCCATGAAACAGCTCTTTAAAATGAATAAATCGATGCGCATTATCCAAAAATAAACAGCTAAAGACTTCATAAGGGTAGGCTCGTAACTTATGCGTTAAATATTGGTAAACTTCGTGTGGATTTTCAAAGCTATTCCGCTGCTCGAGATTTTCTTGCAAACAGCGAGTTGCTAATTCTTTAGCGGCTTGAATCTGGACATATTTCGCTAGACCTAAGCCAAGCGTCTTTGAAAACTGTTCTAAACTGGCTGCAACGATATTCCGTAAGTCTCCAAATTGTAATAAGAGATCGCGACTAATATCTAGGGCCGTTTTTCCACGGACACCGGTACGAACGAATAGGGCCAACAATTCTGCGTCAGATAAGACGCCGGCCCCTTGAGAGAGTAACTTTTCGCGTGGACGTTCTTTTACAGGCCAATCGGTAATAGACATATGTACTTTTCCCTAAGTTAATTATTTTTATTTATACTCTTCGCACAGGAGTAGAGATCATTATATTGAATACAGATGATTTTAAATAGAGGTCAAAAGCTCTAAGTTTATCGATTATGTTCTCTAGCCATAATATGTTGCCATTCAAATGCTGTCAGCGGCATGACCGATAAGCGATTTCCTTTTTGCAGTAAACGCATTCCTTTTAACGCTGTTTGGTTTTTTAATTCTTCTAAGGAAATAGTTGATTTAAAAATTTTTATTAATTGTACATCTACGCTAACCCAACGAGGCTTACTGACTGTGCTTTTAGGATCATAATGATGATCATCCACTTGCAAGGCTGTTTTATCCGGATAAGCGCTGTTAACTATTTTGATCATGCCAACGATACCCGGCGTAGGACAACTTGAATGATAAAAAAAAGCCAGATCACCTTTTTTCATCGCTAGCAGAAAATTTCGCGCTTGATAATTTCGTACCCCATCCCAAGGTTCTGTTTGATGGGGGCGCTTGGCCAGATCCTGAATGCTAAAACAGGTGGGTTCAGATTTCATCAACCAATAGTTCACTTAGTTTTTCCTTCCATTGATTAGTTTTTATTGGGTTAATTTTTGTTGCAAAAAATCCATAATAGTTTGCATGTTTACCATTTGCTCGGTTTTTTCGGTTCTTGCTTTGTAAGCGATGACTTTTTCTTGCAAAGTTTTTTCACTGATGACTAAACGATGTGGAATACCGATGAGATCATTATCAGCAAACAGCAAACCGGGACGCTCCGTCCTGTCATCGAGTAAGACGTCTATGCCTGCATCACTCAGTTGTTTATAGAGTGCATCGGCTGCATGTTTGACCTGTTCAGAGCGATGGTAGGCAATCGGTACTATCACCACTTGAAACGGCGCCATGGTTTGCGGCCAAATTATCCCTTGTTCATCATGATTCTGCTCGATAGCGGCACCCACGATGCGCGATACACCTATGCCATAACAACCCATTTCCATCGGCAGTAAACTTCCATCTTCAGTGGTGATTTTCGCATCCATAGCACACGAATACTTATTACCTAACTGGAAAATATGGCCGACTTCGATACCACGTTCCATTTTTAAATGTCCTTTCCCATCCGGACTCGGATCACCGACTTGTACTTGGCGTAAATCGGCGACCTGGGGCAGGGGGCAATCGCGTTCCCAATTAACATGCATGTAATGAAAACCTTCTTCATTGGCGCCACAGACAAAATCAGCCAGCACAGCCGCGGATCGATCGACGATCAAAGGAATTGATAAACCAATGGGACCTAAGTAACCGACGGGTACCTTGGTTAGTTTTAAGATATCTGCTTCATCAGCGAAGCTTAGAGGATGAGCAATCTCAGGTATTTTAGCAAGCTTAGTGGGATTTAATTCGTGATCGCCGCGCAGTATAAGACCGATTAAAGGATGTTTATTTCCTTTTACCATTAACAATTTGACGCAATGTTGCGGATCGGTGTTTAAAAATTCGGAAACTGCAGCAATGGTTTTTGTGCCGGGCGTTTTTTCTCTCTTGAGTGGCGTCGTAGCAGCAGGGCGTTGATTAACAACTAGACTTTCTGCCAGTTCGGCGTTTGCAGCATAATCACTGCTATCACTATAAAAAATTTGATCCTCGCCGGTTTGCGCTAATACTTGAAATTCTTGTGATTGACTGCCACCGATATTGCCCGTATCAGCTAAAACTGCACGAAATTTTAATCCCAAACGCGTGAAAATTCGACAATAACTATCATGCATAGTCTGATAGGTTTCCGCTAATGAAGCTTTGTCACGATGAAACGAATAAGCATCTTTCATAATAAATTCACGGGCGCGCATCACGCCAAAGCGTGGGCGAATTTCATCACGAAATTTGGTTTGTATTTGGTAAAAAATCAGCGGTAATTGTTTGTAACTACGTACTTCATTGCGCAGCAACGAGGTAATGACTTCTTCGTGTGTGGGTCCAAAGCAAAACCAGCGTTGATGTCTATCGGTAATACGCAGTAATTCTGGTCCGTAGGCATCCCAACGTTCCGATTCTTGCCAAAGCTCCGCCGGTTGTAGATTCGGCATCAGTACCTCTTGAGCATTGATGCGATTCATTTCTTCGCGCACGATAGCTTCCACCTTGCGTAACACACGTAAACCCAAGGGCAGCCAGGAATAAATTCCAGACGCAAGCTTACGTATCATGCCGGCGCGCAACATTAATTGATGGCTTTTGATCTCGGCATCGGCCGGTGCTTCTTTTAGTGTGGGTAAATACAGATGACTGCTGCGCATAGCGATAACCTTATAGCGATAACCTTAATGATCATTTAATAACGCAAAGCTTACACTAGAACAGGCCTTCTGCAAAACCATGATACTCTTACCTAATTATATTTCTAATAAGCCCTGGCTTTGCTGGAATAACTTGTTTAGCATGGGAGTATCTGGTAAATTTTTAAGGGATATGCTGGAAAATTTAAATAGAAATTTAGGTGGCTTGCTATGAAAAATGAGGAAAAAGAATTGTCAAAAAAAAATTTGGATTATCAAAACTGTCAAAAAGATGTATTACATATAAAAGAAGGCATTAAAATAACAGAAGACATATGGAATAACTATGCCAAGCATATCGAAGATTTAATTGTATCCAATAAGATTAAGGATCAAGTTGCCAAAGAGATCGAAAGTAGAATACAAATTTTAAATAGGCATTGGCAAGGTTTTAAAGCAGCTTGGGACTTTAAACTTCCAAACCCCGCCGTCATGCGAGAATATGATCCCTTTAATCCTAATCCCAATCAGCAGTATAGTGTCAATAAACTCCTGCCAAAATCTACACAGAAGCAGGAGTTCGATTGTTTTGCAAAAAAAATAACCGAATTACATCAAGCAGTGCAAGCCTTTGCTTACCCCTGTTGGTTCGATAGGTTATATCAATTCATTAAGACGAACTTGTTAAAGCTTTATAACTGTTTATATGCAGGTGCTGGGAATATTAGCGGCGAAAAGGTCTATATTACCGCTGCTAATGCTAATTATGGACAGACTGTTATCATGCCAGGTTATGTTCCTATGAAACATAACTATTTTATTTGCCAAGAAAAGCTAAGTCATAATACTGCTTTATTACAAGATGATCTCATAAGAATGGAAAATTGGCAAAAAGCTTCCCAACTAGATATAACCTCACCAAAAAGATAGGCCGAGATCAGACTGGCCAAAGTGTAAACACTGGATTAAAATACTGGCTATACCTGAGCCAGGCATAAGTATCATCGATGCTTGTCGGCCCGCTGTTTTAAACACCAATATCCGAATGCATATAATAATGTGAGGTACACCATGCCCATCTATGAGTATCAATGTAAGGCCTGTGGTCATACGTTTGATACGATACAAAGTTTTAGCGAAGAGTCTTTAACCGATTGTCCAGTTTGTAAAGAACCCGCGCTGAAGAAATTGATTTCGGCATCGGCTTTCCATTTAAAGGGGAGTGGCTGGTATGTGACCGATTTTAAAAATCCACCGGCTAAAAAGGATAGTTCAGAGAAAACTAAAACTGAGGATGTTAGTAGTAAAGCGGTGGAAACGAGTAAAGAAGCCAACCAAGACACTAAAACCAAAGAAACAGCAGCAGCAAAGCCTGCGGATAAAACCAGTAAAACCGATAAATCGGATGAAAAATCCTCTTAAATTGAAAATATTATGCAAAGAACACATTATAATCAGCAATTAAATCAAAATTTAGTTAATGAAACCGTGCAAGCCTGTGGTTGGGTACATCATCGGCGTGATCATGGCGGCATTATTTTTATCGATTTGCGCGATCGTAGCGGTCTTTTGCAAGTAGTTTTTAATCCCGAACAGGCTGATCTTTTTAAGCAAGCAGAAACATTGCGCAATGAATATGTGGTGCAGATTACTGGAAAAGTATGGATGCGCCCCAAAGGGACCGAAAATGCACAGTTGAAATCTGGAGCAATCGAATTAAAGGCGACCCAACTCATTATTTTAAATACTTCAGCACCGTTACCGATTTCCATTGATGCCTACACTCCCGTGAGTGAAGAAGTGGCATTACGTTATCGCTATCTAGATTTGCGTCGACCCGAAGTGCAAGAACGTTTTCGATTGCGAACCCGAGTGGTGCAATTGATGCGCCGTTTTTTTGATGAAAGAGGATTTTTAGATATAGAGACACCGGTGCTAACTAAAGCCACACCTGAAGGGGCTCGTGATTATTTGGTACCGAGTCGCGTTCATCCGGGTGAGTTTTATGCGTTACCACAATCACCGCAATTATTTAAACAATTATTGATGATGTCAGGATTTGATCGTTACTATCAAATCGTGCGTTGTTTTCGTGATGAGGATCTGCGTGCCGATCGGCAACCTGAATTTACACAGCTGGATATGGAAATGTCTTTTTGCAATGAAGAAGATATACAAACTTTGAATGAATCCTTAATTCGTCATTTATTTAAAGAATTATTAGAGGTGAATTTACCGGATCCTTTCCCACGCATGACTTATGCAACCGCTATGCAACGCTATGGGAGTGATAAACCTGATTTGCGTATTCCATTTGAGTTAGTGGACATCGCTGATTTGGTTAAAGATATAGAATTTAAGGTTTTTTCGGGACCGGCCAATGATGCACAAGGACGAGTGACTGCTTTACGTATTCCTAAAGGCGCCGATTTGAGTCGTAAGGCGATTGAAGACTATACACAATACGTGGCTATTTTTGGTGCCAAAGGTTTGGCTTATATTAAAGTCTTGGATCCTGCATTGGGACTTGAAGGTCTACAGTCACCGATCTTAAAATTTATTCCAGAGGCGACTGTCCAAGCAATATTACAACGCATGGCGGCAGAAAGCGGCGATATTATTTTCTTTGGTGCTGGCGCAGCGAAAATAGTCAGTGAATCCTTGGGCGCTTTACGTGTCAAATTAGGTCATGATTTTAATTGTGTTAAGGATGAATGGTCGCCTTTGTGGGTAGTGGACTTTCCGTTATTTGAATTTGATGCACAAGAAAAACGTTGGCAAGCCTTACATCATCCTTTTACCGCGCCAAAGGTCAACGACGCGGCGGAGTTACAGTCGAATCCCGGAGCATGTCTATCCAGAGCGTATGATATGGTATTAAATGGCTGTGAAATTGGTGGTGGATCGATCCGTATTCATGACACGCATCTGCAATCAGCAGTGTTTGATTTATTAAATATTAATGAAGCTGAACAAAAAGAAAAATTTGGTTTTTTACTCGAAGCGCTGAGATTTGGTTGTCCGCCGCATGGTGGCTTGGCCTTTGGACTGGATCGTTTGGTGATGTTGATGACGGGTGCAAAATCAATACGTGATGTAATTGCTTTTCCAAAAACACAGACGGCGAGCTGCCCGTTGACGCGCGCGCCCAGTCCGGTTTCCGAGCAACAATTAAAAGAGTTATCGTTACAGATTCGAAAAAAATAATAATCGGTATTTCCCATGTCTGATTCTTTGCCGTCATCGGTTGTTAAAGCCACTAAAGGTGAATATGAAATTCCGATCAAGAGCTTATGGATAGAAACGTGGCGACAGCTTATCCAAATGCCCAAAGCTTTTGGGAGTATTCAAGGAACTGTGTCAACGCTAAACTAAATTAACAATTTTAGGAGTTGACATGAAACAAGCTATACTAAGCAAAGAATTTGAAGCTGAAGCGATAGCCCGGCTAAAATCAG
>JBDKHQ010000002.1:0-5374 GCA_039797585.1 Pseudomonadota bacterium | reverse complement strand
TTTTTTCCAAAGTTTTTTCGCAGCTTCAATATGCTCTAAACCATAGATAAGATGAAAATTTTCATCGATACAGATTGCACGATGATTAGATAAAGATAAGTTTTTGAGATGCGGAAAGCTTAGTATATTTACAGGAATAATAATTTTGCTTAAAGGTGTTTTATTAAAATAGCATGGAAAATCATCAAGCTCTGTATAGTATTTAATTTTCCAAGGAATAAGTTCTTTAAGTTTAATTTTACCGTTAGTTTTATTAACGATACGCGAAGCAATATGAGGAGGAATTGGTTGTCCATAGAGATAGTTATAAACACTTCCGCGACTAATCTTAATTATTTCAGCCATTTTTGAGATACTTCCAAAAATTTTTATAGTTTTTCTAATGATTGTGTCTTGCATATGACTCCTGTTTTTTTATTTTTATTAGGTCTTTATTTTATTTCAAAAAGATGTCAACAGGTTGACGTTTTTTTGAAGTAAAATTTGATTAATAAAAAACAAAAATGAAGCTCTTAAATGAAAACTTTCAACCTTGAAGAAGCGGCCAAATTCCTGAAGATGAACCCTGAAGGACTTAGAAGATTAGCAGCCACTAAAAAGATTCCTGCAGGTAAGCCAGGAAAGTGTTGGTGTTTTTTGGAAGAAGACCTTGTTAATTATCTTCGTTCGCTTTACGATCAGCCTTGCAAAGTATCGCAGGGTGTCTCTAACAATAGGAGAGAAAAAATATGGCACTCTGTAAAAGAAACAATATCTGGTGGATCAGACTTTCTCACAGTGGAAAAAGAATACAACGATCGACTGGAACAACTAACAAAGCAGCAGCCCAAGAATTGCATGATCGGTTAAAAGCTGACTTATGGAGGCACAACAAATTAAATGAAAAACCAGAACGCCTGTGGCAAGAAGCTGTAGTTAAATGGCTGGGTGTATGTAAGCGTAAAAGTATACGTAGCTTAGAGGAAGTTGGATTTCATCTTAAGTGGCTCGAGCCTTATTTAAAAAATAAGAAATTAAGTGAAATTGATATCGAATTAATAGATGAAGTTATTAAAGCTAAAAGAAATGAAAAAGTATCAGATAGTACCATCAACCGTATGTTGGAAATAATAAGAGCTATTCTTAATAATTCTTTCAAGAAAGGTTGGGTTGATAAAGTCATTCCTATATCTTTATTTGATGAAGTTGAACGAGATCGCTGGTTAACAAAAGAAGAAGTCGAAAGACTACTTAAAGAGTTACCTCCGCACCTATCTGATATGGCTGCTTTTTCATTGTTAACGGGATTGCGTAAAGCAAATGTTGTAGGATTGAAGTGGAGAAATGTTGACTTAGTAAAACGTCATGCGTTTGTAGCAGCTTCACAATCAAAAACTAAACGAGCGATACCTGTTCCACTTAGCCTGGAGGCCATCGAGATTATTCGAAGGCAGATAGGTAAACACATGGAATTTGTTTTTACTTATCAAGGAGAGCCTGTTAAGCAATGCAATACTGCTGCGTGGAGGAAAGCTTTAAAACGAGCAAAGATCGAAGATTTTCATTGGCATGACTTACGTCATACATGGGCATCTTGGCATATACAAAATGGAACTTCACTATATGAATTGCAAAAACTTGGTGGCTGGTCTTCTTACGAAACAGTGCAACGTTATGCGCATCTAAATAGTCAACAACTTCAAGATGCCGCAGAACGTGTGTCTGGTACAAAATTGGTACATGGCAATATTTAGATAAAAAACAAGACTCTGAATAATTAGGTAAGTTATTGGAAAAACAAGATTTACTGGTGCGCCCGGAGAGATTCGAACTCCCGACCACCAAGTTCGTAGCCTGGTACTCTATCCAGCTGAGCTACGGGCGCAATTCTAAAGAGTTGGGCATTCTATCAGTTTATGTTTCATCCAGCTAGCCTTGAATTGAAAAGCTTTCTGTCAAATTTATGAATGTTAAATTTTACAGAGTTTGAAGTTTTATATATTCAGGAGTGAAAATATGCGGTTGATTCAGCAGAAGTTTAAAAGCAATGAGGCATCTAGAATCTGCTTGGCGTTAAAACTTAAGCCATTGAATGATAAGATAATTTATTCTAAGAGAATAACAGCAAATTAAATTAGCTTTTTTAAGCCAATTCAATTCTAAGTATAAAAGGACATGGCGGAGAGAGAGGGATTCGAACCCTCGATGGTTTTTACGCCATACTCCCTTAGCAGGGGAGCGCCTTCAGCCTCTCGGCCACCTCTCCGACGCTGAGGTTGGCGAGTATAGCACTACCTTACACTTTATAAAATAGTTGCTTAGTCTTCGTTGTCTTCCAACTCTTCTTCGTCAGAATGTCCTTCCTGTTTTTGTTTTTCTTGTTGAATTCGCTGATAAATTTCTTCTCGATGAACAGAAACTTCTTTAGGCGCGTTAATACCTAATCTTACTTGATGCCCTTTAATGCCCAGTACAGTCACTGTAACATCGTCACCAATAATAAGTGTTTCTGCAATACGCCGTGTCAAAATAAGCATCTTTATGATTCTCCTTTAGTTGACTCATTAATCGACCATATGCAACACCCAATCAATTTCTATTTATTAACAAAAAAAGATGTAAAAATTCACATACAGACATTTTGCGAAATTAGTCTACTAACAAAACCTTAAGGAAAACTTAATACTATTTAAAAAGTACGTAAAATTCCGTAAAAATGAGCTAGCAAAGCTAATTATTCTTCGCCTAAGCCAAAAACTTGATGCAAAATCTGAACGCCTCGCACTATTTGAGCATCACTGACCATCAGGGAGACCCTTAACGCCGAGGATAAAGTTAAAATAACATTGATACCTGCTGACTCCAGTGCCTGAAACAACGTATGAATGACACCTGGATGAGAATGTAAACCTGTTCCAACCACAGAAAGCTTTGCCAGCTTATTATCGCCGACGATGGATAGCGCGAATTTCTCCTTTACTAAGCTTTGGAGTAATTGTTCTGCTTGATGATAATCTGCTCTTGCTAACGTAAATGTTATATCCATTTTTTTGGGGGAGATTTGTTGTTGGGTTAACATATCAATTTCAATACGCGCATCATTCAGCAAAGAGAAAAAATGCGACATAGCTTCTTTTTCAGCTGTTATTCCATGGATGGTCAATTTTGCCTCGTCATGGCTAGCAGTGACGCCGGTGATCTTTGCCCCTTCGACTGCTGACTCTTCTTGATCGGCTTGGATTAGGGTTCCTCCGCCACTTTTATAGCTTGATAAAACGCGTAATGGGATACGATATTTACTCGCCAGCTCGACTGCTCGATGTTGCACAACTTTCGCGCCAGCACGAGCAAACTCAGTCATTTCGGTGAAACCAATTTGATCTAAGCGCTTGGCCCGAGGAACAAGACGAGGATCGGCGGTGTATATACCATCCACATCTGTATAGATTTGGCATTCATCAGCTTTTAATACAGCCGCTAAGGCGGCTGCAGTGGTATCCGAACCACCTCTTCCTAAAGTAGTCATATCGCCTGAATCTGAGATTCCTTGGAAACCAGCAACGATAGGCACTCGACCCTCGCCAATATCACTCCGTAATACTTCTTCTTTGATGCTTAAGATACGTGCCTTTTTATGATGGCTATCTGTGTAAATTGGAACATGGAAACTGTTATAAGATCGAGCCGGACAGCCTTGAGCAAGTAAAGCCATTGCTAATAAAGCCGTAGCCGCTTGCTCCCCAGTTGCTAACAATAAATCATATTCCCTAGAGTCAGGTTCTTCGTTCAATATTTTAGCTAAGGAAATCAAACGATTAGTTTCACCTTCCATCGCTGAAACGACTACCACCAATTGATGGCCCTGTGCGCGGGTTTCAATAATTTTATTTGCAACTTGTTGAATTTTATCGATACTTCCAACCGAGCTGCCGCCAAATTTTTGTACAATTAAAGCCATTGTAATGATCTATTGATTAATTATTCAATTCTAAGCATAGTTGCCATTTAAGCGGGTCTCAACCCAATGTCTGACATTTTTTAAAGCCGCATCTAAGGCTTCAGGTTTATCTCCTCCGGCTTGAGCAAAATCCGGCCGTCCCCCGCCGCTACCTCCAATGGCTAATGCAATATTATTGGCCAATTCACCAGCCTTTATTTTTCCGGTCAGATCCTTGGTAACTCCAACCACTAATTGGACACGTTGTAGCTCGGTACTCGCCAAAACAATCACTGCAGATTTAAATTTATTTTTAAGTTGGTCTAGTAAATGACGTAACCCCGCACCATCAACCCCATTAATTTCACTGGTTAATAATTTAATTCCTTGTATGTCGATTGCCTGAGAAACGAGCTCTTCTCCCATCATGCCGACTATGGATTGTTGTAAAGCTGCGATCTGTTTTTGCAAGGACTGTTTAGCTTCTATATCCAAACGCGCTTTTTCTAGTAAATTATCTTTAGAGCTTTTGAAAAGCTTAGCAAGTTGATTAGTTTGCTCCTCTAAGGCGGCAATCCAATCTAAGGCATATTGTCCAGTAACGGCTTGTATGCGACGTATTCCTGCAGAAATACCCACTTCCGCAGTTATTTTAAATAAACCAATATCACCTGTACGCGCAACGTGCGTACCTCCACATAACTCCTTGGAAAAAGAACCCATGGTTAACACACGAACCTTATCTCCATATTTTTCGCCAAACATCGCTATCGCACCTGCACTCTTTGCATCCTCAGTCGACATCAGTTCGGTAATAACAGGAGAATTAGCTCGAATTTGTTGATTCACGCGATCTTCGATCAACTTTAGTTGTTCTGTATTTAGTGGGTTGGGTTGTGAAAAATCAAAACGTAAACGCTCTGGTTCTACCAAAGAACCTTTCTGCATCACGTGCTCTCCTAAAATCACTCGCAATACTGCATGCAATAGATGGGTTGCGGAATGATTTGCGGTAATAGCCCGACGTTTTTCAGCATCGACTTCTGCCTTCAATTTATCACCCTTTTTTAAATGACCTTTAATCAACTTACCTTTGTGAAGAATTAATGCTCCTTCTTTAAATGTTTCCGTTACTAAGAAACGACTCGTTGTATTAACTAAATAGCCCGTATCACCCACTTGCCCGCCGCCCTCCGCATAGAAGGGGGTCTTAGCTAGGATAACAAAACCTTCTTCGTCTATAGATAATTCTTCTATAGATTGTTTACCATCCAATAAATCCACAATTGGAACAAGTGTTTGTTTTAATACTTTATAACCGACAAATTCAGTCGCTTTATTTTCAGTTAAGGATAAACTCGGTTTGGAAGTAAAACGACTAGCCGATTTAGATTGGCTTCTCTGACGTTGCATTTCCTTCTCAAAACCTGCGATATCTAAAGTTAAACCATGTTCCCT
>JBDKHQ010000001.1:0-17045 GCA_039797585.1 Pseudomonadota bacterium | reverse complement strand
ACCTTGAGCGCCTTCAAATAATAATGGTTTTCCTTCTTTATGATATTCTGCTAAAAGTGCAGGGATATCGGTAATTAAAGGAACTAGCTGCTTGCCTAATGCTAGTAAATGGGTGCACGCTTTCTCGTAATCAATAGTTTGTGCCTGATAATAATGTTCAAGTATAAAATTATGATAATGGAAGAGCGTTTTTAATTTTTCAGCGAACTGTTGTGGATTAAAAAAATCACACAGTCGTAAACCGCGTCGCGCTACCTTATCTTCATAGGCAGGTCCAATGCCGCGTTTGGTTGTGCCGATGGCATTTTTTCCACATTTTTCACGCGCTTCATCGAGTGCAACATGTGTGGGTAGGATAATCGGGCAGGTTGCACTGAGCTTTAAGCGTTGGCGTGCAGGGATGCCTTGCTGTTCTAATTCTTCCATTTCTTTGATCAGGGCTTCTGGTGAAATTACCACACCATTACCAATTAAACACTCTACGTCAGCATGTAAAATTCCAGAGGGAATTAAACGTAAAATAGTTTTTTTGCCTTGGATAACTAAAGTATGACCGGCATTATGCCCTCCCTGAAAACGTACTACGGCTTTAACGTGTTGTGTTAGCAAGTCAACGATTTTCCCTTTGCCTTCGTCGCCCCATTGGCATCCAATAATGATGATTGTTTTTGTCATAGATTTAGCTGGTTAATTTAAGCTGGCTTTTATGCGAGTTAATTTTTTCTAGTTTTAAGTGCTCATTCTTTGCATTTAGCAACAAAAAATTATTCGTTGCGGATGATTGGTTAAATCCTTGTTGATAGGCCTCTAAATTAAGATAAAAAGCAGCAAATTCAGGATTCTTAGTGTAGGCTTGATTATATATTTTTGCGGCGTCGGCATCGCCTTGTGCACGAATTTTTGCTGCTTCTTCTTTTGCCTTAGCCAAAATTAAGCTGACTGAGTTATCGGCGTTGGCACGAATTAATTCGGCATTGGCTTTGCCTTCGGCACGTTGGGCAATGGCAATATTTTCTTGTTCACTACTCATACTGTTTAATAATCGCGCATTAGCATCAGCAGAGAGATGTAATTGCTTAAAGCCAATACTGGTAAGTTTAATGCCGGCGGTTTTAAGTTGCTGATTAACAGTAGATAAAACGGAATTTATTTGCGTAGGTGATCCATGTTGGATGAGTTGGCTAAAAGCTAGATGTGGATCTTTATCATTAAATAAGCTGTTCAGCTGCTGACTGATTAATAATTTAATTTCCTGCAAATTATTTTTTGTTTGTTCGTAGTAACGCACAGGATCACTGATGCGCCAACTCGCATAATAATCGATGTTGATGGGTTTATCTTGTAAATTATTGGCATCACTGGTTTCACTAAAGAACAGTGTTTGCAAGCGATTATCCAGCAATATTGGATGCATCAAAAAAGGGATTTTGAAATGTAGGCCAGGTTTCAGAACTAAATCTTGCCCCTGCGCATTGTTGGTTAATTTTTCTGCAGACAATAATAAACCGCTATGACCTTCGGGTACGATAGTAGCGCTCTGATAAAGAATAAATAATAAACAGACTAAAAAACCTAAGAGCAAATGAATTTTTTTTCTTAGAATGATCATTCATATCCTCCGGAAATATTGTAACTACTGGGGATAGTATTATTGGTTTTATTATTCGATTCGTTATCAATACTTTGTTTTTTATCGTTGATAGCCGAATTAGGGGCTAATTTATCTGTATTTACAGGAGATGTTGTTTGGAGTTGATCTAATGTTAAAGAAAAGTTGGTATTGGCATTATTAGCTACAACCAGTTTATTGCTGTGTGCCATCATCGTTTGCAGGGCGCTTAAATAAAGCCGTTTTCGTGTCAATGCAGGTGAAGCTTCATAAGCAGGTAGTAAGGCTAAAAAGCGAATGATGTCGGTTTTAGCTTTTAATACAATTTGTTGTTGGTAAGTTTTGGCATCCGATATAAGTCGTTGTGCCAGCGCTTGAGCCTGTGGTTCTACTTGAATAGCATAAACATTAGCTAGCTTTTCTAGTTGTTGTTTATCATTCTTGGCATTGGCGGCATCGGCAAAAGAGGCCTGCAGTTGGTCTGGAATTTGAATAGATCCTAACTCAATATTTTTGATAGCTAAGCCAGTTTGTTGTTTTATTGTTAATGTATCCAGTTGTTTTTGTAGGCGTTCTGCGAGTGAAAAATTTGAAGTGCTGAGCAGTTGGTTTAACGTAAACTGACTGAGCACCTGATTGACTACGCTGTTTAAAATTTCTTGTAGGTGGAGTAAAGGCTGAGCGGTGGCAAAAAGATAGTTACGTGGATTAACGATAGAATAATCAATATTGACGTCTACAGCAATTTTGTTTTCATCTTGCGTCAATAATTTAACGTTAGTGGAAAGTTTGGTCACTTTGCCGGAATTTATTATTGTATAGTGTTGGAAAGGTTTAAGGATCCAATGATAACCAGCGCCTAGTGTTGTGCTATAGGCCCCAAAGCGAGTTATAACGGCTGATTCATCCATATTGACTTTAAAAAAGCCGAGCGCAAGCCATGCAAATAAGCAGAAGATCGAAATTAGACTAATGGACTTCGCATTAAGTTTTGTGGGTAAGAAAGGACGAGCAAGCGCCGATTTCTTATGCAAAATTCTTAGCTTAAATAAAGCGACGATTTTTTTATATAAATCACGCAAAAAAGCTTCGAGATCAGGAGGAGTCTGTTTCGGTCGACCTGTCCACGGATCTTTGTTTTTACTGGGATCACCCGGTTCGTTCCAGGGCATAGCGTACTCCGATTGTTAGCTTTCTAAGATTTTTTTCAATCTATTGTTTCAAGAGGAGCATTTTAGGCATGCTGGGCCATTCTCGCAACTATTAATTCATTAATGCGTCGTTATCACCAGGTGTAGGATCAAATGGACACGCTTGTGTGTGGTGATTTTTTAGCAGATAAGATGTTTCGTTGTTGGCTTGATAAGCAAGGCACTCGATGATTGCCTGTCTTAATAGATCGATACCTATGCCAGAATGAGCTGATATCCAAACCTTAGTAGGTAGACCTGCTGCGTTTCGTTCTAAGCGAGGCGGCGTATCTTCTAGTAAATCAATTTTATTGACAATGATCAGTTGCTTAATATGATCAGTATGTATTTGTTTTAAAACGTTATTGACCGCTTGATTACATTCGTTCTTCTCAGTATTAGTCGCATCCACTACATGCAATAATAAATCGGATTGTTGGGTTTCTTCTAAAGTTGCTCGAAAAGCCACAACTAAATGATGAGGTAAATGGCGTATGAAACCCACTGTATCGGCCAAAATAGCTATTTGTCCGTCGCTAAGAGGCAGTCGACGTATACTGGGATCTAACGTGGCAAAAGGTTGATTCGCCACAAAAACCATGGCTTTAGTTAAACGATTAAATAACGTTGATTTTCCGGTATTGGTGTACCCGACTAAGGAAATTTGCGGTAACTGAGACTTTCTTCTTGCACGCTGGCTTTGCGCACGTTGCGCGCGAACTTTTTCTAAACGTTTTTTTATAATTTTTATTTGTTGCCGAATCAAACGTTTATCGGTTTCTAATTGTGTTTCACCGGGACCGCGTAAGCCAATACCACCGCGTTGTCTTTCCAAGTGTGTCCAGCCACGGATGAGCCGGGTGGAAAGATGTTCTAGCTGAGCAAGTTTAACTTGTAATTTCCCTTCAAAGGTACGTGCACGTTGCGCAAAGATATCTAGAATTAATCCAGTGCGGCCTAATACCCGACAACTTAATTTTTGTTCTAAATTACGTTCCTGAGCGGGACTTAGGTCGTGATTAAATAGAATTAGTTGTGCTTGATGAGCAATTGAAGCAGTGTAAATTTCTTCAAGCTTACCTAAGCCAATGAAATATTTTACTTGAGCTTTACGTTGTCGCCCAGTGATGAGAGTCATCGCTTGGGCGCCCGCTGCTAGAGCTAGCTCCTGAAATTCTTTTACTATTTCTTCGGGTTCATATTTTTTAAAATAAATATGAACTAATAGTGCTAGCTCACCGCTTTGGGGACGTTCAAGCATTACTGATTTCTAGTTCCTCGACTGGCAAATTAGTATTTTGTTGATCATTGCATTCATCAATACTCGCTAATTTAACATTCTTTGCTGGAACGACTGTTGAAATAGCATGTTTGTAGACCATCTGGCTAACTGAGTTTTTCAATAACACTACGAACTGATCAAATGATTCTACCAAACCCTGAAGTTTAATCCCGTTAACAAGATAGATTGAAACAGGAACTTTATCTTTACGCAATGCGTTTAGAAAAGGATCTTGTAGTTGCCCTTTAGACATAATTAGCTTCTCCATGCAAATTTTAAATATAAATATAATCTCAAAAAGCCTTGGCCTTAAATTTATTTAGCTTATAACCAAGCGCAGTAAGTTTAGCATGGGAAATGCATAGGGCATAGCCCTGAACGTTAAGAGTTTGTCTTGTCTGGGGGAGTCAAAGAGAACATAAGTCTGTAGTCTAAGCATCCATGGGACTAGTACAATACGAAAACAACCTAAAAATAGTGATGAAAAATGAATCTGGGATTTTTTAACGCAGGCTAAACCTTATACCTAATGGGTAATATTTGGTAAATTTATACCCGTCACACTTGACGATCCTAAGTCAAAGTGCTTTGTCCCAATTAGCGCCTATCTGAATATCGACCAGAAGTGGGACAGACAATTGCGTGGTATTGACCATTAAGTCTTCAATCAGTTGCTTTGCTGGATTTAGTTCCGCATCGGCGACTTCAAATACTAGTTCATCGTGAACTTGCATAATCATATGAACGTTAAGACCCTGTTGGGTTAAAGCAGCATCGATAGTGATCATCGCTTTTTTTATGATATCTGCTGCGCTTCCTTGTAAAGGCGCATTGATTGCAGCGCGTTCGCTGGCGCGCCGTTGTAGTGGGTCACTAGAATTAATATAGGCCAAATTCAAACGTCGTCCAAATAAGGTCGTGACATAAGCATGTTCATGAGCTTGCTGGCGCGTGCGTTCCATATATTCTTTTACGCCTGGGTAACGAGTAAAGTAGCGATCGATATAATTTTTAGCTTCTTCACGTGAGATGCCTAATTGTCTCGCTAAGCCAAAAGCGGACATTCCATAAATAAGACCAAAATTGACCGCTTTAGCGCTACGACGTTGTTCATGTGTGACTTGATCTAAGGGGATATTTAATACCTCTGCCGCAGTGGCTTGATGGATATCAAGACCTCGCGCAAATGCAGTCAGTAAACCTTGATCTTGTGAAACATGTGCAACAATACGTAATTCAATTTGAGAGTAGTCCGCTGCAATTATTTTATAACCTGGCGGAGCAATAAATGCTTGGCGGATTTTTCGGCCTTCTTTAGTTCGAGCCGGAATATTTTGTAGATTAGGATCCGACGAGGAAAGTCGACCTGTAACGACGGCCGCTTGATGATAAGAAGTATGGATACGACCAGTTTTTGGATTAATTTGCAGCGGAAGTTTATCCGTATAGGTGGATTTTAATTTACTTAAGCTACGATGTTTTAAAATGATTTTTGCCAACGGAAATTTTATGGCGAGTGCTTGTAAAACACTTTCAGAGGTTGATGCTTGACCTTTGGGTGTTTTTTCTAAAATAGGTAAGCCTTGTTCGGTAAATAACACGGTTTGCAGTTGTTTGGGTGATGCTAAGTTAAAGCTTTTACCGGCTAATTGATAAGCTTCTTCTTCGAGTTTTAATAAGCGTTTCGCAATAGAACGACTTTGTTTTTTCAATAATTGCGCATCAACTAATACACCATGGCGTTCGATATGCGATAACACTGGGACTAACGGCATTTCAATGTGCGTGAAAACTTTAGATAATCCCGGCAACGCTTCTAATTGTGGTTTAAGTGTTTCGTGTAAGCGTAAAGCAATATCGGCATCTTCAGCGGCATAAGGACCGGCTTGTTGAATATCGATTTGATTAAAGACTTTTTGTTTAGCGCCTTTACCGGCAATTTCTTCAAAACGTATGGTTTTATGATCGAGATGTTTTATGGCCGCGCTATCCAGACTATGTGAATTACTTGCACTATCAAGTAAATAGGATTCTAGCATGGTATCAAAACTAAGCCCTTGCAATTCGATGCCATAATTTGCCAGAACACCCATATCATATTTTAAGTTATGACCTATTTTTAATTGCTTAGGATCTTCAAATAAAGGTTTTAATTGTTGCAGCACCCAATTTCTATCTAATTGTTTTGGCGCCCCTGGATAATCGTGCGCTAAAGGAATATAAACCGGTTTTTCACCTTTTATGGCAAAAGACAGGCCGACTAGCTCTGCTTGCATGACATCTAAACTGGTGGTTTCTGTATCAAATGCCCAGGTTTTTGCTTTAATTAATTGCTTCAAGAAAGTTTGAAAAGCTTTTTCGTCGAGAATTAATGAATAAGGCGTTTGTATGGGGAGATTTTTATCGCTGACTTCGATGTCTGGATTGAGATTTTTTTCTAGTTCTCGTACCCATCCTTTGAATTCTAATTTCTTATACCAGTCCATTAACGCGGCGGTATCAGGCGCTTTAGGCCGAAATTTTTCTAAATCAAACTCGAAGTCGACATCTTTTTTAATTGTGACTAATTGACGAGATAACGGGAGTTTATCGAGGTGAGCTTTAAGGTTTTCTCCCACTTTTCCTTTGATTTCATCCGCATTTTTTATGAGTGATTCGAGATTTCCATATTGATTAAGCCATTTTGCGGCAGTTTTTGGTCCTACATTGGGGATTCCAGGTACATTGTCTACCGTATCGCCTATCAGACTTAAATAATCGGTTATTTGTTCTGGAGCGACGCCAAATTTGTCAATAACACCTTGATGATCTAAGCGCGTGTTGGTCATGGTATTGACTAGCGTAATTTGTTCGCAGACTAATTGTGCAAAATCTTTATCGCCGGTGGAAATTAAAACCGGTAAATGTTGTTGCATGGCTTTAGAAGCTAATGTGCCTATTACATCGTCGGCTTCAACACCTGGATGGATGATAAGCGGTAAGCCTAAACTACGCACGATGGCATACAGCGGTTCTACTTGCAGTTGTAAATCATCCGGCATAGTAGGGCGGTGGGCTTTATATTCGGTATACAATTCTTCGCGGAAGGTTTTTCCCTTGGCATCAAAAACGACGACCATATATTCTGGATGGGTATCCTTGATTAATTTGCGTAGCATATTAATCACTCCGTAAACGGCGCCAGTCGGTTCTCCTCTCGAATTACTTAAAGGTGGAAGCGCATGAAAGGCACGGTAAAGATAAGAAGTACCATCGACCAAGACTAAGGGTTTTTTCATGCCGATATGATAACATAGGCGCTTTTAAAGCGAGTAAGGTTTGTGTGTCGTCACAACGAACAATCATTAAAGTCGTGAGGTCATTATGCGTATCGAGCAAGAAATAAGATTAGATTTTAAGGACGTATTAATTCGCCCGAAGCGTAGCACCTTGCAAACGCGTGCGGATGTTGATTTAACCCGGGAATATACGTTTAAACATTCGCGCTTCTCATGGAAAGGAATACCTATTATTGCTTCGAATATGGATCATACTGGTACTTTTGCAATGGCGAAAAGTTTAGCAAAACATAAGTTACTTACCGCGATTGATAAATTTGCCAGCTTAAGTGACTGGAAGAAATTTTATAAACAACATCCCAAACTTACCGCATACTGTTTTCCAACCACCGGGATTAAAACCGAAGATGCTGAAATGCTGGCAAAAATTATTAAAAGTGCACCTAGTCCTTTCATTTGTATTGATGTTGCCAATGGTTATACGCAACGTTTTGTTGACAGTATCCGTGCCTTGCGAAAAAAGTATCCTAAGAAGACATTAATTGCAGGTAATGTCGTCACGGCTGAAATGGCCGAAGAGTTGGTGTTAGCAGGAGCAGATATCGTTAAAGTAGGCATCGGTCCGGGTTCTGTTTGTACTACACGTTTGAAAACCGGGGTGGGTTACCCGCAATTGTCGGCTATTATAGAATGTGCTGATGCAGTACATGGTTTAGGTGGACATTTATGTGCTGATGGTGGTTGCGTTTCACCCGGGGATGTCGCCAAAGCTTTTGCCGCGGGCGCAGATTTTGTTATGCTAGGTGGCATGTTGGCTGGCCACGAAGAATGCGCTGGCGAAAAAGTAGAGGAAAACGGCCAATACTTTATGCGATTTTATGGAATGAGCTCGAGTGAGGCGATGCATAAACATCATGGCAAGATGAATGCTTATCGTGCCAGTGAAGGTCGTTCTGTGAACGTTCCTTACCGAGGTAAGGTAGAAAACACTGTCCTTGATATTTTAGGTGGCTTGCGTTCTGCCTGTACTTATGTCGGCGCGCAGCGTTTAAAAGAACTTTCTAAACGTACGACTTTTTTACGTGTTACTCAACAATTAAATGAAGTTTTTGCTGCGTTGCAAGTCAACGAATTGGTCAACGATAACTAGTAAGTCCTCGTCATTGCGAGCGGGCAACTCATGAAGATTCTGTAAGATTAAGGACAGAAAAATGCAATGAATGCGCTCCAAAAAAAACGTTTAAATTTCGTTTTGCTCATGTTATTAGTGGCCGGCTTAGTGATAGCTTTATCTCTCTATGCATTAAAACAAAACATCAATTTGTTTTATACACCGACACAGCTTGCTGAACGACACTTAACGCCAGGGCGACTTTTTCGTTTAGGTGGTCAAGTTAAAAAAGGCACAGTGAAACAAAATCAACAACAATTGTTGGTTTCTTTTGTAGTGAGCGATGCGTCACATAATGTTCTGGTTGAATATCAAGGTTTACTACCGGATTTATTCCGTGAAGGGCAGTCTGTGGTGGTTGAAGGGAGTTTGGATCAAGCAGGGATTATGCAAGCCAAACAAGTGTTGGCCAAGCATGATGAGCGATATAAACCGGTTAAAGTTAAATAATTCATTAACCTGTATTACTTTTTGAAGGCAGGAAGCAAATGACCAAAATGACTGGTTTAAAAATATTGATAGCTGTTCTGTTGATTGCTATAGCGAGTCTGGCTTATATCTTATTGACTCGTTTTTTTCCGAGTGAAGAAGTGTTTTTTATCGGATCTCGAGCAATAACGCGTGCTTTGGTATTGGATCTCAGTATTAAAAGTAATAAAGATTACGCAACTTTTTTCCCAGAAAACTCCGGATTTTTAGTCGTTCATCCAACGAAATCGGCCGAAGATCATCGCGATGATGTCCTTGAAACCCAGGATGTTTTTGCTTTAGTTGAAAAAACTAACAAAAATACCATACAAGAATCAGACCCTCTTTATTCAGAATTGGAATTGCTTTTTTTGAAGAAAACCCCTTTAGGAATACGTGCCAATTACGTGACTTTATCGAGTTTAGGTGTGAAAAGTATTTTTTTTAACCCCGATTATCTTAGCCAATTTTCGCAAATATATCAGGATAAGCTTCCTCACGCAGCAGGCTATGCCATTATGGGCGATGGTAGTCAGCGGCAAATTCGTGATATTCTAGTGAAATAATTTTTGATTTTTGAACGCGATTATAATTTCTTAGCTATGATGAATTTACAAGAAAAAATACGGCGTTTACATTGGCAATGTCGGCGTGGAATGCTTGAATTAGATCTCATTTTAGAGAGCTTTTTAAGTAAAAGTTATGCAAAACTAAGTGTTTGTGAACAAGACTTATTTGAACAGCTGTTAGCTTATTCGGATCAAGAACTTTGTGATTGCTTAATCAAACGCAAATCCATTAAAGATAAAACCATGCAGGCTTTGATAGAGCGGATGATAAGTTGTGGCTGTTAATTTTTATCGTTTAAAATCGTCTTATTATTTAGCTATTTTACTCCTAGTAGTGCATGGTGGTGCTATTGCCTGTTTGTGCTTTTTGCCCTGGCCATGGTGGACTAAATTATTGTTAAGCTTAGCTTGTTTAATGAGTTTCGTTACGCTTTTTTGTCAACATGTCTTATTAAATAACCCTCATTCTGTCATTGAATTTTGGCAGCAAAGCTCAGGTTGGCAATTAAGAAATAATCTAGGCGAAGTGAGCTTATTAAATTTGGCCGATGATAGTATTTGTACTCGCTATTTCGTGCTATTGAACTTTGTTTCCTTAGGTAAGAAAAAAAGCAAAATTTCTTTAGTTTTATTGCCGGACAGTTTAAATCCCAAGGACTTTAGGCAGTTACGTAGGCAATTACACGGTGTTGCTTAACCCGCTTAGCGGCAGGGTCTTGCGCGCATAAGCCTCTTTTTATAAGGTGTGGATTTTAGTATAGGCGTAGAACTTAGAATAATGTATAATTTTTAGTCAAATGCCCGCAACCAGTAGGTTCCTATGTCAGAAATAGCATCGCAGCAAAATTTAGCGTCTTTAAACGTGTCTTTAGCAGAGATGCAGCCGATTATTATTACTGAAAATGCGGCTAACAAAATTTGGGAACTGATTACAGAGGAGGAGAATTTTCAGCTAAAATTACGCGTATTTATTACGGGTGGTGGTTGTTCTGGTTTTCAGTATGGATTTAGTTTCGATGAGACTATCAATGAAGACGATACGGTGATAGTTAAAGAAAGCGGAAAAGATCAAAATAACAATGACATTAAGGTTCAACTACTGGTGGATCCGATGAGTTTAGTTTATCTAGTCGGTGCAGAAATCGATTATAAATCTGATTTAACCGGTGAACAGTTTATTATTCGAAATCCGAATGCCAAAACCACTTGCGGTTGCGGTTCTTCTTTTGCCGCTTAATAACGTTATTTTCTGTATTTTTTTAAATCACGATAAAAATTTTCATGGATGCCCATAGCTAGCAAAATTCTATGCTTGAAATTCCACTCATAAGCTAATAATATTTCACGCCGATCCATTTTAAATTTGTAAACAAATATACCCGATAAATCACCTTTCTTTTCTTGGCCTATTCTTGGGTTTTGAATGATAGCTTTTATCGCGTCATTGACCTGTAATCTATCTCTTAAATGCAACTTTTTATAGGTATTTCTAAAAGCAGGCATTTGTGTAATAACAATGTTAGTCATCGTTATTTTCAAAATTAAAAGGCTCTGCTAGTGATCGATCGGTATGCTTTGAGATTAACACTTCTTTGATGAATTCGGTTGGCAAATCTGGATTTTCTAAGGCACATTTTCCTATTTTTGCCCAAAACTCGATTTGATTAGGAATAGAACGGCACTCAGCACGCGCTACCTTTTTAGCGGCTTTATATATAGATTCGTCAATCCTTATTGGAACACCCATTAGAATACCTACAAAAGTTTCATATTTCTACAATTGTAGCATATTTTATGCCGAATAAATAATTTAAATTTAATCGGATCGGGTAAGGTATATTCCACCGAGTATCGTTGGGTTTTTAGCCCCTGTGACTTCAGGAAGATTACTACATTTTCCTTCTAAGGTTTGTTTTGCAATCCAGGCGAAGGCCATTGCTTCTAACCATTCACTGGATACCCCGCGATCATCGGTTAATAATACCTGATGTGCGTGACAATGTTGCTGTATGCGTTTTCTTAAATAAGTATTTTTACTTCCTCCTCCACACAGCAAAATGACACCCTGCATACTTTTAAAATCGAGTATGGCTTGGGCAACACTGGCTGCAATTAGTTCACAAAGTGTTGCTTGCACACTAGCAGGTTCCAACTGCCGGTTTAGTGTCGCGAGTTGCGTCTCGATCCATTTAAAATTGAAGTATTCCGGGCCAGTACTTTTGGGAGGTTTTAATTGAAAATAAGGATCAGATAAAAATTGCTTTAACAAGGCTTCATCAACGGTAGCACTCGCTGCCCAAGCGCCATCTTCATCAAACCAGCGCTTTAGATGATAGTGTATCCATTGATCGAGTAAACAATTAGCCGGCCCCGTATCAAAACCTAAAACTGGCGCTTTTAAATCTGCAGCTAAGTAAGTGATATTGGCAATCCCACCGAGATTTAACACAATTGTATCTTCTTTTGTATTACGAAAAACCGTGTTGTGAAAAGCGGGTGTGAGCGGTGCTCCTTGACCTCCGGCGGCAATGTCGCGCCGGCGAAAATCGGCAATGGTAGTAATACCGGTTTTTTCGGCAATAATATTAGGATCGCCAATCTGAATCGTAAAAGGGTAGGAGGTAAGATGTGGATAATGAAAAACGGTTTGGCCATGGCTACCTATGGCCAAAATATCTTTAACTGAATATTGACTCTCTGCTAATAATTCTTTTACTGCTTCCACTGAAATTAATGCAATTTTTTGATCGAGTTCAGCAAATTTTACTATATTGATGGAGTCAGTGCTGTAAAGCTTGGTTAACTCGGTTCGCAAAGTACTAGGTAAGGGGGATTTGTATATAGCAATTAACTTCGGTTGTTCATTAGAAAAATCAACTAAGGCAGCATCCACTGCATCCATACTTGTGCCTGACATTAAACCTATATACAGTTTTTTCAAAAGATACCTCAATTTAATTATCAATCAATATTCCAATAAAACTTTTTAATTGTATTGCAATGCACTGTGAAAAAATAGTACGCTAACGCCCAAGTAGAGTTGGCTAGACAGTCGCTGTATTTTTACAGAGGAAAGTCCGGGCTCCATCGGGCAAAGTGCCAGGTAATCCCTGGGAGGTGTAAGCCTACGGAAAGTGCCACAGAAAATATACCGCCAAAACCATAGTTTCTTTGGTGAAATTATAGTTAGGTAAGGGTGAAAAGGTGTGGTAAAAGCACACCGCATCATTGGTAACAGTGATGGCAGGGCAAACCCCACTTGGAGCAAGACCAAATAGGAACCTATTAGGCGTGGCCCACGCTAGGTTCGGGTAGGTCGCTTGAGGTGTATGGTGACGTATATCCTAGATGAATGACTGTCCACGACAGAACCCGGCTTATCGGCTGACTCTCTTTTCTAAAGTATTACTATTCAGGTAATTATTTCTCCAATTTTTATAGTGCATCTGCGCTTTATTGTGCCTATAAAACACATTTATCCAAGCCCGCCGAGCTAATGCTTGACAAGAAGCAATTCTAATTCCTATAGTGTAATTAAGTGGCAAATAGTGGGTAAATGTGGGCAAAAATGGGATAAATTATGTTTCGGGGTATAAATTTGGTAGTGATCGATGCGAAAGGCCGGATCAAGTTACCGGTTCGCTATCGACAGTTGCTACCTACAGATAAAGAACCTCAACTAGTACTCACCATCGATACCGAGTCTCCTTGTTTATTGCTTTATCCTTTATCGGAATGGGAAATCATCGAAGAAAAATTGCAAGCTTTACCAAGCTTTAACCCGGCAGTGCGGCGTATTCAGCGCTTACTGATAGGTCATGCAACAGACTTGGATTTAGATACTAATGGCCGAATTTTATTGCCGTCATTGTTAAGAAATTATGCGCATTTAGAAAAAGAAATTGTGGTCGTAGGTCAAGGTAGAAAAATTGAGTTGTGGGGTGCCAGCGAATGGGACGATTATCGTACTCAATGGATTTCAGAGACAGTTAAGCCCGAAAGTATACCTGATGAGTTACAGAATTTAGCGTTGTAGGCGTTTGCAGATGCAAAAACAAGAACAGCATCAACCCGTTTTACTGACAGAGGTAGTTGAATATTTAGCTATAGCCCCCGATGGGATTTATATCGATGCCACATTTGGGCGAGGTGGACATGCCGGACAGATTTTACGCAATTTAGGAGAGCAGGGAAGGTTAATTGCTATCGATAAGGACCCTGCAGCCGTAGCTTATGCACAACAGCAATGGGGTCATGATAAGCGTTTTAAGATTTATCAGGATTCATTTAAGCGGATCAAGGAAATAGCAGAAATCGAAGGAATCATGGGGCAGGTGTCGGGGCTGTTATTAGATTTAGGAGTTTCTTCACCCCAATTAGATCAAGCGGATAGAGGATTTAGTTTTTTACGAGATGGACCATTAGACATGCGTATGGATCCAAAAACAGGATTCAGCGCAGCAGAATGGCTAGCTTGTGCACAAGAGAAGGAAATTGCACAAGTATTAAAGGACTATGGCGAAGAACGTTATGCAAAGCGTATTGCTCGAGCAATAGCAGAAGAACGACAACTAAGGCCTATTGTAACGACGGTGCATTTAGCGAATGTGGTGAAGTTAGCTCACCCTCGTTGGGAGAGACATAAACATCCCGCTACGCAAACATTTCAGGCAATACGGATTCGAATAAATAATGAGTTGGAAGATTTAAAGGTCTGCTTAGAACAAATTATAGAAGTATTGAAGATAGGTGGGCGTTTGCTAGTCATTAGCTTTCATTCGTTAGAAGATCGGATCGTAAAACGTTTTATTCGTCAACAGTCGCATGAAGCGGTGGAATTAAAAAAGCTACCCTTCATGCCAGCTGAATGGAGACCTAAATTAAAAAATTTAGGTCGAGGGATTAAACCGGATGCGTATGCGATTCAAGCCAATCCACGATCGCGTAGCGCTGTGTTACGAATTGCGGAGAAAATTTCATGAATATGGCAGCACGTGCTTTAACACAAAGTTCTTTGACCTGGGAACGAGGTCAAAGCTGGGTCGTTTCCTTAAAGATGTTAGGACTCATTTTACTAACATTGGCGGTATTATCTTCAGCACTTTCAGTTATCTATATAAAAACCGTACAACGTAATTTATATAGTCAATTACAAGCAAGTCAGCAAGATCACGATAATTTAAAAACAGAATGGAGCCAACTCCTACTTGAAGAAAATACCTGGGTGGCACCCGTGAGAATACAAACCTTGGCGCAACAAGAATTAGGAATGCGAATTCCCGAAATGAAAAACACGGTGTTATTAACAAAGTCAGCTTAGAATGCACTTCGATCTTTTTCTAAACGGTGTTACTGATTGATTTTATTCAAAAAAAACAAACGCATCCCTATCGCTTCGACAAATCAATGGCGTTTAATGATAGTGGTTTTTATACTATTGATCATCGCCTTAGCTTTAATTGGTAGACTCATCAATTTAACGATAATTAACCGTCAGTTCTTGCGTAATCAAGGTAATGCAAGAACCGTGCGTACTTTAAATATTCCCGCACATCGCGGTATGATTTTGGATCGCCATGGCGAGCCTTTAGCTATTAGTACACCTGTAGATGCTGTTTGGATGGATCCTGCTTATTTTAAGCCTAATCAGCAACAACTCTCTTTATTAAGTCATTTTTTAAAAATTTCTCCGAATACTATTCATGAGATAGCGTTACATGGTCAATTTAAAGAATTTGTCTATTTAAAACGTGGTTTAAATCCAAGTTTAGCGAAACAAATTAAAGATCTAAAAATACCCGGCGTATTTTTACAAAATGAGTATCATCGTTATTATCCAGAAGGACCGGTGATGGCGCATGTGGTGGGTTTAACCAACGTGGATGATAAAGGGCAAGAAGGCTTAGAGCTAGCTTACAATAATTGGTTAGAAGGTCAATCCGGCTTAAAAAAAGTGATTAAAGATCGATTAGGACATGTTGTAGCGGATATACGATCGATACGTCAACCAAGACCCGGGCATGACTTAGAATTAAGCATCGACAAACGCATTCAATATGTTGCTTTTAGAGAACTGAAGACTGGTATCGAGCGATATCAAGCTGATTCAGGATCGGTGGTAGTGCTCGATGTTAACACCGGCGAAGTTTTAGCGATGGCGAATTGGCCTTCTTATAATCCTAATGACCGATTAACAGCGCAGGATGGGCGTACACGTAATCGTGCATTAACTGATTTATTTGAACCTGGATCCACTATCAAAAGTTTTAGTATGGAGAGTGTGTTAGCAAGTGATCACTTTACTCCCAATAGTGAAATCGATACATCACCGGGTTGGATGATTGTTGCCGGTAAGCGAATTATGGATGAACGCAATAATGGCGTAATGGATTTGACCAAGATATTACAGATTTCTAGCAACATGGGTATGTCTAAGCTTATTCTTTCCTTACCCGCAGAAAATTTATGGAATACTTTAAATCAAGTTGGTTTCGGTCAAATTACGCAAAGCGGCTTCCCGGGGGAAAGAACCGGTAGTTTGCCAAATTTTAAAGTTTGGAATCCTTTTGTACTGGCGACTTTATCATTTGGTTATGGAATTTCAGTGACTGCTTTACAATTGGCGCAAGCTTATGCGGTATTAGCACACGGCGGTGTCAAAATTCCTGTTACTTTTCTAAAAGTGCAAAATGAAGCGCCAATAGGCCAACGCGTGATGGATAAGACTATCAGTAGGGAAGTTTTAGACATGTTAGAGTCAGTGCTGACTAAAGGTGGAACAGCACCATTAGCGCGAGTTCCCGGGTATAGAGTCACGGGAAAAACCGGTACTGTGCGTATAGTCGGTGCGCATGGATATGAAAAACATCACTATAATAGTATTTTTATTGGTATTGCTCCTGCAAGTCAGCCACATTTAGTCGTAGCAGTCGTTTTGCATGATCCAAAAGGTCGTTTGTATTATGGTGGTTATACTGCCGGACCTATTTTTTCCCATGTGATGAATAATGCTTTACACTTATTAAATATTCCACCCGATGATTTAGCGAGTCTTAATAAACCCCTTCCAAAAGTGATGTTACCTTCACAAGGGATGCAAGATTAGAAATTTTTAAAAATTAATAAAATAAATTTTGTGATTTATTTAGCAGTATTTGGTATAGCTATAAGGAAATACTATGCACAAGAAGGGCGATTATTATAAGCCGATAATCTGTCTTATATTTATACCGGTTATTTTTTTATATCGAACCTACAAGCACGCGGGTCTTTACCAGCGCGCTTTTCAGCGAATGCATATACGGGAGTCTATACGGTAGGCCAAGCCGATTTGATGGTTTCTTTAGATGGCGACGAGCAGCATAATCTCTATGTGGATCCGCAAGGCGCGTATGGCAGTGATCAACAATGGTATGGCGATCTCGGTTTAGGTTATCGCTGGATCAACAATGATGCAGCAATATTAGGTGCGTATCTAT